>JADCJJ010000388.1 GCA_020247085.1 Myxococcaceae bacterium | reverse complement strand
CTCGCCGCCGCTCGAGACGCCCTGGCGTCTGAGCGAGACACCCTGGCACTTGCCTGCGATGCGCTGGCGGGCGAGCGTCGCGCGGCGGTCGAGCAGCGCGAAGCCTCTGACGCCGAGCGTGAAGCCGTGAGGGCCGCGCGCGACGCGGTGGCGCTCGAGCGGGACGGGCTGGCGATGGCCAACGCCGAGCTGCAGCGGCGCGGCGAGGCGCTCGCGCGCGACCTCGCCGAGCGGCAGGCGAGCCTCGAGGCCTTCTCTGAGAAGGTCGGGTCGCTCGAGGCCCTGCTCGCCGACCGCGAGCGCGCGCTGCGCGAGGGGGCACTCAAGGCCGCTGCGACGAGCCAACGCCTCGGCGCCGAGGTCGAGGCCAGGGAACTCGAGGTGGAGCAGCTGACGGAGCAGGCGGGGCAGCTGCGCGCCGAACTCGCGGCCGCCCGCCGTGCGCGCGACGAGATCGAGGGGGCGAGAGCCCAGACCGTCGCCGAGTTGACGGGCGCGGCCCAGGCGCTCGCGGCCGCCGAGGCTGCCCTTGAGCTGTCCCGAATTGAGCGCTCCAGCGCGCTCGACGAGGCCCGCGCCCTGCTCGAGGCGCGGACCGCCGAGTGGGCCCTCGCCCGCACGGACCTCGAGGCGCGGCACCATCGGGAGCTCGCCGAGGTGCGCTCGTCGCTCGAGGCGAGCGGTGGGCTCGTCGAGAGCCTGCGGGCCGCCGCCCGCGACGGTGAGGCGCGGCGGGAGCAACTCGAGGCAGAGCTCGGCGCGCAGCGCGACCAGCACGAAGCCTCGCTCGAGGCGCTCGCCACCGCGCACCGGCAGGCGCTGGAGCGAGCGCTGGCCGAGGGCGAGGCCGCTCACGCGGCGAGAGAGCGCGAGCTGATCGAGGCCGCCGCTTCCGCTGATGCCGGGCGCCTGAGCGCGCTGGCCCAGGCCGAGGCCCAGCAGGTCGAACTGGCCACCGTCCGCGAGGCGGTCGAGGCCGCCCGCGCCGAGGTCCTGCGACACCTGACGGCGGCGGGAGAACTCGAGGCCCTGCTCGTACAGAGCCGAGGTGAGCTCGCCGAGGCCCGCGCGGCGTTGGCCGCGGGTGACGTCGAGGGCCGGGTGAGCGCCGAGGCCCGGGCCCAGCTCGAAGCCGACCTGGAGCGGCTGCGGGCGCGGGTCCCCGAGCTCGAGGCCGAGCTCGACGTGTCGCGCCGGGGGCTGGCCGAGCTCGAGGTGCTGCGGGGGCAGGTGACCACGCTGGAGCGCGCGCTGGAGCGCGCGACCGCCGAGCAGGGCGAGCTGTCTGCGCTTCGCGACAGGCTCGCGGCCCATGACGCCACCGGCGCCGCGGCCTCGGCTGTGCTGGCCGAGGCCCAGGCCCGCGCCGCCGACCTCGACGCGCGGCTCGATGGGGCGCTGCGGCAGCTCGCCGAGGTCGAGGCGCGCGCGGCCAGCGCCCGCGATGAGCGCGAGCAGACCCAGGCCAGGCTCGAGGCCGAGCTGACGGCGCTGCGCGAGCGCACCGAGGGCTCCGACGCACGCCTCGCCGAGGCAGCTCGCGCGACGAGCGATGCCAGGGCGGCGCTCGAGGCACTGCAGCGCCGGGTCTCCGAGCTCGAGGCCGAGCTGACGACGAGCCGTGAAGAGGCGCGAGCCGGCGTCGAGGTCGCCGTCGCGGCGCGAAAGCAGGCCGAGGACCTGCTGCTGGCGCTCCGCGCGAAGTACGGCGAGCTCCAGCAGGAGCTCGCCCAGCTCAGCGCTCAGTCGAGCCGCGGCGCGGCCGCCATTGACGAGCTGGCCGAGCTTCGCGCCGAGAACGAGCTCATCGAGTCGGAGCGGCAGCGGCTCGCCGACGTCGTCGACGCGCTCGAGCAGCGGCTCAAGCAGCTGGAAGATCTCGAGGCGCGTGCGCAGCAGCTCGAGGCCGAGCTATCGCGTGCGACCGCAGCGCAACGGCGCGATGCGCCCGAGACGGGCGGGACCGTCGAGCCGCCGCGCGTGCCCCCGGCGGCTCCGCCGCAGCCTCCCCCGGGGGACGCGCCGGGCCGCGCCGTTGGCGTTGGCGCGTCCGACGAGGCCAGGGGGGAGGCCTCAACCGTCGCGCCAACGCCCCCGTCCTCGCCGCCCCCGGCGCCATCGCCCGCCGTGGCCAGTCCCGACCCCGAGGTCTTCGAGCTCGAGATCACCGAGGGCGAAGGCGAGGCCGAAGAGATCGTCGTCTTCGACGAGGAGGTCTCGTGGCCGGAGCAGGGCAGTGGCTCGGTGCCCGTGCCCAACGAGGCCGCTGGCGAGGGCGCCGCGACCCCCGCTGGCGAGGTGGGTGACGGGCCTGCGCCGGGCGCGCCGGTGAGCGTGGCGCTGCCGCCGCCCCTCAAGCGCATCGTCGTCCCCGGTGAGCACCGCGTCATCCTGCACATGATGGAGGGCCAGCTCCGGCGCGGGTCGCTCGTCGATGTCGACCTCGGCGCCGAGGCGCTCACGCTCCGCGAGCAGGGCGGGGCGACCGACCCGGTCGCGAGCGAGCGAGTCAAGGCAGTCTTCTTCCTCGTCGGGGCTGGCGCGACGCCCTCGCCCGGAGACGGCGCGCGGCTCCGCGTCACCTTCAAGGACGGGCGCCAGGTGGTGGGCCGTTCGCCCGACGAGGGCACCGGGGGCCCGGGGTTCTTCGTGTTCCCGGCAGACAACCGCACCAGCACCGACCGCATCTTCGTCTTCCGGCACGGGGTCGCCTCGGTCGCGACCGAGGAGTGAGCGTGGCGCCCCGTCCGAAGGGTCAGCCCGTCGCTCTCTGCACAGGGAGTCGAGGTAAGAGGAGCGCGTGGCGCGGCGGGCCGGTCTCCTCATGCTGGTGGTTCTCGTCATCGTGGCCGTCTTCGTGGCGGCACGCAGCGTCGAGGCCGACACCGAGGCGGGGGGGCCCGTTGCTCCCGAAGGCGTGGCTCCTGGTGCGGTCGAGCGCCCGGTCGACGTTCGCGTCGAGGCGCCGAAGCCCGGCTCCATCTCAGGGGTGGTGCGCTCCGCCGGGCGCGGCGTCGCGGGGGCGAGGGTCACCCTCAAGGCCACCGCGCCCCTCACCGTCGAGGCGCTCGATGACGGCGCCTTTCGCATCGCGGGCGTCGCGCGAGAGCCCGTGTTCCTCGCAGCGTCGGCGCCCGGGTTGGCCTCGCCGGTCGTCGGCCCGCTCCTCGTCGAGCCGGGCCAGAGCCTCGAGGGGGTGGTGCTCGAGCTGGGGCCTACCGTGCGCCTCGAGGGGGTGGTGCGGGATCTCGTGACACGCGCGCCGATTCCGCGGGCCGTCGTGGCGTGGTCGAGCGGGACGACGCAGACGAGCGACATCGGCGCCTTCCAGCTCACGGGTCCGACGAGCCAGACGTGGCTCGAGGTCGTCGCCAAGGGGTACCTGCCGAGGACCGAGTGGCTCTCGCTCGAGCTGGCGCGGGCCGGGAGCCGGCTCGACCTGGCGCTCTCTCCTTTGTCGTCGCTCGAGGGCGTGGTGCAGGAGCAGGGGACGCCACGCGCCGGCGTGACGGTCTGGGCCGAGTTCACCGAGGGGCTGCGGCGGGGTGAGCGGACCGCGGTCACCCTTACCGATGGTAATGGGCGCTTCCGCCTCGAGTGCTCCGAGGGCCTCAGGCGCGTGGTGGCCGTCACGCCCGCGGGTGTCACCGTGCCCGGGCCCGAGGTGCGTGTCGCGGTGGGCGAGGCGCGCAAGGACCTGGTGCTCGAGCTCGGAGACCTGGGCGCCGTCGCAGGGGTCGTGCGTCGCGAGGGCAGCCCGCTCGCCGGCGCCGCCCTCACGCTGGTCAACGCCTTCTCCGAGGATCTCGTCGGGTCGACGAGCGCGCTGCTCGACGGCCGCTTCTCGTTCCCGGGGGTGCCGGTCGGCCGGTACCTCGTGCAGGTGCGCGTCGGGGCGTTCTCCACCATCGCCGGGCCGTTCGACCACCGCGACGACGGGCAGCCCTGGGTCATCGACGTGCCGCCGGGGCTCGTGCTCGAGGGGCGGGTCGAGCCGGCCGAGGCCGGCGTCGCGGTGCGGTGGCGTACGGGCGACTGGGCCGGCCCCGCGTCGCAGACGACCACCGCGCCCGACGGCACCTTCCGGTTCGAGGGCGTTCCCGCGGGCGCGCTGCTGATCGACGCCGAGGGCCCGCAGGGTGCGGCGACGGCGACGGGGCAGGCCGGCGCGCCGGTGCTGCTCCGGCTCGAACGGGGGCGGGTGATGGTGCGCGTCGTCGACCAGAGCGGCGCGTCGGTCACCGACGCGGTGGTAACCGCCCGGAGCGAAGAGACGGGTGCGGTGCGTAGGTACGTGCTCGCGGCCCCCGAGGGGGTCTTCCAGATCGAGCTGCCGCGTGGGCGCTGGCTGCTGCTGGCCGAGGTGCAGGGCCGCGGGCGAACGGCGGGGCAGGTGGTGACGGTGGCCGGCGCGCCGGTCGAGGTGACGCTGCCGCTGGCCGTGACGAACCCGGTGTTGGGCCGCGTCGTCGATCGCCAGACGCGCTTGCCGCTGCAGGGGGCGCGGGTGCGTGCCGAGTCGACGATGGGGCGGGTGAGCGTGCTGACGGACGCGAGGGGGGCCTTCACGCTGCCACCGCAGCCCGCGCAGGTCGCCCTCGTCATCGGCCGCGACGGCTACGAGCCGCAGAGCCTGTGGCTGCCGGCGCGCCCCGACGCCGCGAACCTGTCGATCGAGCTGCAGCCGGCGCCCAACCGCCCCTGGCAGGACGAGCCACCGCGCTTCGAGGGCGTTGGCATGTCGCTGAGGCCAGAGCAGGGGCGCATCGTGGTGCAGTCGGTCAACGAGGGGAGCCCTGCCGAGCGGGCGGGCATTCAGCCGCACGACGTCATCGTCTCCATCGACGGGGCGCCGGCCGGCCCCGACCAGGGACAGGTGGTCAACCGCATTCGGGGGCCGGCGGGCACGGCGGTGCGCGTCGGCCTCGAGCGCCAGGGCCGCCCCTTCGAGGTGCTCATGCGCCGGCGGTCGCTCTTGCTGGCACCCTGGTGAAGCGGCTCACGCGCGCTGCTTCTTCTTCCGCTCCCGTCGGCTCTGCCGCGGTTCGGCGCGCAGCACCTCGGGCGGCGGCGCAAGGGCCCCCGGCATGGGGGTACCCTCGGGCGCGGGCGTCTCGCCGGCGGGCTGCTCGACCGGCAGCGACGGCAGGCGGATGATGAAGGTGCTCCCCTCGCCGACCCGGCTCTGCACGCCGATGGTGCCGTTGTGGCTCTTCACGATGCGCTGGCAGATCGCCAGCCCGAGGCCGGTGCCCTTCTGCTTCGTGGTGAAGAACGGCACGAAGATGTTCACCTGCTGGTCGGCGGGAATGCCGGGCCCGTCGTCGGAGACCTGGAGTTCGACGAAGTCGGGTTGCCGGAAGTCACCGAAGCGCTCGGGCCGTGCGGTCTTCAGCAGCACGTGGCCGGGCGCGGCGCCGATGGCCTGGGCCGCGTTCTGGATGAGGTTGATCAGCACTTGCTTGAGCTGCTCGGCGTCGCCGTCGACCCGCGGGAGGTCGGCTGCAAGCTGCTCGGTGAGGGTGACGTTGCCGGGGAGGTCGTTCTGCACGAGCTTGAGCGTTCGCGTCACCACCTCGTTGACGTCGGTCGGCCCGAAGCTCTGCTTGAGGGGTCGCGCGTAGTCGAGGAAGGCCGTCACGACGCCGTTGAGGCGGTTGACCTCTTCGACGATCACCTCGATGAACTCGCGCTCGTCGGTGGGCACCGTCTTCGGGTCGAGACACTGGGCGGCGCCCTTGATGGCGCCGAGCGGGTTGCGGATCTCGTGGGCGAGGCCGGCGGCCATCTCGCCCAGCGCGGCGAGACGGTCGCGCTCGCGCATGCGCTCGTAGAGCTTCGAGTTCTCGACGACGGTGGCGAAGCGGTCGGCGAGCTCGAAGATGAGGGCGATCTCGTCAGAGGCGAAGGCCTCGGGCACGCGCTCGTCCCACAGGTTGAGGAAGCCCAGCACCCGGTCGTTGCCCATCAGGGGCACGGTGATGCCGGCGCGCATCTGCTCCATCGCCGAGCGCACGTCGTTGAGCCGCTTGACCTCCTCGCGGGCCCTGCGCGCCTCGAGGGGCTGGGCCTTGAGCTCGGCCGAGCGCCGGTTCACCGTCTCGAGCAGCTGCGCCCGCTCGGTGCGGCTCACCAGCGCCCTCGCCGTGCCGGCGTCGAGGAACAACGCCGGCTGGGGGCCGCGGGAGTCGAGCAGCCGGAAGCCCGGCCGATCCTCGGCCAACAGGTACAGCGAGGCGTGCGTGACGCGGCGGGTCTCGTTCAGCCCGTCGAGGAGCATCGCCGCCAGCTGCGGCCCGTCGATGACGTTCGCGGTGCGGCGCAGCAGGCTGCGCACCGATTCGAGGAAGGCGAAGCGCTGACGGAAGAAGAGGGCCACCACGCGCTCGCCGATCCAGTTCGACAGCGGCTCGAGGAGGATCAGCATGACGAACGCCGCCACCGTCGTGTTGAACAGATAGAGGCTCGTGTTGTCCTTCTGGACCCACACGGTCAGCACGATGAAAACGAGCGCGAGCACCGCGGCGAGCACCGTCTGCGAGGCGATCTTCCCCAGCAGCTCGTGCAGGTCCATCAGCCGCAGGCGCAGGAGCGTCTGGGAGAGGAAGAAGAGGAACAGCGTCGCGATGATGGGCCCCAGGGTGGGGAAGGGCACCCCGAAGCGCGCGAGGAAGTCGAGCCCCGAGAAAAGGATCGACGCGACGGCGCCGATGGCGAGGTACATCAGACGCAGGCGGTCGATGCGCGAGTCGCTCGACCGCATGCGCGCCAGCAGCAGCGACACCGAGAACGACAGCGCGAGCAGCACCCAGGCCGACACCGCGACGCGCGCCCAGAGTTGGTCCGCCAGCGGCGTCGCGCCCACGGCGAGGCCCAGGAGCAGCGAGAAGAGTGAGGTACGCCGGCCGTAGCGTGCCGCGCGCGGGCTGAAGTTCAGGAACTCGAGGAAGAACGACAGGGCCGTGGACGGCACCAGGGCGCCGGTGACGATGGTGAGGCCCAGCATCACGCGCGCCGCCAGCGTCGGGTCGCCCGTGTCGAAGGGAAAGAGGCCCTCGAGGAAGCGCGAGAAGTGGAAGGCCCCGACCGACAGGGCGAAGACGCCGAAGAGGGTGACGACGCGCGCCCGCTGCTGGCGCAGCAGCATCGAGATGCCCAGGGCGAGGCCGATGATGCCGGCGAGCAGGGCGCTTTGGGTCCTGATGTCCATGGGGCGCCCCGCCACCTTAGCCCCTCCCGGCGGGCGAGGGCCCCCGCGCGGTCTGGCGGGGGCGCCGAAGTTGACCTGTTCCCCCCGGGTGTACGATGCCCTCATCATGCGCGTGAAGGGGTGGGTGTGGCCGCTGCTCGTCGCGGCGGCCCTGGGCGCCGCGTCGGCGCGGGCCGAGGACGGCGGCGTCGAGGCCGAGGCTCCAGCAGCGCTGGTGGCGAACCCCTTCTTCCCGCCACCGTCATCACCCGAAGCCCCCGCTGCGCCCCCGTCGCCGTCGGCGCGCGTGGAGCGACGGGACCTGGCCTCATACTTCTCTTCGGGGCGGCTGAAGGAGGCGCGGCAGGCCTTCGCCGAGGGGGCCTACGCGCGGGCGCGGCAGCGGCTCACCGGCGCCGACGAGACCCCGCCGGCCCGCTTCTTGAGGGCCCTCGCGGCCTTCCGCCTGCGCGACTTCGCCGCCGCGGGCCCCGAGTTCGAGGCCCTCGCCGACGACTACCCGGCGCTGAAGCCGCGCTGCCTGGTACACGCGGGCTGGGCCTTCGAAGGGAGAGCGGACTTCGAGGCCGCCGAGCGAGTCTTCGGCCGCGTCGACCCGCGCTCACGGCTCTTCGCCGACGCGCAGCTCGGGTTGGCGCGCGCGCTGCGGTACCGCAAGGGGGCCGGGCCTGCCATCGAAGTGCTCGCGCGCCTCGCCCAGCGCCCCGCGCCGCCATGGGGCCGCGACGTCGGCGCCGAGGCCCTGCTGGCGCTGGCCGAGCTGCACGCCGCCCTGGGAGATGCGAAGGCGGAGCAGGCAGCACTGGTCGAGCTGTGGTCGAAGCATCCGCTGTCGGCGCAGGCGCTCAAGCACCAGGCGCGCGTCGCCTCGCCCGAGAAGCTGCCGCCCGCGATCGTCGTGACGCGCGCCGAGCAGCTCGTCGAGTTCCACCGCAACGCGCAGGGCCTCGCGGCCGTGGAGCCCCTGCTCGAGGCGCTGGCGCTGCCCGACGCGCTCGCCTGCCGCGCGCACCTGACGGCGGGCCGGGCCCACCGCAAGCTCCGCAGTCACGCCCGGGCCGTCGCCGTGCTGGCGCCGGTCGCCAGGCGCTGCACCGACCCCGACGTGCGCGCGAAGGCCCTTTACACGCTCGGCTTCAGCCAGACGGTCGTCGCGCCTGAAGCGGCGGTGGCGACGTACGAGGCCCTGGCCCTCGAGTTCCCCGACCACCCCCTCGCCGACGACGCGCTCTTCCACGCCGCCGAGGCCCGCCAGCGCAGCGGAGACCTCTCCGGCGCCACCGACCGGCTCGCCGAGCTCGCCGACCGTTTCCCCCTGTCGGACATGGGCGCCGACGGGCTGTTCAAGCTGTTCTGGCTGCGCCGCGCGGGTGGCGACCACCCGGGCTCGCTCGAGGTGCTCGACGAGATCGAGGTCCGCTTCGGCGCGGTGGATGAGCCGCACGAGGTCGAGCGCGCGAGGTTCTGGCGCGCGCGCGCGCTCGAGGCGCTTGGCCGAAGGGACGAGGCGGTGGCGCTGCTCGCGCAGAACGCCACCAACCACCCGGCGACGTACTACGGGCTGCTGTCGCGGGAGCGCGTCGAGCAGCTCACCCCGGCCCGCGGCACGGCACTCGAGCGCGCCGTCGCCGCCGCGACCCGGGTCGACGACGTCTTCCCGCTCGAGGCCGGCCCCGTCGCCACCGACGTGCAGTTCCAGTCGGCCGTCGAGCTGCTCCGCCTCGGTTTCGGTGAGCTCGTGCCGATGGAGCTCCTCGCCGTCGATCGCGCGAAGGCCCCGCCCGACGTGCACCGGCTGCTGGTGCTGATGCTGGCGATGGCTGGAGAGGAGCGCCCGGCGCACGGCATGGCCCGGCTCTGGCTCCGGCGCGACCTGTCGGGCCCCATCACCCGCCGCAACCGGCTGCTGTGGGAGATCGCCTTCCCGAAGGCCTACCGGGACCTCGTCGAGGCGTCGGCGGACGAGGCCGACGCGCTCGACCCGGACCTGCTGCAGGCGATCATGCGCGAGGAGAGCGCGCTCGACCCGAAGGCGCTCTCGTGGGCGGGGGCCCTGGGGCTGTGCCAGCTGATGCCGTACACCGCCGCCGAGGTGGCCGCGAAGCTCAAGCTGCCCCGCCCCTCGACGGCCGCGCTGCTGGAGCCGGAGCTCAACGTGCGCCTCGGCGCCCGCTACCTCGCCGACCTCGTGGCCCGCTTCGACGGTGTGCACCCGTTCGCCGTCGCCAGCTACAACGCCGGGCCCGGCGCGGTGAACCGCTGGCGCCGTGAGCTGCCGCAGGACGACCTGGCGGCCTTCGTCGAGCAGATCCCGCTCCAGGAGACGCGCCAATACGTCAAGCGCGTGCTGCGCACGTACAACACCTACAAGCTGCTGTATTCCCCCGGCGAGCTCGCGCGCACCGCCGCGCCGCAGGGCAAGCCGAAGCCCCGCAAGCCCGAGAAAAAGGCGTAGCCTTTCAGGGAACGGAGCGGCGTTCGTCCATCGGCCCTGGAGAGGAGGCCCCGTGGAAACGCTCGTGCTCAATCGCGCCTACCAGCCCGTCGCCCGGATTCCCTGGCAGCGCGCCATCACCCTGGTGTTCCTCGGCAAGGTCGAGCTCGTCGAGAGCTACGAGGACCAGACGATTCGCAGCGTCAGCTTCGAGGTGAAGGTGCCCGCCGTGGTGCGCTTCCTGCGGCTGCTGGTGCGCCGCCAGCCGGTGGTGCGCTTCAGCCGTGAGAACGTCTTCGCGCGTGATCGGGGCCGCTGCCAGTACTGCCAGCGCCCGGTGACGCGGGCCGAGGCGACGTACGATCACGTGCTGCCGCGGAAGCTGGGGGGGCTGACGACCTGGGAGAACATCGTCATCGCCTGCGTGCCCTGCAACCAGGCCAAGGGGGGCGCACCCCGGTGCAGGCCGGCATGCCGCTGAAGGTCAAGCCGGCGCGGCCGGCCCGGCTGCCTGACGGGGTGCGCCTGGCCTTTCGGGTCGAACGGGGCATGCCAGCGGTCTGGCAGACGTGGGTGCGCGACCTGACCTACTGGCATGGCAGCCTCGAGGAAGGGTGAGCGCGGTCCGGGGGTTCTCCCTGCGACGCCGGGCCCGGCGACCCTGGACGGGGCGACGGGGGGCTTCCCCGAGTGGGTAGACAGAGAGCTCCGGTCGAGGCGACCGGTGCGCTGGGTGCTGGTCCACGCAGAACAGGACCCGGGTGCCCCCACCAGGGAAGCGTCCCTCGCCGTCCCCGTCCACCGGTCGTTGGGCCGGGCGGGCGATGTCGGAGAACGGAGGTTCACGGTACGCTCGTCGCCGATGACGTCTTCGGAGACCGAGGCGAGTCGCCGGCGCGCGCTGCTCGAGGCGCTCCCGTCGATCGACGAGCTGCTCAGCGAGGAGCGGGTGATGGCGCTGGGCCGTGGCGTGTCGCGGCCGGTGCTCGTCGAGGCGTGTCGGAGCGCCGTCGCAGAGGTGCGTCGGCAGATCCTCTCGGGTGACGAGGTGCGCTTCGACGTCGAAAGGGTCGAGCGCCAGCTGGCGCGGCTCGGCCGGCCCAGCCTCAGGCGCGTGCTCAACGCCACCGGCGTCGTGCTGCACACGAATCTCGGGCGCGCTCCGCTGTCGGCCCGGGCCCTGGAGCGGCTCTCCGAGGTGGCGAAGGGCTACTGCAACCTCGAGCTCGAGCTCGACGACGGGGAGCGGGGGAGCCGCTTCGCGCACGTCGTCGAGCTGCTCAAACGCCTCACCGGTGCGGAAGACGCCATCGTGGTGAACAACTGCGCCGCGGCGACCCTGCTCACGCTGGGGGCCCTGGCCGCGGGGCGCGAGGTCGTCGTCTCACGCGGTGAGCTGGTCGAGATTGGCGGCGGCTTCAGGGTGCCCGACGTGATGCGAGAGTCGGGGTGCGCGTTGGTCGAGGTGGGCACGACGAACCGCACGCGCGTCGCCGACTACGTGGCGGCGATCACGCCCGCGACCGGGCTCCTGTTGAAGGTGCACCGCAGCAACTTCGCGCTGGTGGGCTTCACCGAGGAGGCCCCCCGCTCTGAGCTGGTAGCGCTGGGGCGCGCGAAGGGCATTCCGGTGTTCGAGGATCTCGGCAGCGGTGCGCTCGAGCCGCTCCACGGCGAGGGCCTGCCCGCCGAGCCGACGGTGCGCGACGTCGTCTCGGCCGGCGTCGACGTCGTCGCCTTCTCCGCCGACAAGCTGCTCGGCGGCCCGCAGGCCGGCATCGTGGTCGGCCGGCGAGAGGTGCTGGGCAGGCTCGCCCGGCACCCGCTGCAGCGCGCCCTGCGCGTCGACAAGCTGACCGTCGCGGCGCTCGAAGCCACGCTCGAGGCCTACCGCGACGGCACGGCCGACGTGGAGCTGCCGGCCCGGGCGGCGGTGCTGGCGCGGCCCGAGGCACTGCGGGCGCGCGCCGCCGCCCTGTCTGCCGCGCTGGCTGCCGCGCAGGTCGCCCACCGCGTCGTGGCGTCGACGGCGAGGGTCGGCGGAGGCGCGCTGCCGCTGGCCGAGCTGCCGAGCTGCGCCGTCGCGCTCGAGCGGGTGCCGGCGGTCGAGCTGCACGCGAGGCTCCGCGCCGGGGCCCCCCCCGTCGTCGCTCGCGTCAACGACGACGAGCTGTGGCTCGACGTTCGCTGCCTGACCGACGACGACTGCCTCGTCGCGGCCCGACAGGTCATCAACGCCGTACGGGGAGCTCCATGCTGAACACGGCCGTGCTCGTCTTGAACCGCAACTTCCAGCCGATTCACGTCACCAGCGTGAAGCGGGCCATTTCGTTGCTCTATCAGGGGGTGGCCCGCGCGCTCGACGAGCAGTACCGGCAGTACGACTTCGCCGACTGGGCGCAGCTCGCCGCGGCGAGCGCCGACGACTCGATCGGCTCGGTGAGCCGGCGCTTCCGGGTGCCGCGGGTCCTGGTGCTGACGGCCTTCGAGAAGCTGCCGCGGACCCGGGTGCGCTTCTCGCGCATCAACATCTACGCGCGCGACGAGGACACCTGTCAGTACTGCGGCGCTCAGCGAAGGCGCGCCGATCTGAACCTCGACCATGTCGTGCCGCGCTCCCAGGGCGGGAGAACCTGCTGGGAGAACGTCGTCTGCTCGTGCATCGGGTGCAACCTCAAGAAGGGGGGGCGCACCCCCGAGCAGGCCGGAATGAGGTTGCTGCGCACGCCGGTTCGACCAAAGTGGACGCCGCTGTTCAGGAACGCGGCGAAGCCGCAGGCCTACAGGGAGTGGTTGCCTTTTCTCAACCTGACGGACGCGTCGTACTGGAACGTGGAGCTGAAGGATGACTGAGGTCCATGGCTGACGAGGACGTGGTCGACCCGGGCGCGGGCAGCGAGCCCGCCAGGCGGAGCAAGGCCGCGCCGAAGGTGAAGGCGCGCGCCCGCCGGGTGGTGGCGATCGGTGGCGGGAAGGGAGGCATCGGCAAGTCGCTGGTGTCGGCCAACCTCGGCCTGGCGCTGGCGGCGCGGGGCTCGCGGGTGGTGCTCATCGACGCCGATCTCGGTGGCGCGAACCTGCACACCTGCCTCGGGGTGGCGCAGCCGAAGGTGACCCTGTCGGACTTCGTCGAGAAGCGGGTCGAGCGCCTCGAGGACGTGCTCGTGCCCACCGGTGAGGAGCGGTTGTCGCTCGCGTCGGGGGCGATGGACGAGCTCGACGCGGCGAACCTGAAGCACGGCCAGAAGGCAAAGCTGCTGCGCCACTTGCGGTCGCTCGACGTCGACTACGTGCTCCTCGACCTGGGCGCCGGGACGAGCTTCAACGTGCTCGATTTCTTCCTCGTCGCCGACGTCGGGGTGGTGGTGATGCTTCCCGAGCCGACGTCGATTGAGAACGCCTACCGCTTCATCAAGGCCGCCTTCTTTCGACGGCTCCAGGCGATGGCTCCCGACGACGACTTCGCCTCGATGGTCGGTCGTGCGCTCGCGCCGCGCGACGGGCAGGCCGCCATGACGCCGCTCGACGTGGTGACCGAGCTGCGGAAGACCGACGTCGAGGCGGCGGCCCGGCTCGAGCATGCGCTCGCCGGCTTCTCGCCGCTGGTGTTGGTGAACCAGGCGCGGACCCGGGCCGACTTCGACATCGGCCCGACGGTCGTGAATGCCTGGAAGAAGTTCTTCGGGCTCGAGCTGGGCTACCTCGGCGCCGTGTCCCATGACGACGCCGTGTGGCAGGCCGTGCGCGCCCGGCAGCCCCTGTTGCAGGTCGCCCCAGATGGCGCAGCGGCCACGGGCTTGTTGCGGGTGGCGGAAAACCTGATTGCATTGGAGCGGTGAAGTCGTTCCAGCGGCAGACCTACTACGAACTGCTCGAGGTATCGGTCGGCGCCACCGAAGGTGACGTCCGGTCTGCTTTCGAGCGCCTCTCTCGGCTGTACGCTGACGACCAGGTCGCGCTGTACGGGCTGATCGACGATGGCCGAGCGCAGGCGCTGCGAGCGCGCCTCAAGGAGGCGGCCGAGGTGCTCCTCGACGACGAGCGGCGCGCGACCTACGACACGACCATCGGCCTGCCTCCGCGTGACGTACCTTCGAAGCCGAACCCCGTGGCGCCGAGGCCCTCGGCGCCTGCCGCGCCCGCCCCGGCGTGGAGCGGCCCGTACACCTTCGTCACCAGCGCGCCCCCGGGTGCGCTCTCGAGCAGCTTCATCGTCGCGGCCGTCCCGGCACCCGCCGCCGAGCAGCCGGCGAGGGGCTCGATCACACCGGCCACGGTGCTGGCGCCGAGGCCGAGCACGCCCCAGCGCCGTCCGCTCGAGAGTCGAGGGGGCGCTACCGCTGGGGGCGAGGAGGGCAGGGCTGCACGCCCGGCGCCCGGGCCCGAGGCCTCGCCTTCGACCGGCCTGCACACATCGTCGATGCACCCGGCCCGAGCCGTCTCGGCCGAGGTGGCGGTGTCCGGCCTCGCAGCAGCAGGCTTGACCGCCGCGAAGGTGGAGCCGGCCGCCCACCCGGCGTCACCCGTCATGGTGAAGGCTCCGGTGACCGCGGCGCCCGTCGCCGTCGACCCCCTGGCGCCTGTGTCGGCCGCGGTTGATTCGGAGCCTGCCGCCATCGAGCCGCCGGCAGCTGAGGTGTCGGCGGTGTCTCCGGCGCCGCTCGTTGCGGCACCAGTCCTGGTTGAACCGCCGGCGGTAGCCATGATGTCTCCGGTGTCGAACGCCGTCGAGCCGGCGGTGCCTGCTCCGACCGCGGTGTTTCCGGCGCCGCTCGACGGGGCACCAGCCGCGGGGGCGCTGCTGGTGCCCGAAGGGACGGCGGTGTCGCCTGTGTCATCCGGAACGGTGCAGGCTCCAGTGGTTGCGGTCGAGCCGCCGGTGTCTGCTCCGGGTTCGGTGTTGCCGGCGTCGGTCGCCGCGGCGCCAGTCGCGGGCGCGTCGCTGGTGCCAGAAGGGAGCGCGGTGTCGCCAAGGTCGTCCGGAGCAGCGCCCGCTTCCGCGGTGCCGGTCGAGCCTCCGGTGTCGGCGGCGCCTGTTTCGGTTGGCAGGGAGGCGGCGGCAGTGGCTGCGCAGCCCGTGGTGGCATCGGCCCTGCCGGGTCGGGCGAGCGCGGCCCAGTTGCCGGTTGGCGCCGGGGCGCAAGCTTCGCCGGGAACATCAGCGCCGTCGTCACCCGTCGGCCTCGAGGCCGTGCTCACCAGTGAAGCGAAGGAGGAGCGCCAGCCCGCGGCCTCGTCGCCCTGGTCCACCGACGTGCTGACGACCGGGAGTGCCGCGAAGGCGCCGCCCGACGGCCAGCGCGCGCTCGCGGCCCCGCCGTCGCACGAGGAGACGTCTCCCTCGGCGGCGTCCGTGCCAGCGCGTCAGCCGTCCGACACCAGTGGAGCGGTTGAAGGGGAGGCTTCCCGGGGGGCGCCACCGCACGTCGAGGGGCAGCGCTCGGCTGGTGAGGGGCGCGGCGTCGACGTGCCGGCAGGGGAGCGCCTGGAGGGCGAGATGGGCGCGCGCCCCGGTGTTGACGGCGTCAGGGAGCCGGTGGCCGGGCACGGCAGCGCCAGACCGATGGACGCTCCCGTCGCTGACGACTCGGCGCTCGTCCCCACGCGGGCCTTCACGCCCCGGGAGTACCGGGTGCCGGAGCGCCCGAGGCCGTACGAGGTGCCCGCCGGCCTCGAGTTCAACGGCGATCTCCTTCGGCAGGTACGTCTGGCGCGGGGCTTGTCGTTGCTTCAGCTCTCCGAGCGCACCCGCATCGGGGTGCGACACCTCGAGAACATCGAGTCCGACCGCTACGACGCCTTGCCGGTGCTCGTCTACCTGCGCGGAATGCTCATGAACCTGGCGCGCGAGCTCGGGCTCGACGGACTCCGCGTCTCGAAGAGCTACCTCACCTTCGTCGAGGCCCACCAGGCCAAGGTGAAAGGTTGACCTTCCAGCCGTTCGCGCCGAAAGATCGTCACCATGACCGACGAAGAGAAGATGAAAGCCATGCGGCTGGCCCGTGCCATCGCCTCGGACATCTCGCTCTACAACGAGGCGAAGATCGTTCGCGGCATCGAGCAGGACACGCTCTTCGACGTGCTGAAGGACGAGATTGAAGAGGGGCGGGAGCACTTCAGGAGCCGCGTGAGCTCCGAGATCTTCTCCCGCACGAACTTCTTCGATCGCGCGATCGTCGACGTGGTGGTCAAGCCGAAGGGTCACGTGAAGTCGAAGATCTGGTGAAGCGCAGCGTCATCGAGGCCTCGGCCACCGACCGGGGTGAGCGCGTCGATCGGCTGCTCGCGGGCCGCCTCCCACACCTGAGCCGGTCGCGCCTCCAGCAGCTCCTTCGCGAAGGCTCCGTGACGTTCTCCGGGCGACCGGTGAAGCCCTCGATGCGCCTCGACGGAGACGAGGTCTTCGAGGTCGTCGAGCCGCCCGCAGCGCCAGCGGCACCTGCGCCCGAGGCGCTGCCGGTCTCGGTGCTCTACGAGGACGCCGACGTGGTGGTGCTCGACAAGGCGGCGGGCATGGTCGTGCACCCCGGCGCGGGCCATCGTCAGGGCACGCTCGTCAACGCCCTGCTGCACCACGTCGTCGACCTGCAGGGCGTCGGCGGCGAGCTCCGGCCCGGCATCGTCCACCGGCTCGACAAGGACACCTCGGGAGTGATGGTGGTCGCGAAGACCGCGCAGGCCCTCGCCGTCCTTCAGCGCGCCTTCGCCGCGCGCGACGTCGAGAAGGTCTACCTCGCCATCGTGGCCGGAGCGCCCCCGGACGCTGGGACGTTCCGAACGCTGCACGGCCGCCACCCGGTCGACCGAAAGCGCTTCACCGGCCGTGGCGCGAAGGGGAAACCCGCCGTCACCCACTGGGTCGTGAAGCAGCGCCTCGAGGGCGCGGCGCTCGTCGAGGTGAGCCTCGAGACGGGGCGGACGCACCAGATCCGCGTCCATTTCTCCGAGGCCGGGTACCCGCTGTTGGGCGACCCGCTCTACGGGAGCCGCGCCTCGAGACAGCTCACGCAGAGCCCACGCCTCGCGCTCCACGCCCTGCGCCTCGGCTTCCCGCACCCACGCACCGGGCGCCGGCTGTCAGTGACGGCCCCGCTCCCGACCGACCTCGAGGTCGCGCTCACCCGGCTCGCGCCGCCACGACGCCAGCGGCCACGCCCCGTCAGATGAGGCCGATCGCCACGGACTGCTGCCGCTTCGTCAGCACCTTGATGGGCTGAATGGCCATCACCCGCATGAAGACGCGCAGCAGCTCGGGGTCGAACTTGTTCCGCATCTCCGTCCACATCAGCATCAGCGACACCTCGGGGCCATAGGCGTCGCGGAACGCTCGCTTCGAGTTCAGGGCGTCGTAGGTCGCGCAGATGGCGATGAGCTTCGCGTACAGCCCCAGGTTCGCCTTGGGGATGATCATCTGAATGTTGCCCTGACCGTCTCGAACGGCGGTGCCGTACTCGACCTTGTGCTCGAACGTCGTCACCAGGCGGAGCAGGGTGGAGCGGTTGATCGACTTTTCGCGGAGGATGTTTCGGATCGACACCAGCGGCGCCCGGGCGATGAGCGCGCGCTCGTCGGGGGTGAGCGCCCCGCGCTTGTTCAGCACGGCGTCGGGCACAGTGCCCATGCCGGCGTCGTGGAAGAGCGCCACGTAACCGAGGTCGCGCAGCTGGACCTTCGTCAGGCCCAGCTCGGCCCCGAAGACGATCGACATCAGGCAGGTGTTCACCTGGTGGTAGCTCAGGTACTCGCTGTCGACGCGCGTCGTCGTCAACCCGAGGAAGTGCGTGCGCTGGTCGATCGAAATATCGACGAAGTCCTGGATGATGCGCAGGGACTTCGAGGTGTTGAGCGGGGTGCCGACGCGGAGCGACTCGAGGTACTTCTTGGTGAAAAAGATCGCCCGGCCGTAGCAGGTCAGGGCGTACTTCTTGCGGTCGAGCCGAAGGTCGCTCTCGTCCTTCTCCTTCTCGAGCTTGTCCTTGAGCTTCGACCACTTGGCGAGCTTCATCGACACGAGCTTCTTGCCCGCGGTGCCGGTCTCGTCGGCCATGTCCGGCTGGTCTTTGCTGAAGATCCAGATGAAGTTCTTCAGCTCGGGCACCGTCACCGAGCGCAGCATCGTGAAGCCACCCACGTCCTTCGCGCGGATCTCGTCGAGCAGGTACCGCACGTTGTCGAGCGAGGCCATGTCGACCTTCACCAGCATGCCGTTCAGGTAGAACGACTGCTTCACGCCCATCAGCTCGAGCTTGCCCTCCTTGCGGATGATCTGGTTCACCGTGTCCTGAAGCTGCACGAGCGGCTTCTCGAACACGCTGTTGTCGGGGTCATACATCTTCACCGAGCGGATGAGCATGGAGAGGGCCGAGACGAGCCCGCGCGCCATCGTCTGGAGCTTCTCGCTGTGTTCGCGCCCAAAGACGTCGAGGTTCTCGCCGTCTCCCGCCGACGCCTTCGTGATCTGCACCCCGTCGGCCATGGTCGTCAGCCCTCCTTCTCGGCGGAGCCGAACAGCACCTTGCGCACGCGCCCGAGGTGGAGGCGTGCATGGTTGATGACCTCTGGCGCCTGGGACTTGTCTTCGACGATCTCCTGCAGGAGCTTCGCCGTCTGAATCGTGCAGGCCCCGCCGAGGCCGGCGACCGCGAGCAGCTTGTCGCGCATGATCTTGTCCTTGTTGAAGAGCCCGGGCTTCTGCTGGAGGAGCTGGACGAAGTACGCCAGCGCGCCCTGCACGCCGGTCGAGCCGATCGCCGAATAGAACGCCTCGTGTTCCTGCGGGCTCCGCTTCTCGAAGGCCGGGTCCTTCACGATCTTCATCAGGTCGAGGAACGCCTTGTCGCGGTCGAACTCGGGCAGCACCCTCGCCGCTTGGATTCGCACCTGCTGACTCTCATCTTCGAGGGCCGACGAGATGAGCTTGCGCGCGTCGCCGGTGCGGCCGCGCGCGATGATCGCCATCACCTCGAGCTTGACGGCCATGTTCTTCGTCTTCAACACCGTGGCGAAGAACTTGAGCTTCTCGGGGTGGTTCGACCGGTCGAGGATGTAAATCATGTCGCGCACCATCTGCGGCTTCTCGCTCTTGAGGCGGTTGACGAAGGGGTCGGGGAACTCCTTCGCGTGCGGCACGAGCACGTCGCACAGCAGCGTGCGGTTCTCGGCCAGCTCGATCACCTCGAGCGCGTCGAGCAGCATTGGCACCGTGTCGGGGCCCAGGTTCGACAGGTACCTCACGACGTCGCCAGTGTTCTTGAGCTTCTGAAACTTCAGCACGTCGGCGACCCGGTTGAGGCGCTGCTCCTCTCCCATGCGCAGAAGGAAGCTTCGTAGGAGCCGGCCGATGGCCGATTCCGAGCCCGCGCGCTGCTCCATCGCCTTCAGCTTCAGCACCACCTGGTTGATGATGGTGAAGTCCTCTTGCAACAGCATCGCGTCGAGCAGCTGCGTGAACATGTCGGTGAGCAGCTCTGCGTCGTCGACGCCGCTTTCGACCACCTGGAAGACGGCGCTGATCAGCTTCGGGAAGAGCCGCTGGTTCTCCTCGTCGTGCACGTCCTTCTGCAGGCGGGCCTTGAGCGTCGCGTCGGCGGTGACGCCGGTGATGACCACGCCGCGCATCTGCTCGACGTTGTCGAGCTTCATGTCGAGGTCCGTCTCGCTGACACGGGCGAAGCGCAGGTAGTCGTCGCTCGCGGTGCGCAGTCTCCGCTGCAGGTAGTCGACGACCTTGTCGACCTCGACCTGCACCTCCTCTTCCGAGAACTCGTCCATCCGGAAGCCTTCGACCATGATGTATTCGAAGTTCGGCATCTGAGCGCGCCAGAGCTGCGCGTTCAGGTCTTCGGCGCCGCGGTCGGGGTCCGAGAGCGAGATGACGGTGAAGCTGGTCAGCTCCTCGATGGTGAAGCCAGGTCGGAAGATGAGCTGGCGAATGCCGTCCTTGAAGTACTTGTACGGCAGCGTGCTCTCGTCGGTGAAGAGCTCCTGCTTGTGCAGCAGGAAGTTGGTGAGGTCGACCTTCAGCGCCAGCGCCCCGTGCTCCTCGAGGTACTGCGTCAGCGACTCGTGGGCCTTCGCCAGGAACTCGCCGTACTTCGCTTCGTTGTGGCGATACATGCCGATCATCTTGATGCCTTTGAGCAGGTGGTACGCGACCGAGCGCGCCATCTCGACCTGCTTCTTGAGCTTCGGGTCCGACATCGGATCCGCCTCTGGTGGCGGCGGCGCGATGGCTGACGGTCTCGACCCTGCGACGACTCCGGACATGCCCTCGACCATAGCGCCTTCAGCCCACCGCCCGGTGGGAGCGCGCGGTCAGGTGCGACCGCTGACTACCTGGTGGCGTCGCGCAGGCGCCGGGTCAGCACCTTGATGATGCCCATCGCGATCTCGGGCTTCTCGGTCATGATCTCCTGAAAATCCTCGCGGGTGATCTTCAGCAGCGCGGTGTCGTCGACGGCGGTGACGGTGGCCATGCGCGGGGCCGCGTCGAGAATCGCCATCTCGCCGAAGCACTCGCGCTCGCCGAGCTCGGCGATGACCCGCTCCTGCCGGTGGACCCGCACCTTGCCGTCGATGACGAGATACAGCGCGTCGCCCGACTCGCCCTCGGCGAAGATCTCGTCACCCTGGTCGCGTCGCTCCTCGTTCGAGATGAGCGCGATGGCCGTCAGATCTTCCCCAGGGATCTGCGAGAAGATGTCGATCGACTTGAGGAAGAGAACCTTCTCGACAGTCGAGATCATGGGGAACTTCTCGAACATACCGCCGGCGGCGCGCGGCGGCCCAAGATTAGCGCCAGAAAAGAGGCCCTCGTCATGGACTGGAAGCTGATGGGAACGACGTTCGCGGCGGTCTTCGTCGCCGAGCTGGGTGACAAGACGCAACTCGCGACGCTGTCGTTCGCGGCGTCGGCGCAGTCGAGATGGTCGGTGTTCGTCGGGTCGAGCCTCGCGCTCGTCGCGACCTCGGCGCTCGCGGTTGCAGGGGGTGAGGCGCT
>JADCJJ010000387.1 GCA_020247085.1 Myxococcaceae bacterium | reverse complement strand
TCGTCGCCGGGTTGCAGACGGGCGCGCCGGGCGCGGTGCAGTCGCCGTTGCTCGCGCAGCCGACGCAGGTGTTGGTGGCGGGGTTGCAGATGGGCAGGCCAGGCGTGGTGCATTGGGCGTTGGTGGTGCACTGCACGCAGCGGCCCGCGCTCGCGTCGCACGTCAGGCCAGAGGGGCACACCGGGTGCTGCGCGGAGCAACCGGGCACGCAGGCGTCGGCGCGGCACAGCCGGCCCGGCCCACAGTGGGCGTCGGTGACGCACTCGACGCACGCCGCGCCGGGCTTGCAGTACTGGCCGAGCTCGCAGGCGCCACGCTCGTCCCGGCAACCGGGCCCGCACAGGCCGCCGATGCACGTCTGCCCCACGCCACAGTGCTCGTCGGTGACACACTCGACGCAGCGGAGCAGCTCGGGCGAGCAGACGGTGCGCCCCTCTTCGGAGCAGTCGGACGAGGCCTGGCACCGGGCGCCGGGCCGCGAACAGCCGCTCACGGCGAGAAGCACCAGCGACACCGCGACGACGTCGACACGAAGAAACGAGTTCATCGAGAGCCCCAGTGACACGGTCGAAACCAAGCGTGCCTACATCTGCCTACCACACCTCGCCTTCGCCCCCCACAGGGCGGTGTCATCTGTCACCCCAGGGTGTCACGCAGTGGCCCTGGCTCGCGAGTGCCTCGCGGCTGTGCGCACGACAGCGGGTCGGGCTGCCCTGGCGCGCGGGGCGACGTCAGCGCACCGGAGACGGGTTTCTCAGCCGAGGCCAGACCGGCGGCGACGTCAGGAGGCGTGAGTCGCGGACCCGGGCGGGGGCTCGGCCGGGAGGTGCCCGGCTCGAGTCGCCACAGGACCCACGAGGACTCCGGACTGACGAGGACTCCGGAGCGACGAGGACTCCGGAGCAACGGGGAGCGCTCGGACTGGCGGGCACTGCGCCTGTGCTCAGGGGGTCCTTGGGGCGGGAGCTTCGGCGGCGAGGGCGGCGAGGTCTACCGGCTCGGCGCCGAGGGCGTGAAAGCCGCCGTCGACGCGAATCTGCTCTCCGGTCGTCTTGGGCATCCAGTCAGACAGCATGGCGCAGGCCGTGCGGGCGACGGCCTCGCTGGCGGCGTCGCTGCGGGCGTCCCACCCCAGGGGGGCCTGGGCGCCCCACTTGTTCTCGAGGTGCTTGAAGCCGGGAATGCCCTTGGCGGCGATGGTGGCGATGGGGCCTGCGGCGAGGGCGTTGACGCGAATGCCCTTTGGGCCGAGGTCGCGCGCCAGGTACCGCACGGTGGCCAACAGGCCCGCCTTGCACACGCCCATCCAGTCGTAGAGGGGCCAGGCCTGGGTCGAGTTGTCGAAGTCGAGGGTGACGATGCTGCCGCCCTGGGTCATCAGGGGCGCGACGGCGGCGGCGAGCTCCTTGAGCGAGAACGTCGAGACGCGGAAGGCCTGCTGCACCGACTCCCACGGCGTGGTGAGGAAACGGCCGCCGAGCGCGTCTTCGGGCGCGTAGGCGATGGCGTGCAGCACGCCGTCGATTCGGCCGACGCGGGCCTTCAGCGCCTCGGCCAGCTTCGGGAAGTGCTCGGGGTTGGTGACGTCGAGCTCGAGCACCTCGGGCGGCGTGGCCGAGAGCTTCTTCGCCGTGCGCTGGGTGAGCGACATCGGCCGCCCGAACGAGGTGAGGATGACCTCGGCCCCTTCCTGCAGCGCCAGCTCGGCGACGCCGTAGGCAATCGACTGCGGCGTCAAGACGCCGGTGATGAGCAGCTTCTTGTCCTTGAGGAGCATGCCGGCGCCTGTACTGCGCCCGCAGGCACCTTCCAACGAAAACGCCGCGTCACTCTCCGGCGCGGAGGGTGAGCGAGACGCCCAGCATCCAGAACGAGCCGCCGGAGCCGCGCGGCACCGGCAGCGTGTTCCCGGGCAGGTCACGGCCGTTGTAGTCGATGTAGAACTTGTCCCACTGAAGGAAGGTGCCCTTCGCGAAGAGGCCCACGCCGACGTACCGCGCGAAGAAGTAGTCGGCGTTGAGGCCCCACTGGAGCACCAGGCCGTCCATGCCGCGGTTCTGACCCATGATGCCGTAGCCGACGCCGAACATCGTCGAGACGTCGAGGCCAATGGGGCGCTGCGCCTTCTTCAGCCACACGAGCTCGAGCGGATGCCAGGCCACGAAGCCGGTGAGCAGGCCGCCGCCGCCGCGCGTGGGCTGGTCGAGCCGCCAGCCGGTGGCCGAGAAGTCGACCCCGAGGCTGGCGTGCCCGAGAATGTTGTAGCCGAGGCGCAGCGCCACCGCGTGGCCCGGGCTGACCGCGTCGGACAGGTACACGTCGGCGTTCGACGCGCCGACCTGGGCGCCCAACAGCGCCTTGTCGAACGACCAGAAGCCCGGCCCGTAGCTGAGGCTGAAGAGGAACCCGCCCTCGGAGAACTTCGGCGGCTCTCCGAACGACGTGCTCGCGGCCACCATGGTGGCCATCAAGGCCCAACGAATCATGGAGCGCGTCGACCGCTCCGCATAAAAGGCCCGTGCCATGGCTCTCACCGATTCCTTCCTGACTGGCGCCAACATCGACTTCCTCGAGGCCCAGTACGCGCGTTTCCTGGCTGACCCGAGCAGCGTCGAGACCAGTTGGCGTGACCTCTTCACCTCTCTCGAGCGCGAGGGCAAGCCCCTCGTCATCGACGGGCTGCAGCTGCCCCGGCCGAAGCCGGTGGGCGCCACCGCGGCGAAGGCGGCGCCCGGCGTGGGCGGAGAGGCCTACGAGCTGCAGGGCCGCGTCGACCAGGTCGTCACCAGCCACCGGCTGCGCGGCCACCTCGCCGCCCAGCTCGACCCGCTCGGCGTGCCCCGGCCGCCGCTCGACCACGTCGCCGACGCCGCGATGGTGTCGAACGCGATGTTCTCGGAGGCCGAGCTGAGCACCCCCATCGCGCCGGGCCTCACCTTCGACGAGCCGCGCGTGCCGCTGCGGCGCCTGCTGGAGCGCCTGCGCAACACGTACACCCGGAGAATCGGCGTCGAGTACGCCCACATGTACAACTCCGAGCGCCGCCGCTGGCTCTTGCGGCGCATGGAGCACTGCGAGAACCGCACCGAGTACTCGCTCGACGAGCAGCGGCGCATCTTGAAGAAGCTGTCCGAGGCCGAGGCCTTCGAGGTGACGATTCACACGAAGTTCCAGGGCCAGAAGCGGTTCTCGGCCGAGGGCGGCGAGGCGCAGCTGCCGATGATTCAGGAGTTCCTCGAGCTCGGCGGCGACCTCGGCGTGCAAGAGGTCGTCTTCGGCATGGCCCACCGCGGCCGCCTCAACGTGCTCACCAACATTCTCGGCAAGCCCCCGGAAGAGATCTTCGCCGAGATCGCCGGCCCCTCGGACCCGTCGAAGTACCTCAACCGCGGAGACGTGAAGTACCACATGGGGTACTCGAACGACTACCTCACCTCGGCCGGCAAGAAGCTGCACCTGTCGATGGCGT
Source organism: Myxococcaceae bacterium (assembly GCA_020247085.1). Lineage (GTDB taxonomy): Bacteria > Myxococcota > Myxococcia > Myxococcales > Myxococcaceae > Xiheimicrobium > Xiheimicrobium aquaticum. Next base: position 19,702 of record JADCJJ010000387.1, on the reverse strand, counting down.
TCAACCCCTCGCACCTGGGCTTCGTGCACCCGGTGGTCGAGGGGCGCGTGCGCGCCAAGCAGGACCGCATCGGCGGCGGCCAGGCGGCGCGGCACGCCATCGTGCCCTTCGTCATCCATGGTGACGCGGCGTTCGCCGGCCAGGGCCTCATCGCCGAGACGCTGAACCTCGGGGGCCTCGACGCCTACGACACCGGCGGCACCATTCACCTCATCATCAACAACCAGGTCGGCTACACCACCGAGGCCGACCAGGGCCGCACGCCGCTGTACTGCACCGGCCAGGCGCAGATGCTCGACATCCCCATCTTCCACGTCAACGGCGACGACGTGGAGTCGTGCGTGCACGTGGCGCGGCTGGCGGCGGAGTACCGCCAGAAGTTCCACACCGACGTCGTCATCGACCTCGTCTGCTACCGCAAGTACGGCCACAACGAAGGCGACGAGCCGCGCTTCACGCAGCCGAAGATGTACGCGGTCATCGACGGCAAGCCCCCTCCGCGGGCCATCTACGCGAAGGAGCTCGAGGACAAGCGGCGCCTCTCGGCCGAGGACTCGGCGCAGATCCACGCCGATGCGCTGCAGCGGTACGGCGACGCGTTCGCCAAGTCGAAGAGCTCGGCCGGCGCGCTGGTGAAGGACCCGAGCCACCTGCTGGGCGTGTGGACCAAGTACGTCGGCGGCGCCGACAGAGACTCGCCGCAGGTGACGACGGGGCTGCCGCTCGACGTGCTCAAGCGCCTGCTCTCGCCGCTGGCGCAGGTGCCCGAGGGGTTCACCCTGCACCCCAACGTGCAGAAGGGCGTCATCGACGCGCGGCAGCAGATGCTCGCCGACAAGCAGAACGTGAACTGGGGCGCGGCCGAGATGCTGGCCTACGCGTCGGTGCTCATCGAGGGGCTCAACGTGCGCGTCTCGGGGCAGGACACCGAGCGCGGCACCTTCGCCCACCGGCAGGCGGTGCTGCACGACCAGACGAGCGGGAAGAAGGCCTTCCCCCTGGGCGCCTTCGGGCCCGGCAAGGCGCTGGTGGTGAACAGCCCGCTCTCCGAGATGGGCTGCATGGCCTTCGAGTACGGCTACAGCCTCGACTACCCCGACGCGCTGGTGGTGTGGGAGGCGCAGTTCGGCGACTTCGCCAACAACGCGCAGGTGCTCATCGACCAGTTCCTGGCCTCGAGCGAAGACAAGTGGAAGCGCATGACGGGCCTGGTGCTGCTGCTGCCGCACGGGTACGAGGGGGCCGGGCCCGAGCACTCCTCGGCTCGGCTCGAGCGCTTCCTCGAGCTCGCCGCCGAGGACAACCTGCAGGTGTGCTACCCGACGAGCGCCTCGCAGGTCTTCCACCTGCTGCGCCGGCAGGCGCTGCGCACCATTCGCAAGCCGCTGGTGGTGATGACGCCCAAGTCGCTGCTGCGCCTCGCCGACGCGACGAGCCCCTGGAGCGAGTTCACGCAGGGCACCTTCAAGAAGGTGCTCGTCGACCCGAACGTCGACGTGCGGTCGCAGGGCGTGACGCGGCTCATCCTCTCGAGCGGAAAGGTCTACTTCGACCTCGCCAACGCGCGGGACAAGGCGAAGGACTTCAGCGTGCACCTCGCGCGGGTCGAGCAGCTCTACCCGCTGCCCGAGGACGAGCTGCGCGCGCTGCTGAAGTCGTTCTCCTCGTTGAAAGAGGTCTATTGGGTGCAGGAGGAGCCGAAGAACGGCGGCGCGTGGCGGTACCTGCTCGAGCCGCTGATGAACCTGGTGAACGAGCTGCCGACCCGGCCGCGCCTGCAGTACGTGGGGCGCCCCGAGTCCGCGAGCCCGGCCACCGGTTTCTTGTCGACCCACCAGTACGAGCAGAAGTTGCTCGTCGATGAAGCGCTGACGCGAGGAAGCAATGTCCGTTGAGATCAAGGTCCCGACGCTCGGGGAGTCCATCACCGAGGCCATCGTCGGCAAGTGGCACAAGAAGGTCGGAGACGCGGTGGCGGTGGACGAGCCGGTGGCGGTGCTCGAGACCGACAAGGTGACCATCGACGTGCAGGCGCCCGAGTCGGGCACCATCGAGGCCATCAGCTTCACCGAGGGCGCGAAGGTGAAGATTGGCGACGTCATCGGCAAGCTGAAGCCGGGCGCGGCGGCGGCGAAGGCGAGCGGCGCCACGGTGCCCCCGTCGACGGCGCAGACGGCGGCGCCCCAGCCGGCGCCGGCGGCGAGCGGCCCGGCCATCACCCCCGTCGCGCGCAACGTGGCGGCGGCCACCGGCGTCGACCCGACGAAGGTGCAGGGCTCGGGCGCGAACGGCAAGGTGATGAAGGACGACGTCTTGAAGGCGGCCCAGGCGCCCGCGCCGGCGCCCGCCGCTCAGGCGCAGGCACCGGCGAGCGCGCCGGCGGCGACGACGCTCAACGCGCCGTCCGGCCCCCGCGCCGAGGAGCGCGTGCGCATGACGACGCTGCGCAAGCGCGTGGCGGAGCGGCTGCTCCAGGCCCAGTCGAACGCGGCGATTCTCACCACGTTCAACGAGGTCGACATGAGCGCGGTGATGGCGCTGCGCAAGCAGTACGGCGAGCGCTACGAGAAGCGCCACGGGGTGAAGCTGGGCTTCATGAGCTTCTTCGTGAAGGCGGCCATCGAGGCCCTCAAGGCCTACCCGGCGGTCAACGCGTTCATCGAGGGCGACGAGGTCGTCTTCCACCACTACTACGACGTCGGCATCGCGGTGTCGGGCAGCCGCGGCCTGGTGGTGCCCATCATCCGCGACGCGGAGCAGCGGTCGATGGCCGAGCTCGAGAAGGTCATCGCCGACTTCGGCGCGCGCGCGAAGAGCGACAAGCTGACGCTGGCCGAGCTGCAGGGCGGCACCTTCAGCATCACCAACGGGGGCATCTTCGGCTCGATGTTGTCGACGCCCATCTTGAACCCGCCGCAGACCGGCATTCTCGGCATGCACAACATCGTGGAGCGGCCGGTGGTGCGCGACGGGCAGGTGGTGGTGCGCCCCATCATGTACCTCGCGCTCTCGTACGACCACCGGCTCATCGACGGCCGCGAAGCGGTGCAGTTCCTCGTGCGCATCAAGGACTGCATCGAAGACCCCGAGCGCATCCTGCTCGAGGTGTGACGCGCCCGTCGCGGCGGGAGCAGGGCTAGCGCCCCCTCCTTCGCGGGGGCAGCGGTGGCGAGGTCAGGGCGTTTCGGCGAGGCTCTCTCCGCAGCGTGTCCAGGAGCCCTCATGCCGAGCGCCGACGAACTCATTCTGCAGATGCAGCACCTCGCCGCGCAGGCGAAGGCGACGCGGCAGGCGAGCGCCTCGCGCCGCGGCCTCGACCGGCTCAAGTCGGCGGCCCAGAAGCTGGCCCACGAGAAGCAGCTCGAGCTTGACCGGCTCGCGGCGGCCCTCGACGGCGCCGAGGCGCGCATCGCCGAGCTGAAGCAGGGCGGCCTCACCGGCGACGCGGGCGCCGAGTATCTCGCGCTGAAGCGCCTCGTCGACGACGCGCGGCGACAGCAGGTCCGAACGCGGGCCCAGCTCGAGTTCGCGCTCGACCGCATGGAGGTGGTGGAGCGCCGCGAGTTCGAGGCCGCGCAGGCCGAGCTCCGCGCCGAGACGCACGGGGCGCTCGCCGACGAGCCCTGAGGCGCGCGGGCGGCAGCGCTGGGCCCGCGACAGGTCCGATGACGCCCTCATGACGGGGGGGCGTGGACCATCGCGGGCGCAGTTCGCTACGGTTCCTGGTGGGTCTCCTGGGGGGACCGGCCCGGGCGTGTCGCCTCGGCCGTCGAAAGAGGACACACGCAACATGGCTACTGGAACGGTGAAGTGGTTCAACGATGCGAAGGGCTTCGGGTTTCTCGTGCAGGACGGTGGGGGCGAAGACGTCTTCTGCCACCACACGGCGATTCAGATGGACGGGTTCCGGACCCTCGCCGAGGGGCAGCGGGTAACGTTCGACGTCACGCGCGGCCCGAAAGGCCTGCAGGCGCAGAACGTCAAGGCCGCTTCCTGACGACGGGGAGCGCCTGAAGACACCGAGGGCCCGGTGCTCCCGCTCGGGAGGCCGGGCCTTCGACCTTCCCGGCCCGCGACGTCGACCTCGACCGTTTCCTCAGGGCGGTGAGGCCCGGCGCGGCGCGCCATGTGCGGCGTCCAGCGGTGGTGGCGCGACGGCGGCGTGGTAGACACGGTTGGCACGGCAGGGAGCGCCGAAGCCACGCTGCCGCAGGGGTGTCATGTCGGAAACCGGCGTCGACGATCCGCTCCTGGGCAAGGTCCTGAGCGGTCGCTTCCACATCGTCGAGGCCATCGGCGCGGGCGGCATGGGCCGCGTCTACAAGGCCGTTCAGCGGCCGCTCGACCGCATCGTGGCGCTGAAGGTGCTCAACCCCCGCTACCCCGGCGCGAAGGACCCGGGCTTCGAGCGCCGCTTCTTCCTCGAAGCGTCGATGACCGCGAAGCTCAAGCACCCCAACACCATCACGGTGCATGACTACGGGCGCTCCGACGAGGGCATCTACTTCATCGCGATGGAGTACCTCGAGGGCGAGACGCTGCAGCAGGCGCTGGCGCGCGAGGGGGCCCTGCCCTGGCAGCGGGTGCTGACCATCGCGGCGCAGATGGTGCGCTCGCTTCGGGAGGCGCACCGGCTGGGCCTGGTGCACCGCGACCTCAAGCCCGCCAACGTCATGCTCTTGTCCGAGGCCACCGGCGGCGACATGGTGAAGGTGCTCGACTTCGGCCTGGTGAAGGCCCTCTCGTCGGAGCAGGCGGCACAGGCCGACTCCGAGCTGACGAAGGCGGGGGTCCTGCTCGGCAGCCCGCTGTACATGGCGCCGGAGCAGGCGAAGGCCGAGACCGACCAGCGCTCCGACATCTATTCCCTCGGCGCGCTGCTGTTTCACTGCCTGGCCGGGCGGCCGCCCTTCGAGGGCCGCGAGGCCATCGCCCTCATCGTCAAGCACGTCAGGGAGCGCCCGCCCGAGCTGTCGGCGGTGGCCCCGCACGTGCCCCCCGAGGTGAGCGCCCTGGTGATGCGGTGCCTCGAGAAGTCGCCGGAGCGCCGCTTCCAGACGATGGATGAGCTGCTCGAGGCGATTCGGGGGCCGCTGTCGGGCCAGAGCCTGTCGGGGCTCTTCGCCGTGCCCCGCAGCGGACCGAACCCGGTGGGGCCCGCGACGACGCCGCCACCAGCCCGGCCCCGGGGCCTGGCGCGCCCGCCCTCGACGCTGGCCGAGCCCACCGAAGACACGGTGCTCGACGCGCCCCGGCCGGCGGCCGAGCTGCCGACGCTCGACGCGGAGCGCACCGAGCCGGGAACCCACCCGGGCGAGGCGCCTGCCCGCCGGAGGCGGTCGAGCTTTGCTGCGCTCGCGGCCGGGGTGGTGGCCCTGGCGGTCGCGGGCGGCGCCGCCGTGGGCCTCCTGACGGCGGCCTCGTCGCGGCCCGACCCTTTGAGGCCAGCCAGCCCCGAGGTCACCTTCGCCGTCGACAGCGAGCCCCCCGGCGCGACGGTGACACGCGACGGCCAGGTGCTGGGCACGACGCCGCTGTCCTTCACCGTCGAGCGCTCCGGCGACGCCCCGGCCACCGTCGAGCTGGCCTTCGCGCTCGAGGGCTACCGCTCGACGACGGTGGTGGCAGAGGGCCTGGGCGGCACCGTGCCGCTGCGCCCGGTGCTGGTGAGGCACCCCGCTCCTCCGGCGCCCTGAGGGCCCGCGCGCAACGTCTCGATGACGCTCACCGGTGGGCGCTTCCACCGCGGCGCCCGTGGTGTAGAGGGGGCACGCCCTCACGCACACGGGAGCGACCCAGCATGGCCAGGAAAACCACCCCCCCCGCGGCGCCGAAGAACGACGCGCCCACCCGCCCGGCGGCGAAGCGCGCCGCGAAGAGTGCCGGGAGCCCGGCCGCGGCTTTAGCGCCCGCGCGAGACGTCTACGCCCTGCATGTCGGCAGCGGCTTCAGCCTGTTGACGCGCCTCGTCCCCGGGGGCGCCGTCACCGTCGACCGGGTCCCTGCCGGCGCGCTGCTCGAGGTCTCGTACTGGAAGGCGCCGAGCCACCCGGCGCAGCCGGCGGCCCGGCTGTCGTCGATTCTGCTGCACGGGCGCGTCGACGGCGTGGCGCTGCCGACGGTGACGCTGGCCCGCCTCGACGCCGAGGGGCGCCTGGTGCGCACCGCCGGCCGCGTCGAGCTGCCCGAGTCGGCCCGGCTGCTCGAGTACTGGTTCGAGCTCGACGCCGAGGGCGGCGAGAAGCTGTGGGACTCGAACTGGGGCCACAACCACTGGCTCGAGCTCACCCCCGCCGGGGCGCCGCCGGCCGAGGCCCCAGGCACCAGCCTCGAGAAGCACTGACGGGGCGCGGGGTGCTGACGACGTTCCTCTCGCGCGGTGAGGTGGTGCGACACGCCAGGGCGCTGCACCTGCTGCGTGAGCTGCGAGAGGCGCTCGTCGCGCCGGCCCCTGACGGCGGCCCTTCGAGCCTCGCCGTCGAGGTGCCGGGGCGGCACGGAGAGACGGCGCTCCGACACGCCACCGCCTCGTCGATTCCCGCCTGGAGCCTCACGGTGCGGGCCACGCTGCGCGCCGACGCGCGCGGCTCGGGCGCCGTGCTGCACCTCTACGACGGGCCCAGCGGACGGCTCCTGTCGAGCATGGACTTCGGCCACCTCGGCAGCCTGAGCCAGGCGGTGCTGGGGGCGCTCGCCGTCGACGTGCTGGCCCGGCCGGACGCGGCCTGCGTCGCGGTGCTGGGCGCCGGCCCGATGGCGTCGAGCGCGCTGAAGGCCCTGCGGCTGGTGCGCAGCCTCGAGCGCGTCATGCTGTACGACGCTGACCTCGCGGCCTCGACGAGCCAGGCGCTGGCGCTCCATCAGGCGCTCTCCGTGCCGGTGCGGGCCTGCGAGTCACCCGAAGAGGCGGTGGCGCTCGCCGACGTCGTCATCCTCACCGGGAAGGTGCGCCTGCCCTCGGACGCGCTGCGCGACGGCACCCACCTCTCCGTCATGGGTGCCGAGCGCTGGCTCGAGGCGCCGGTGCCCACGAGCGTGCTGGCGCGCGCGCGGGTGTTCAGCGAGCTGGCCTCGCCCGCGCTGCCCTGGGCGCCGGCGGGCGTCACCGGGCTGGGCGAGGTGCTCGACGGACGGGTGACGGCGCGCCCCCGGCCGGGTGACCTCACCGTCTTCCTCGCCACCACCCCGCCCCTCATCGACCTGGTGGCCGGCTGGCACGTCTTCGAGGGCGCCCGCCATGACGAGCGGCTCACCCGGGTCGACCTCGACGGGTGACGCCGGCCCCGGGGCGCGGCTCAGCCCACGTACTCCTCGTCCTGCTCGATGCGCGACAGCACCCAGTCAAAGCGCCCGCTCGTCACCTTCGCGAGGCAGTACTCGCACACCCCCGCCTGGGAGACCGACAGCGCCGCGCCACAGCTCGGACACTCCACGTCCGAGCCCGTGCGGTCGCGCACCCCGGGCCTGCGCAGGAACGTCCAGTACTCGGTGAAGGGCCGCACCACCTTCGGGTTCCCGGCGACGACGGCGCCGTCCTTCAGGCGCACCACCGAGTCTCGCATCGAGGCGTGCATGCGGCAGGTGACGACCTCGTAGCAGGCGTCGACCTCGATCTTCACCACCTCGACCCGCGAGAGCACGACGTCGTCGAGGCGGTTCCTCAACCCCTGGCGCTGGTACTCCTCCATCCAGAAGCGGTGGCTCTGGAAGACGTTCTCGGACTCGTAGGGCCGCAGGGCCTCCCACCGCTGCTCCGACCAGCCCTTCTGGAGCTCGAGGAAGATGGTGCGGGCCCGGGCCTCGAAGCGCTCCCAGGTGAAGCCCGGGCGCGCGCGCGCGAAGGCCTGGCGGGCGACCTTCAACCCCGGCGCGATGACCGACGGCGCGCTGGTACCCACCTCGGGCACCTCGCCGGTGAGCAGCGGCGGGCGCGTCTCGGCGCGACGCTGGCCGACGGCCCAGACCGCCCAATCGTGGGCGCCGGGCCTCAGCGGCTCCTGGCAGTGCGGGCACTGGCCCATCGGGTCACGCTCGAAGGGCGACCCGCAGGCTCGGCAGACGAGCGCCTCGAGCTCGTTCGGCATGCGCGAGGGGACGCCGCGGGCGCGCCGGAACGTCCACTGCTCCTCGAGATACCAGGCCTGGTCGCGCAGGCGCCCCCCCGTCGTGAGGCAGGCCCGGAAGGCGACGGTGACGGTGGTGTGGTGACCGCGGACGACCGCCGAGACCAGCCGCGCGGAGCCGACGACGACCCCGCGTACCTGCTGCACCGGGCGCCCGTCAATCGCCGCCGGCAAGGCCTTCTGCACGTCGGCGAACCACGGCGACAACACCCCGACGTCTCCGCCGCGCGCCATCTGGCCGCGCGTGAAGAGCAGCGTCGCCCACTCGAGGAAGACCGCCTCGGAGAAGGTCGAGTCCGAGGCGCGCAACACGGCAGCGGGGCGCTGCAACGCCGCCGGCGCGAGCGGAGCGCAAGGGTCTTCCCCTTCAGGCCCGCGCGGCTTGGGCGCGGCCGCGGCGCCGGAGCGCGGGGGATACGGCTCGGGGGGCCACTGAGTCCGGTACAGCGCCCGCTGGCGCGACGCGCGGGTCGCGGAGGAGCTGACGAAGAGCAACGCGAGCAGTGGCAAGGCGCAGAAGAACATCCCCGCGCCAGGAGCCCCCGAGCTGCTCGAGCCCGACGAGGAGGAGCTGCTCGAGCGCCACCCGCTCGACGACGAGCTGGACCCGGACGACGAGGACGACCTCGAGCCCGAGTATGACTGCCCGCCGCCGACGCGAGGCCACGCCAGCATCGGCGCGAGCGTCAGCCCGACGCCCAGCGTGAGCGCGATGCGCCTCAGGCGGCCTCCGGTGCGTTGGGGAGCTCATCGACGTCGTCGACCGACCTCGGGAGGTAGACGCTGGCGCGCTCACCGAGCTGCTCGACTTCGGCCGCGAGCGCCTCGACGTCGAACCGGGCGGCGACGGCGCTCAGCCGGGCGAGCCACTCGTCGCGCACCTCGGCTGGAACCGCGGCGAGAACCCCGACGTCGGGCACCAGGCAGGCCTGCCGCTCGGCGAGCGAGAGGAGCACCAGCAGGCCCGTCCTTCCCGACGTGCGGTACACGCCCTGCTTCGAGAAGGCTGCGTGCGCCGCGGCCTCGACCGCGGCCTGGCGGTCCTTCGCGCGCGAGAACCAGGCCACCGGGGCCACGGCAGCCAGCGCGAAGGCCGCCATGCCCGACAGGCCCACGAGGGGGACGAGGAGCGCGGGCTCGACCTCGGGCTCCTCGAGGAACAGCGCGAGCCCCAGGGCGACGAAGGCGGCCACGGCGCCGAGGGTGGTGGGCCCGGTGAGGTACCCCTGGGCCCGCGGCAGCACGGTCAGCACGAGTTCGACCGACGTCTTCGCTTCCGCGGCGGCGACAGCGCGCGTGAGGCGCTCCGACTGTGCCTGGGTCAACGCCATCGCGCTCCCCTCGTCGACTCAGCCTGAGAGCCTACCCGATGCGGCCTCGAGCGCCACTCGCTCCCGCGCGCACGTCTCTGGGACATCGTCGCGCGAGCCGGCGTCCCACGCCCGGCACGTCGCCGCGGACGAGCTTTCTGCAATCGGCGCGGGGGCGCGTTAGCGGTACCGGCGTGCTCCAGCTCGTGATGGTGTCGCTGCCCCTGCTCGTCCACGCCGTCGACGGCGGCGTCGCGACCCCGGCGCCGGCCTGCACCCCACCCCGCCCCGCTCCCGCCATGACCGACCCGAAGACCCCCGAGAAGAACGTGCTGGGCCAGCTGCTGACGCCGTGCTCGCACGAACCGAAGACCGGCTACTACCGCACCGGCGTCTGCTCGACCGGCCCCGACGACCACGGCACGCACGTCGTCTGCGCCACCATGACGAAGGCCTTCCTCGACTTCACGGTGTCACGCGGCAACGACCTGGTCACCCCCCGCCCCGAGTTCCGCTTCCCCGGCCTCAAGCCGGGAGACCGGTGGTGTCTATGCGCCTCACGGTGGCGGGAGGCGCTCCGGGCCGGCGTGGCGCCGCCGGTGCGGCTGTCGTGCACGCACGAGAAGGCGCTCGAGTTCGTCTCCCTCGACGAGCTGCTCGCCCACGCCGAGGCTGGCGCGACGCACTGACGCTCCAGCCGGCGCCGGCGCTCGCGCACGCACGAGAGGGCGCTCGAACCCGTCACCCTCGGCGGGCTGCTCACCCGCGGTGCGGCCATGGGCGCCGCTCGAGGCCCGCCGCTCACTGGCCGGACGTCGACGCGAGGGGCCGCCGCCCTACCGCTCGACGGGCGCCTCGCCCGCCCGCCGCTGCTGCGAGAGCCACCCGGCGAAGGCCACCACCACCTCGCGCTCGTGCCCCTCGGGGCGGCCCTTGAGAGCCTCGAGGTGGTAGTGCAGCTCGCAGCCGCTCGCCGTCGCGACGAACGAGGCGCTCCCCGAGACGCCGTCGCGCACGCCCGACGACGGCACCCACCGGGCCTTGAGCGCCGCGTCGTCCCAGTGGAAGACGAGGGCGTAAGCCAACGTCTCTCCAAATTCATAGAAGACCTCGAGGGCGCGGCCGCGCTCGTCCGTGCGCACCACCTTCACCTTCTTCACGCCCGGCACCCAGCGGCGCTGCTGGCCGACGTCCGTGAAGGCCCGAAAGGCCTCCGCCGCTGAGACGGGGAGCTGCTCGACGTGCATGGTGACGACTCTCGCGCGTCAGCCGCCGTCCGTCAGTGACGAGCGGGTGACAGCTTCGCGGCACACGCCGGGCCGCCGTGTCGCCAGGCGCCCGGGGCCGCGGCATCACGTGCCGTGACGGTGACGGTTTGAGCTAGGGTGGGCCCCCGTGCATCGCCTCCTCCCCCTGCTCCCGGCCCTCGCGCTCGCGGCCTGCCCTGCGCCGACGCCGACGCCCATGCCGCCTGCCGACGCCGGCGTCACGCCCGAGCTCGACGCCGGTGCAGGCGACGTGGTCGACGCCGGGCGGCAGCGCTTTGACGCCGGCACGCCAGATGCCGGGTTCCGCGCCGCCTCGGTCGACACGTGGTGCCGCACCCGCGCGCTGGCCCTCTGCCAGCGGCAGGTGCGCTGCTCGAGCCTCACCGAGAGTGACCTGCCGCAGTGCGTGACCCGGGCCGTCGAGTCGGGGTGCGACCAGGTGGCGCTCTCCACCGGAGCCGACGCCGGCCGTCTCGCCTTCGATGCGTCGGTCGCCCTCACGTGTCTCAACGACTACGGCGCCGGCAGCTGCGCCGACGAGCCCGCGGCGTGCGCGTCGGTCTTCACCGGCCTCGTCCCGGCCGACGGGGGCTGCGTCACCGCCGCGGAGTGCGGTGGGGGCGCGTACTGCGACATCTACGGGCCGCGGTGCCCCTTCCGCTGCAAGCCCTTCCGCCGGGCGCTCGAGACGTGTGACTTCTCCCGCCGGTGTTCCCCCGGGCTCGTCTGCTACCGCGGCGACGGCGGCGCCCCGGTGTGCCAGCCGCCGCGCCCAGTAGACGCGGGCTGTGTCGACTTCGACGAGTGCGGCGACGACGCCGTCTGCACCTCGAGCGTCTGTACGCCCCGGCGGGCCGACGCCGGGCAGCCGTGCGGCATCCGTAACGGGTACCCCCTCTGCGGCAGCGAGTTCTTCTGCCGGCAGCAGCCCCGCGGCATGGACGGCGAGGAGCCGCCACCGGGAACCTGCCAGCGACGCGCCGGCCTCGGCGGTGTCTGCTCCGGCAGCGGCACCTGCCTGCCTTCGCTGCGGTGCTCGAACGTCATCACCACCGGCACCTGCCAGCCGAAGGCCCGGCGGGGTGAGAGCTGCTCGCTCTTCAACGACTGCGAAGACTGGCTCTTCTGCTCGAACCAGACGACGCGCTGTGAGCCGCTGCCCGGCGACGGAGGCAGCTGCGACTTCAGGCTCGGGAGCCAGGGGCGCTGCCAGCCCGGCTTCTTCTGCGAGTTCAGCGCCTCGGACGACCGCCGGTGCCAGCGTCGCCGTGCGGCCGGCGCCGACTGCAATTATGATGAGATGTGCCTGTCGAACGACTGCGAGTTCGGACCGCGCCCAGATGGAGGGTTCGGTGGCACCTGCAGCATCCCCTGCTCGCTGAAGGCCGACAGCGGGCTCTGAGCGTCGCGTGTCACGAACCACCCCCCGGCCGTGCCCTGCTCCCCGTGCCCGCCGGCGTACCCCGCCGGGACGCGGTGCCAACGCCACCTGGCGCGCCGTACTGACCGTCGCCCTCGCCTGCGGGCTGGGCGGGGCCTGCTCGAGCTCGCGCCCGCCCTTCCCTTCGGTGGACGCCGGGGGCTTCGGCGGTGCCGGAGGGAGCGACGCGGGCGTGGGGCCGACGGCGGGGGGCGCATCTGACGGCGGGCTGCCGCTGGCCCAGGCCTGCACGCGGCTCAACGCGAGGCGCTGCGAGGCGCTCAAGCGCTGCGGCCTCATCGGCGACGACACCGCCTCGTACCGTGACTGCGTCGCGTTCTTCGCCGCGACGTGGTGCGGGCCGACGAGGTGGCTGCCGCGCGTCGAGGCAGGCACGCTGCGGTACGACCCGGTGCGGGCGCAGGCCTGCGCCGACGACTGGGTGACGCGCAGCTGCGTCGACGTGACGGCCGAGCCCCAGTCCTGCCAACGCGTCGCCGTGGCAGCCGTTCCGCTTCAGGGCGGGTGCTACGATGGGTACTCCGAGTGCGTCGAGGGCGTCTGCCGCGGAGGCGGCTGCCGCCGGCGGTGCCTGATGCCGGGCCTCGTCGGAGACACGTGCCAGTCGACGTCCGACTGCGCCTCCGGGCTCTTGTGCCGCCAGGGCAGCAACGGCTCGGGCCAGTGCGCTACGCTCGGCCGCGACGGAGAGCCCTGCGGCCCCACGATGCCATGCGGCCCGGCGCTCACCTGCCTGGGCTCCACCTGCCGCCGCCTGCCGGGCCCCGCGGAGCCATGCCTCTCAGGGCGCTGCGACGAGACCTCCTTCTGCGCCCTCACACCCAACGGCGGCACCTGCGAAGCCAGGCGCGACACGGGGCAGGGGTGCTCCGACGACGGTGAATGCGCGTCGACGATGTTGTGCGACGCCGCGCAGCAGGCCTGCGCCCCCCGACAGGTGGATACGCGCGGAGCCGACTGCAGCCTCAGGCAGCGCTGCTCCGCCGGGAACACCTGCCTGGTCGAGCCCAGCGAGAGCCGCGGCACCTGCGGCGCCCCCCGCCCCGAGAAGGCGCCGTGTGCGCGCCCATCAGACTGTGAAGCGCACCTCACCTGCCTTCCCCGTGACGGCGGCGCCGCCTGCAGCCCTCGTCAGGAAGACGGAGCGCCGTGCAGCGAGACGCGTGACTGCCGGCTCTTCAGCGCATGCACCGCGCGGACGTGCGCGATGTTGCCGTCGCTCGGCCAGCCGTGCTCGACCGAGCGGCCCTGCCTCTGGGGCGCCTGCCTCGACGGTCCCGACGGCGGCTCGGTGTGCGGCGAGGTGCAGGGCCCGGGGCAGCCGTGCCGCTCGGGCGGAGACTGCGCGTCGGGCCGCTGCGAGCAGGGCCAGTGCACCCCCGCCTGCCTGCCGTGAGGCCAGGGGAGATGCGCGGCCCGAGCACACAGGAGAGGCGGGCGCTGCTCGTCACGCTTCACTTCGCGGCACGCCCCGCGCTCCGAGCACGCCGCCCGCCCGCCGCGCCGCCTCGCGCGCCTCGCGCACGTCAGGACACGCCGCGCCGCCTCGCGCGCCTCGCGTACGTCGGGGCACGCCGCCCGCCCGTCGTGCCACCTCCCGCGCCTCGCGCACATTACGGCACGCCGCGCCGCGTCCCGCGCCTCGCGTACGTCGGGGCACGCCGCCCGCCCGTCGTGCCACCTCCCGCGCCTCGCGCACATCACGGCACGCCGCCCGACGAGCCATCGCGAGCCGCGCCGAGGCCACAGGCGCGGCTCACACGCGCAAGATGACACCGCTCGCGGGGCGGCCCGTCGCGCGTGAGATGGCGCGCACGTAGGCCGCGGTCTGCGCCTGGTAGGCGGCGAGGCGCTCGTCGAGCGCGTCGTCGGTCTTGAATTCGACGACGAGCCAGCCGTCGTCCCCCTCCCAGGCGAGGTCGATGACGCCCTCGACGACGGTGCCGTCCGGCAGGTGGTCGACGATGGGCGCCTCTCGCCGAACACGTCGGGCCTGGCGCGCGCCGGCGACGAGCGGGTGCGCGAGCGCCGCCCAAACGGCCTCGCGCGCGGCCTGCACCTCGGGCGCCGGCGCCTCGAGGGCGCGCCCCATCACCTCGGCGACGCGCTCCACCGCCGCGTCATCGGCGTCGAGTGCGACGGTGGCGAGGCAGGCGTGCACCAACTCACCGAAGCGGCGCCCGCCTGGCCGGCCCTCGCGCGCGCCCTGCGTCACCTGCACGTCGATGGAGGCAGCATCTGCCGTCGGGGGCAGCTCCCGCGCGACGCACACCCTTCGGGCCGGCTCGGCGCCACGGGCAAGCGTGGCCTGTCGCGCCTGCCGCCAGGCCTCGAAGGCCGCCAGCCCTCTCGGCGCCTCGGCGTCGTCGTCACGCAGCGCCTCGTCGCCCTCGAGCCCGGCCACCTCCTCACGACCCAGGGACAGCACGCGCGGGTCGAACCACGTGACGCGGTTGCGACCGCCCTGCGCGGCGTGCAACCCGGGCAGGGGCACGCCCGGGGGCGGCTCACCTTGTCGGTCGACGATGACGTCGCGGCCGAAGGCGGGGCAGCCGGGCGCAGGCTGCGGCTCGTGGGCGCGCGCGGGCTTCGGCCACAGCGCCGGCGCCAGCACCTGGGTCCAGGCCTCGGGCCACTGCTTCTCACTGCACACCGGCACCACCAGCAGCTCCCGGGCCCGGGTGGCGGCGACGTAGGCCAGGCGCACCGCCTCCTCCGCGTCCCGGGCCACGACGTCGCGCTCGTGGCGGCGCACGTCGAGGGGCACGCACCCCGCCAGGGCGAAGGCCCAGCGGCGCGCCGCCGGGTCGACGACGTGCGACGGCTCGAGCGGCGCTCCGGGCGCCGTCGGCTCGGCGAGGACGACGACGGGGAACTCGAGGCCCTTGGCGGTGTGCACCGTCATCATGCGCACGCCCTCGACGCCCTCCTCGACGAGCGGCGCCTCGGGGGCCTCGCCGGCATCGGCCTCGGCCACCAGCGCCTCG
Source organism: Myxococcaceae bacterium (assembly GCA_020247085.1). GTDB lineage: Bacteria > Myxococcota > Myxococcia > Myxococcales > Myxococcaceae > Xiheimicrobium > Xiheimicrobium aquaticum. The sequence goes on along the minus strand of JADCJJ010000387.1, from coordinate 4,573 downwards.
ACCACCTCGCGGAACGACGTCGCGCGGCGCTCGTACCGCCTCGACACCTCGCCGAGCTGGAGCGCGTTGGCGAGCGCCTGCGCGCCGCCCCGCCAGAAGGCGATGCCCGCGTGCGCCCGCGTCGCTTCGAGGAGCGCGTGCAGCGTCGACGCCACCGGCCGGCGGTTTCGCTCGAGGTGCAGGGCCCGCAGCACGCCGAGGGCCTCGACGACGTCGGCGAAGGCCGGCGCGGGCAGCGCCGAGACGTCGAAGGGCCGGAGCGGGTGGAGCTTGCCGACGGCGTGCTTGAAGGCCAGCAGCAGCTCGTCTGGCAGGGCGAACAGCGGCCCCTTCAGCGTGCCGTAGACCGAGAGCTCGTCGTCGGGGCGGTCGACGGCGACGAGGGCGGTGCGCAGCGCCATCACCTCTTCCCGCTGGTGAAACGAGCGGCCGCCCACCAGCACGTGCGGCACCTTGCGGGCCTCGAGGGCCGCGGCGTAGGGCCTGGCGACGTCGTCGCCGCTCTTCTTGAGCCGCTTGAAGAGGACGCAGACGTGCCGCGGGGCGACCGGCACGCGCTGGCCGTCCTCCTCGACGGTCCAACCGCTCGACGTCACCAGCCACTCGACGAAGGCGCCGACGGCGTCGGGCACGCACGCCTCGACGTGAGCCTTCGTCACCCGGCCCGATGGGCTGAAGGGCCGCGGCGCCGGCAGGGCGACGATGGAGGGCTGGGTCGCCGTCGCCTCTCGCCACGGGGCCAGCGGCACGTAGTCGGCCTGCGCGCCGCCCGTCATCACCGCCTCGAAGGCCGAGTTCACCGCGCCCTGCAGGCCGGGGGTGCTGCGGAAGCTGGTCGACAGGAGCTCGACGCGCGCGCCGTGCGCGACGAGGTGAGCCTTCACCCGCGCGTAGAGAAGGATGTCGGCTCTGCGGAAGCGGTAGATGCTCTGCTTCGGGTCGCCGACGACGAAGAGCTTCCCGGGCACCGGCACCGCCTCGAACGGCTCGGTGACGGCCGGGTCGCTGGCCGACAGCAGGAGCACGATGTCGCTCTGGAGGGGGTCGGTGTCCTGGAACTCGTCGACGAAGACGTGGGTGAAGCGCTGCTGGAGCGCGCCTCGGACCCGGCGGTCGCACCGCAGCAGCTCCCGGGTGCGCAGCAGCAGGTCGACGAAGTCGAGCACACCCGCGCGGGCCTTCTCGAGCTCGTAGGCCTCGAGCACGGGACGGAGCTCCTCCCGGAGCAGCGCCGCGAGGTCGGCGTCACAGCGCCGCGCGACGGCGATGAGCGCCGCGGAGGCCTCGTCCCGGGCCGCCGCCAGGCTGGCCTCGGTGCGGCCGCCGGAGAAGACGAGGCCGAAGGGCTTCGCCCCCCACGAGAAGCGGTCGAAGGCCAGCTCGCGCAGCGAGGCCTCGAGGCCGTCGTGGTCGCGGGGCGAGACGACCTCGCGGTGGTCGACCTCGGCGACGAGGGCGGCAGCGCGGTCGAGCAGCTCGAGCAGCGGGGCTCGCTCGCGCCCCGGCCGCAGCGAGACGAAGGGGCGGTGTGCGGTGAACGCGCGGAGGGCGTCGAGGGCGTCGTCGAGCAGCTGGTGCCGGTCGAAGGGCTCGCGCGACCAGGGCGCGTCGAAGTCCCGTCGAGCGATGAGGGCCTGTGCGGCCTCGAGCAGCACCCGACGCGGCGGCTGGCGGTCGGGCCCGCGCGCCCGGCGGCGCAGGGCGCGGCGCAGCCCCTCGGGTTGCGTCTCGAGGAGCTGCTGGAAGCAGCGGGTGAACGCCACCTCGGCGAGCGCCTCGGCCTCGCCCCCGGCAGCCACCTCGAAGAGGGGGTCGACGCCGGCCTCGACGGGGTATTCGCGCAAGAGGTCGGCGCACAGGCCGTGGATGGTGCCGATGCGGGCGGCCTCGAGCTGCTCGAGGGCGGTGACGAGCCGCGCGCGCTCCACGTCGTCGGCGGCCTCGTGGCGAGCGCGCTCGAGCCGGTCGCGCAGCCGCAGCTTCATCTCGCCGGCAGCCTTCTCGGTGAAGGTGACCGAGATGAGCTGGTCGAGCGTCGCGCGGCCACGGCGAACGAGCGCCACCACGCGCTCGACGAGCTCGGTCGTCTTACCGGTGCCGGCGGCGGCCTCGACGACGAAGGTGGTGTCGAGGTCCTCTCTCAACCGCGCGCGCGCGGCCTGGTCGGCGGGCGTCTTCGTCATCGGCGCGCCCTCCTGGAGGCGGCGCCGAGGCGCAGGCGCCGGTCTTGCCGGCGGCGCGGCGAGCGGGGGGACTGGCTCTGCTCGAGCGGCGCAAAGGCGCCTGCGCGCACGTCCATGCAGGAGCCAAGGCTTGGCACATCATCGCGCCGCGCGCGACGGCGCCCTCGTCTCCCGGCGATGCCGGGCGGGCCGCGCGCGAAGGCCCGCCGCGCCCACGGCAGAGTGGTACCTTCAGCCCCTCACCGAGGGGAATGACATGCTCTTCGCGCTCGCGACCGCTGCCTGTCTCGCCGCCGGCCCGAACCCCGTCGTGGGGCGCTGGCAGGGAGGCGGCTTCACCCTGACGCTCGAGGCGTCGGGCGCCGGCACGCTGAGCGACGGGCCGGGCGTGCCGGCGTCGCCCATCACCTGGCGGTCGAGCGCGAAGGCCCTGACCATCACCGAGGAGGGCGAGGCGACCACCTACGCGATGACGCTGAAGGGCGACGCGATGGGCCTGTCGGGCGGTGACCTCGACCAGCCGGTGACGCTCCGACGCGTCGAGGGACCGCAGGCCGCGGTGACGAAGGCCGCCCCCCCCAAGCGGGGCCCGCCGCTGTCCGCGAAGGGGTCCTGCCGCGGGGCGTGCGACCACTACGTCGGCTGCGCCAGGCTCGGGCCCAGCGAGCACCGGGGGTGCCTGGCCGAGTGCGCGGCGTCGGAGCTGACGCCCTACCAGCTCGCCGTCTTCACCAGCCTCGACTGCCAGCAGGCCATCGCCATCGTCGCGGCCGCGTCGGCGCAGGCCTGGCAGCAGGTGCAGGGCGCGGCGGCGCAGCAGCAAAGCTCCACCTCGAGCGAGTGTCAGGGCTGCGTGCGCGACGGGAGCGACTGCGTGTGGGTCAGCCAGAGCAACTGGGGCACGGGGCCGAACTCGCCGTACTCAGGCGCGGTGTCGAGCTGCGACCCGAAGTGCTGCGCCCCCTGACGGGTGCCCGCGGCGCTCACGTGGGCGGGCGGCCGGGGTGACGCCCTCGCCCCGGCGGAGGTGGCGCGCGGCCCCGACGGCGGCCACCGCTGAGCGCGCCGCCGGGGTGCCTGCATCGGCGCCGTGGCACCGCCTCGGGCCTCGGCGGTCGACGGATGCTCTGAGCCTCCCCGGCGTGGTGGCCTGCCGACGCCGGAGCCACGCGACGCGCCGCCTTCGTCGCGGTCCCGGGCGTGGTTCGGCCGGGTCCAGGGGCGCTCGCGCCTCTCTGGCTCGGCAGCCCGGCGTGGCGGTGAGCCGGGTCCGGGGCCGGTCAGCCAGGGCCCAGGGGCGCCCCGGCCTGTCTTGCTCGGTGGTCCAGCGTGGCGGTCTGCGGGTTTCGAAGGCGCCCGATGCGTCGCTGACGTCGCGGCCACGGGTGTCGGTCGGCCGGGTCCGGGAGCGCTCGCGCCTCTCTGGCATGGCGGTCCGACGTGGCGGTCAGCCGATTTCCGGGCGGCTCGACGCATCGACGTCGTGCAGGTCGCTCAGGTCGAGCTCGAACTCGAGCGGCAGGGCCTGGTCGAGCTCGAGATCGGCGCGCTCGGGCGGCGCGGCGGCGGCGGGCGTCGCAGGGGCCGGCGCCTTCGCCGTGGGGCGCGCCAGCAGCAGGGTCGCGTCACGCACGTGCGCGACGAGCTGCCGCGCCACCAGGTCGACCATCTGGTAGGCGACGCGATGACCCGCCTCGAAGAGGGTCTCGAACTGGCGCGCGCTCATCCGGAAGAGGCGCGCCGGCCTCACCGTGCGGCAGGCCGCCGACCGGGGCCCGGCGTCGATGCAGGCGACCAGCCCGAACATCGCGCCCGCCGAGAGAGTCGAAAGCTGGGCGCCGGCGCGGCCCACCGAGACCTCGCCCTCGACGAGGAAGTACGCCCCGTCGCTCCGGTCGCCCTCTTCGAAGAGCACCGCGCCGGCGGGCGCCTCGATGAGCTCGAGCTTCTGGGCGAGCGCCAGCTTCACCACCGCCGGCATCGCCGCGAAGGCGGGGAACGCGGCGAGCTCCTCGGGCTCCGGGCGGCGCTCGTGGGCGGGCGACGGCGTCGGGCTGGGCCGCGAGGCCCCGGGCGCGATGCGCTCGTTGGTGGCGCGCAGCCGCGTACAGAGGTCGAGGCAGATCTTCCGCAACACCTTGTAGGCCGCCGGAACGAAGGTGCTCCGCATGGCATGGAACTCGAGCGCGTCGAGCTGGTGCGCCGGCCCCGCCCGGGTGACGACGGCCGTGGCCGAACGGGCGCCGTCGTCGACGAGCGCCATCTCACCGATGACCGCGCCCGCCCCCACGCACGCCACCGCGACCGGCCGCGCCTGACCGCGGGTGGCGCTCATCGACACCTCACAGCCGTCGCCGATGACCCACATGGCGCGGCCCGGCTCCCCCTCG
>JADCJJ010000386.1 GCA_020247085.1 Myxococcaceae bacterium | reverse complement strand
TTCTTCTCGCCGGTCAGCGGGTCGAACTCGAAAATCGCCTCGATCTCGTCGCCGAACAGCGACACGCGCCACGCGCGGTCCTCGCAGTGCGCCGGGAAAATCTCGACCGCATCGCCGCGCGCGCGGAAGGTGCCGCGCTGGAAGGCGGCTTCGTTGCGCTTGTAGTGCAGCTTCACAAGCTCGCGCAGCAGCGCGTTGCGGTCCATGCGCTGGCCGGTCTTCAGCGTGAGCGTCATCGACGAATAGGTCTCGACCGAGCCGATGCCGTAGATGCAGCTCACCGACGCCACGATGATCGTGTCCCGGCGCTCGAGCAGGGCGCGCGTCGCCGAATGGCGCATGCGGTCGATCTGCTCGTTGATCGAGCTTTCCTTCTCGATATACGTGTCCGAGCGCGGCACATAGGCTTCGGGCTGGTAGTAGTCGTAGTAGCTGACGAAATATTCGACCGCGTTGTTGGGGAAAAACGACTTCATCTCGCCGTAGAGCTGGGCGGCGAGCGTCTTGTTGGGGGCAAGGACCAACGCGGGGCGCTGCAGATTCTGGATCACATGCGCCATGGTGAAAGTCTTGCCGGAGCCCGTGACGCCGAGCAGCACTTGGTCCTTCTCGCCGCGCTGCAACGCTTCGGTGATCTCCGCGATCGCCGTCGGCTGGTCGCCAGCCGGCACGTAGTCGGAGACGACCGTCAAACGCTCGGGCGGATGCGCGTCGGGATCGACCGCAAGCGGCGGCGCCGGATTCTGCAGCGCGTCAGGCAACGGAGCGGATATTTTGGGAAGAGCCATGGCGAGGCGCACTCTAGCGCGTTGCGTTCGCCCGTCAACGCGCGCGAAGGGCGCGCGCGCTCAGGCGAGCGTCACCACCACATTGCCGACCGCTTGGCCGCTTTCGACGGCTTCGTGCGCCCGCGCGATGTCGGCGAGGGCGAAGCGCTTGGCGATGCGCGTTTTGAGATGGCCCATCGCGACGCGCGAATTCACGTAGGCGCAGCCGTCGCGACGCTGGGCGGGCGACAATTCGTACATGATGAAACACGCAAACGTGAGATTCTTGGCGATCGCCGGCATGAAGGGCAGTTGGAACTCCGCCTTGCCCGAGCCGTAGATCGCGGCAAGGCCGCCCGGTTTCAGCGACGCGACGGTCGCGGCCGCGTTGGCCGCAATGTCCATGTCGATCACGCGGTCCACGCCCTCGCCGCCGGTGAGTTCGCGTATCCGTGCGGCCACGTCTTCGCGGCGATAGTCGATCGTGGCGTCCGCCCCTGCTTCTTTGGCGATCGCGGCTTTTTCGGGCGACGAGACGGTCGCATAGACGGTCGCCCCTTCGTATTTCGCGATCTGGATGGCGGCATGGCCGACGGCCCCTGCCCCGCCGGTGACGAGCACGCGGCGCTGGGCGACCCCGCCATTCATCGTGACCGCGCGCCACGCGGTCAAAGCCGGGATGCCGAGACAGGCGCCTGTGTCGAAATCCGCATTGCTCGGCAGAGCGGGCGCCAGTTCGGCCGGCACGCAGACATAGTCGGCGGCCGTGCCGTCGGCGCGCTGCCATTGCGCATTGAACACCCACACGCGCGCGCCGATGCGCGCCGGATCCACGTTGGGGCCCACCGCATCGATGATGCCGGCCCCGTCCGAATGCGGGATCACACGCGCATACACGCTGTTGCGCGAAGCAACCGCGCGCGCTTTGACGTCGGACGGATTGACGCCGGAGGCCGCGAGTTTGACGCGCACCTCGCCCGGCCCCGGAACGGGATCGGGCAACACGGCCAGCGACAGAACTTCGGCCGCCGGCCCGAACGACGAATAGATCGCAGCGCGCATGTTTCTTTTCCCACGCCTTTCGCTATGGGCGAATCGAAGCGAGGGCCGAGTTTAGCGGTTCCGCGCCTGCCACGCGCGCATTTGGGCGATTTCCCTTTCCTGGTCGCGGATGATTCCTTCGGCCAGCGTGCGAATCTCGGAATCGGCCCCGTGCTGGATCACGATGCGCGCCATCGCAACCGCACCCTCGTGGTGCGCGATCATGCCGGCGACAAAATCTTTGTCGGCATTGCCGCTGTAGCGGATGTCCATATCCTTGTGCATTTTGTCGTTCGCTGCGCGGTAGGCGCGCGTTGCGGGCGAATCGTTGGCCGAGCCGCCGCGGTGGCCTGCGTGCTGGGCAACCGCCGGGCCGCCGACGAGAACCGCCGCCACGAAGGCGGCAAAAATGCTTCTGCGAATCATCGCGTCTGGGTCTCCTTCGATTGTTGCGCGATTGTGCGCGGACAATGTTTTAGCCACCCTGCCCCGCAGGAAGGTCAAGCCGATTGCCAGCACCGCTTGAGGGGTCTAATTTCCACTGTCTTTTTTCTGTTCTTTCGCTCCCGAGGAAGCCCCTATGTCGATCGTCGCCGACCGTCTCCAGCGCGTGAAGCCGTCGCCCACCATTGCCGTGTCGATGAAAGCGGCCGAGCTCAAAGCCGCCGGCAAGGACGTGATCGGCCTCGGTGCGGGCGAACCCGATTTCGACACGCCGCAGAACATCAAGGACGCCGCCAAGCGCGCCATCGACGCCGGCGACACGAAGTATACGGCCGTCGACGGCACGCCCGCGCTCAAAAAGGCGATCATCGCGAAGTTCGAGCGCGAAAACGCCCTCAAATACGCCGCCAACCAGATCACGGTCGGAACGGGCGGCAAGCAGGTGCTCTACAACGCGCTGATGGCCACGCTGAACCCCGGCGACGAAGTCATCGTGCCCGCCCCCTATTGGGTGAGCTACCCCGACATGGTGATCCTCGCCGAGGGCACGCCCGTCGAAGTCGCGTGCTCGGAGAACCAGAATTTCAAACTCACGCCCGAAGCGCTCGAAGCGGCGATCACGCCCAAGACCAAATGGGT
>JADCJJ010000385.1 GCA_020247085.1 Myxococcaceae bacterium | reverse complement strand
TGCCGACGGCCTGCGTCCTCGGAGCGGCGCGCCAGCGAGCGCTTCACGCGTCTCGGCGCGCGGGACCCGGAGCGTTCATCCCGGGAGAGGGAGTCACCCAGCGCCGCTCGTCTCACCGACGGAACGGCAGCACCCTGCCGACGGCCTGCGTCCTCGGAGCGGCGCGCCAGCGAGCGCTTCGTGCGCCTCGGCGCGCGGGACCCAGAGCGTTCATTCCGGGAGAGGGAGTCACCCGGCGCCACTCGTCTCACCGACGGAACGGCAGCACCCTGGCGATGGGCTGCGTCCTCGGAGCGGCGCGCCAGCGAGCGCTTCACGCGCCTCGGCGCGAGGGACCCGGACCCTTCGTTCCAGGGGAAGGCGTCACCCGCCGCCGCTCTTCAGCGCGCGCCGCGGAACCTCGGCCTCGACGAAGATGCGGAGCAGCTCGGCGTCGAGGCCGCTCTTCGCCTCGAGGTGGAGAATGTCGAGCGCTTTCTCGTGCGGAATCGCCTTCTTGTACGGGCGGTCGCTGGCCGTCAGGGCGTCGTAGACGTCCGAGATGGCCATCATCTTCGACTGCACCGGAATGCGCTCGGCCGCCAGCGCCCGCGGGTACCCCTTGCCGTCGAGCTTCTCGTGGTGCGCGTAGGCGATCTCGGGCACCCGCCGGAGCACGCCCGTCCACGGAATCTGAGACAGGAACTTGAAGGTGTGGGTGACGTGCGACTCAATCTCCCGGCGCTCGGTGGCCGAGAGCGAGCCCCGTGGAATCGACAGCACCTGAATCTCGTGCGCCGACAGAATGGTCTGCGGCCGCTCGCGCGAGTCCGAGAAGGACATCTCGGCGAGCTCCGTGAGCCGCTCGAAGCCGCCCTGCGCCATCACCGTCGGCTTGTTGCACGAGGTGACGAACTCGAGCGCCTCATCGAGCTGCTTCAGCTCCCGGGCCAGCCGCTCATCCTCCTCCTGGTCGATGGCTGGCAGCTCTCGGTCGCCGCGGAGCTTCACCATCTCGAGCCGCCGTTGCATCGAGGCGAGCTGGCGGTCCTTTCGCGCGACCTCGAAGCGCTGCCGCACCAGCTCGAACTCGTGGGGGTACAGCTTGTCGGCCTTCACCAGCACCGGCTCCCGCACGCCGATCTTCCCGAAGTCGTGCAGCAGCGACGCGTAGCGGATCTCCTGGAGCTGCTCCGGGGTGAAGCGCGTGCCCAGGTAGGGGCCCGCGGGCGCCAGCTCCGTCGCCTGGGCGAGCGTCACCGTCAGCGCCGCCACCCGCCCCGAGTGACCTGCGGTCGTCGGGTCACGCGACTCGATGGCCATCACCGACGCCTGCACGAAGCCCTCGAAGAGCCGGCTGATGTCCTGGTGCAGCATGGCGTTCTCGATGGCCTGGGCCGCCTGGCCCCCGAGCGCCAGCAGCAGCTCCTCGTCTTCGCCGTCGAACGTCCCGTCACGGGCGTTGAGCGCCTGGAGCACGCCGGTGATGTCGCCGCGCGTGTCGCGCATCGGCACGCACAGGATGCTCTTCGTCCGATAGGCGTTCTTCGCGTCGAACTCGCGCGAGAAGCGCGAGTCCTCGTACGCGTCCTTGATGTTGACGACCTCTCCGCTCGCGGCCACCGAGCCGGCGATTCCCTGGCCGATGGGCAGGCGGATCTCCTGGTTGGCCCCTTGCGCGACGCGGCTCCACAGCTCGTTGCGGGCGCGGTCGACGATGAAGAGGCTGCAGCGGTCGGCCTCGACGACGCGGGCGGCCTCCTTGAGGATGAGCGGGAGCAGCGTGTCGAGGTTGCGCTCGGCGGTCATCGCCTTCGCCACCTCGAGAATCGACGACAGCTTCGTCATGCGCCGAATCGCCGCCTGCATCGGCGTGATGCTGCGCGACGTGGTTTCGTCTGCCTGGAACTCCGAGGGGCTGGTAGACACGAAGGGCGATGTTCCTCTGGAGCGAGAGCCACCGCAACCGCCTCACCGCCGCGGTATGCGTGGCCGCGCTCGTCAGCGGGTGTGCGCTCCAGCGCTTCGTGCGCGTCGAGGAGCGCCGCATCGACGAGCACCTGTGGCTGTTCCTCGGCGGCGGAGGCAACAGCGCCGTCATCACCCATGGCCGCGAGGCCTTCGTCAGCGACGTGAAGTTCGGTGGGGCTGCCCGGGCGCTGCGGCACCGCGTCGAGGAGGACGTCGCCCGCGAGGTTCGCCGCGTGCTGCTCACCCACTCGCACGGCGACCACGCGCAGGGGCTGTCCCGCTTCCGCCGGGTCGGGCCGGTGCTGGTGCACCCCAACACCCGCCGCCGGCTCGAGGCTGAGGGGCACCGCGCCCGGTGGGTCGAGGTCGAAGCGCCGGTGAGGCTCGTCCTCGGTGACGAGGTGGTGCGCGTGTGGCACCCGGGGCGCGGCCACACCGACGGCGACCTCGTCGCGTGGCTCGAGCGCCGCAAGCTGCTCATCACCGGAGACCTGGTGACGGCCGACAACGAGCCCCTCATCGACGTCGAGGCCGGCGGCGACGTGCTGGCGTTCCGCGACACCCTCGACGCCCTGCTCGAGGTCGATTTCGTCACCGCGCTGCCGGGGCACGGAGCGCCAGTGGGCCGGCAGACGCTCCAGCGCTTGCGCGAGCTGTTCGACGTCGTCGAGCGCGAGGTACGCGCCGCCCAGGCGCTCGGGCTGTCGGAGGACGAGGTGGTGGCGCGGGTGTCGCTGGCGTCGGCGCCCACGCTCGAGCCCGTGCCCTTCGCCGCCTCGCGCGAGCGCACGATTCGACTCATGGACCGGGCCCTGCGCGCCCGGGCAGCTCCCCACGCGAGGTGACGCATGACGACGACGGTGAAGGTGGCGCCCTCGATTCTCTCGGCCGACTTCGGCCGCCTCGCCGACGAGGTGAGGGCCATCGAGCGCGCTGGCGCCGACCTCGTGCACGTCGACGTGATGGACGGGCGCTTCGTGCCGAACCTCACCATCGGCCCCCTCGTCGTCGAGGCCGTCAAGCGCGCCACGTCGCTGCCGCTCGACGTGCACCTCATGATCGTCGAGCCCGAGCGGTACGTGGCTGACTTCGCGAAGGCCGGCGCCTCGTTCATCACCGTGCACCAGGAGGCCTGCCCCCACCTCCACCGCACGCTCCAGCAGATCCGCGCCGCCGGCGCCCGGCCGGGGGTGGTGCTCAACCCCGCGACGCCGCTGTCGGCCATCGAAGAGGTGCTGGGCGACGTCGACCTCGTGCTCCTGATGAGCGTCAACCCCGGCTTCGGGGGCCAGGCCTTCATCCCCGCGACGGTGGACAAGGTGCGGCGTCTGCGGGCGTTGCTCGACGCGCGCGGCCTCGGCCACGTCGACGTCGAGGTTGACGGCGGCATCAACGCCGATACCGCCCGGCAGGTGGTGGCCGCTGGCGCCTCGGTGCTGGTCGCAGGGAACGCCGTCTTCAAGAGCCCCGACTACGCCAGGGCCATCGCAGCCTTGAGGCCCTGAGGCCGCGCCCGCGGGACCTGGCGTCGCCACGCGGGCCGCGGCGGGTGCAGCCCTGTCAGGGCAGGCCTTGCGCGGCCGCGAGCGTCGAGGCGCATCGCTTTCGCGCTGCGCGGGGCTCGTTGGGCGCGGTGGCGTGGCCCGGTTGATGCTGTGGCTCCAGGCACCCTTCGCCCCGGAGCGCCCGCATGAGAGCCAGCCGTGTGATGACGAGGAACGTCACCTGCATCGCCCCCGACGTCAGCCTCGACCGGGCGTGGTCGTTGATGGGCCGCCTGGCGGTACGTCACCTGCCCGTCGTCTTCGCGGGGCGCCTCGTCGGCGTCGTGTCGGACCGCGACCTGCTCCGCCGTGGAATCGTCGTCGAGGGCGGGGCGCTGGCCTTCCCGCCGCTCGCCGTGGGTGAGGCGATGACGCCGCACCCGGTCTCGTGCCAGGCCTCCGTCACGGTGGCGACGGTCGCCAGCCTGATGCTCGAGCACCGCATCGACTCGGTCCCCATCGTCACCGCCCGGGACGAGCTCGTGGGGCTGGTGACGTCGACCGACCTGCTCGAGCTGCTCACCGCGCCGGAGCGAGAGAGCGCGCCGCTGCCCTTCACCTTCGAGCTCGAGACGGTCGACGGGCGAGCCGTGGCGTAGGCCCTCGCGCTCGGCATGGTGGCGCCCTGCAGCGCGCCCTCGGGGCGAGCGCCCCGCTCAGGGCCTCGAGGGCCCGAAGGCGCTGACGCACGTCGAGACGCAGCGCCGGGTTGGCCGTTCGGGGGCCCGCCCGCGCTCGCGTCACGCCCGTTGCCGCAGTCCGTGGGGGCCCCAGGCGCAGGTGGCTGGCGTCGTCACCCCTCGCACCGCTGGTCGCGTACCGCAGCCCGTTGCGTGGGGCCTCGGTGGTGGCCTCGGCGGAGGTGGAGAGGTTCGCGCGAGGGTCGTGGCGACACGCGCTGCCAGGCGTGGGTTCGCGGAGCTCCGCCCGTGGGGTAGGGTGACGCTCGCGAATGTTCGTGCGTGCCTATTGCCTCTCGCTCCTGCTCCTCGCCTCGGCCTGTGAAGAGACGAGGCCGGCCCCGGTCGCTGATGCGGGGGGCGAGCCCGATGGGCTTCTGGTGCTCTCCGACGGGGGCGTCGCGACGGAGCCCCGTCGGCGGCCCTCGCCCGAGGGCAAGCGCCGGCCGAAGTCCATCCTGTTGGCCGAGGTGCGCGAGGTCGTCGGCTGGCGGGTCGCCGATGGGTACCTCAGCCGAGAAGACATCGTCGACCTCGCCCTCGACGCCGCGGACGGACGCGAGTCGCTGCGGCGCGACGTCGAGAAGCTCGTCGACGACGAACTGGCAGCGCACCGGGAGCGCGAGGCGGGGTGGCGTTTTCTCACCGACCCCGACCGGCTCGCCCGGGCCTTCGGAGCGCTCGAGCGCCAGGGGGTTCTGGCACGCGAGCGCTTCTCCGACTGCCGCAAGTGCGGGCTTGCCGAGATGAAGGACCTGCGCGAGTCGCTGCAGACGCAGGGCAGGCGGTTCGATGGCTACGCCTTCTTCACCGACCAGGATGCCGACGGCGTCTCGGAGTCCGGCGAGCTGGTGCTCGAGTTCGGCAGCTTCCGGGACACTGCCGACAGCCGTCGCAGGGTCGCCGACCGCCTCGAGCAGGCGCTCCGAGCCGAGGGGCTGTCGGCCGTGCGCGAGACCGACGAAGACGACGAGCCCTACCTCGTCCTCGTCGATTTGACGTGGCAGAGGCGCCGCTTCACGAAGCCGCCGGCCCGGTAGGCCGGGCGGTGGGCGGCTGGGGCGTCAACGGGTGCGGCCCCGCTTCTCATCGGCGCGGCGGCGCGACCCCTGCCGCCGGGGCCGCCGTCACGGAGGAAGGCGGCTGCCTGAATGATCGACGCTGGCGCTGCCTCGCTCGTGGACCCCTGACCCATGCTGCGGGCTGCGGCAACGGGCAGCAGCGCGGCTTTCGGCCTGACCGCGAGGCTCCGTGATGCCTTGGTGCGGGCAGGTGCCCGCGAAGCCCAACCTCAGGACTCGCGTCTTCGGGCCCGTGGTCACCGCCGCGCTCAACGAAAGAGCGCGGTGCCAGGGGCGCCAGGCGCGCCCCGCCTCACCGGCCGATGATGACGAACTCGATGCGCCGGTTGTCTTCACGCCCCTGGGGCGTGTCGTTCGACCCGAGGGGCTTCTCCTGGCCGAAACCGACGGCCTTGAGGCGCGCCTCGGCGACCCCCTTCTTCACCAGGTAGTCCCGGACCGCGTCAGCGCGAGCCTGGGAGAGGGCGCGGTTGTCTTCGGGCACGCCCGCGTTGTCGGTGTGCCCCTCGACCTGCAGCATCACGATCTCGGGGTGCGTCGCCAGCACGCTGGCGACCTGGTCGAGCGTCGTGAAGGAGCGCTTCTGCAGCGTCGCCTTCTTCTGGTCGAACGCCAGCTTCTCCTTGAGCACGAGTTTCTCGCGCGTGATGGCGACGAGCTGCTTCTGCTTCTCGGGGCAGCCCTGGTTGGCGGCGGGGCCGGTCTCGTTGATGCAGTTGTCGACCCGGTCGTTGACGCCGTCCTTGTCGGTGTCAGGGTACGCGCAGCCCTTGTTGTCCTTCTCACCGGCGGCGTCGAGGCAGGCGTCGAGCCGGTCGACGGTGCCGTCCCCGTCCTTGTCGGTGTCGGGGCAGCCGGCGTTCTCGCCAGGGCCGGCGAGGTCGGGGCACTTGTCGAGGTTGTCCGTCAGCCCGTCCTTGTCAGCGTCACCCCAGGGGCAGCCCTTGTTGTCGAGCGGGCCCGCCGCGGCCGGGCAGGTGTCGAGGCGGTCGACGACGCCGTCGGCGTCCTTGTCTTCGTCGGGGCAGCCACCGTTCTCCTTCGGCCCGGCCTTGTCCTGGCACTTGTCGTCCTTGTCCGAGAGGCCGTCCTTGTCCTTGTCCTCGACGGGGCAGCCGTTGTTGGCGGCCAGGCCGGACTGGTCGGGGCACTTGTCGGCGTCACCCGAGATGCCGTCATCGTCGAAGTCGGCCTCGGCGGGGATGGTGTCGGGCGCGCCGATGCTGATGGACAGGCCGGCCATGAGCACCTGGTGGGGCCCCATCATGCGGAAGGTGACGACGGGGCCGAGGTGGAGCGCCTCGACGAGCGAGAACTCATAGCCGGTGCCGACGTCGAAGCCGACGCCCAGCTCGGTCGCGGTGCGCGCCGCCGCGTAGAGCACGTGGGCGTCGAAGTACCAGTTGCCCCACAGGTTGCCGCGGTGCTTGGTGCCGGGGTTAAAGAAGTACCCCTTCTCGTCGTTGAAGAGCCGCAGGCGAACCCCGAGGCCGGCGCCGAACGCGGCGCCCTGGTCGAGGTAGCCGAGGAAGTTGTTGAACGTCGACTTGCCGAAGAGCTCGACCTGCGGCGAGACGGGCCCGAGGAATGACAGCACGGTCGTGTCGACCTTCAGCGTGGCGCCGGTCAGCGGCACCGCGCGGTCGAGGCCCGTCCCGCCGCCGACGTCGAGGTGAATGTTGACCGGCGCCTTCTCGGCGTGGGCCGCCAGGGCGGCCACCAGCGCGGTCAGCGTGACGAGTCGGAAGCGTGCGTGCATCGGTAGAACCCTTCGGAGGAGTCGGCCTTGCCCAGCGAGCGCGAATTACGGCTTTTCGCGCGGGTGTCTAGCGGTTTCTGGCGCGGCCTCAGCAGCCGCTCCGTCACGCGTGCGTTGCACCTCCTGGTCGCCACCTCGGGGGGGGGGCGCGATGTTGACTCGGGAATCAAGGTGGTGCTCAAAACCGCCGCACGCGGTGGATCGACGCCGTCGCCCGCGAGGCGAGGGCCCCGGCAAAGGACGACACGCATGGCGCAGCTTCGGTTCGACGGCAGGGTGGTGGTCATCACGGGCGCCGGGGCGGGGCTCGGGCGCAGTCACGCGCTCTTCTTCGCCCAACGCGGCGCGAAGGTGGTGGTAAACGACCTCGGCGGCTCGGCGCACGGGCAGGGGCAGTCGTCGGCGGCGGCGCAGCGGGTGGTCGACGAGATCAAGGCCGCCGGCGGCACGGCCGTCGCCAACGCCGACTCGGTCGAGCACGGAGAGCGCATCATCAAGACGGCCATCGACGCCTTCGGGCGCATCGACGTGCTCGTCAACAACGCCGGCATCCTCCGCGACGTGAGCTTCGCGAAGATGACGAGAGAAGACTGGGACCTCATCATGCGGGTCCACGTCAACGGAGCGTTCGCCTGCACCCACGCGGCCTGGCCGTACATGCGCGACCAGGGCTACGGGCGTGTGCTCTTCACCACCTCGGCGGCGGGCCTCTACGGCAACTTCGGCCAGGCCAACTACGCGGCGGCGAAGCTGGGGCTGGTGGGGTTCTCGAACACGTTGGCCATCGAGGGGGAGAAGAAGAACGTCCGCGTCAACGCCATCGCGCCCATCGCCGCGTCGCGGCTGACCGAGACGGTGATGCCCAGGGACATGCTCGAGAACCTCAAGCCCGAGTACGTGACGCCGCTCGTCGCCTGGCTGTCGCACGAGGACTGCGCCGAGACGGGCGGCGTCTACGAGGTGGGCGCGGGCTACTTCGGCAAGCTGCGCTGGGCGCGCACGAAGGGCAAGACCTTCAAGCTGGGCCGCGAGCTGACGCCCGAGCTGCTCCAGGCGAGCTGGGACACGGTGGTGGACTTCGCGGACGCGACGCACCCGGCGAACATCACCGAGGCGCTGAGCCCGGTGCTGTCGAACCTGTCGTCGCGGTCGAAGGGCGGCAACGAGTTCATCGACGTCGACCAGGCGCTCGGTTTCGAGATGCCCGAGGCGCGCAGCCGCTACGACGAGCGCGACCTGGCCCTCTATGCGCTGGGCGTCGGCGCGGGCCGCGACCCCAGCGACCCGAAGGACCTGCACCTGGTCTTCGAGCGGCACGGCGACGGCTTTCACGCGCTGCCGACGTACGGGGTGGTTCCGGCGCTCAACTCGTTCTTCAAGGCGATGGCCGAGGGGGGCTCGGCGCCGGGCCTGCACTTCGGGCTCGACCGGGTGCTGCACGGGGAGCAGTACACCGAGGTGCTCCGGCCGCTGCCGCCCAGCGCCGAGCTCGTGCACCGCGCGCGCGTCGCCGACATCTTCGACAAGGGCAAGAACGCCATCGTCGTCACGCACGTCGACACCTACGACGCGAAGACCGGCGAGCTGTTGGTGAAGAACGACATCTCAATCCTCGCGCGCGGCGCGGGCGGCTGGGGCGGCGACCGCGGCCCCTCGGCCGACGTCAACGTGCCGCCGGCGCGGCCGCCCGACGCCGTCGTCACCGAGAAGACGAGCGAGAGCCAGGCCCTGCTGTACCGGCTGTCGGGAGACTGGAACCCGCTCCACGTCGACCCCGAGTTCGCGACGATGTTCGGCTTCCCCCGGCCGATTCTGCACGGGCTGTGCACCTTCGGGTTCGTCGGGCGCGCCGCCATCAACGCCTTCGCCGGGGGTGACCCGCGCACCTTCAAGTCCATCAAGGTGCGCTTCGCCGACTCGGTGTTCCCCGGCGAGACGCTGCGCATCGAGCTGTGGAAGGAGTCGCCGCTGCGCGTCATCGTGCGCGCTACCGTCGTCGAGCGCGAGAAGGTCTGCATCTCGAACGCGGCCGTCGACTTCTACCCCGAGGTGCCGAAGCCGAAGGCGAAGCAGGCCCCGGCACCCGACGCCGCCGTGCCCGCCCCCGCCGCGGCGCTCACCAGCGCGGCCACCTTCGAGGCCATCGGCGCGTACGTGGCGAAGACGCCCGAGCTGGTGAAGGCGGTGGGAAACGTCTACCAGTTCCGGCTGAAGGCCCCCGACAGCGCGTGGGTGCTCGACCTGAAGAACGGCGGTGGGAGCGTGCGGCCGGGGACGGTCGAGAAGGCC
>JADCJJ010000384.1 GCA_020247085.1 Myxococcaceae bacterium | reverse complement strand
CCTCACCTCGGGGCACTCGTGCGCGAGCGTCTTCACCAGCCCGTTGAGCGCCCCGGCGAGGGGGTGCGCGGCCGTCGCCGTGCCACCGAAGCCGAAGGCCCCGTCCCGGCGGCTGACCGCAGCGACGAAGCCGCCTGACGTCGCGCGGAGTGCCGCCGACGCGTCACGCATCAGCAGCAGCGCGCGCTTGAGCCCGGCCTCGGCCTGCGCATCCCACGGAGCGTCCGCGGGCGCGGTGAGCACCACGCCACCGAGCGAGCCGGGCACCGGCTCGCCGGGCACGTGCAGCTGCGCCACCTGCCCCGCGCGAGCGAGCGCCTTCACCAAGGCCGCGGCGAGGACTGGGTCGTCACCGGTGACCAGCACCGCGCCCGCCGGCCACCTGACGGTCGCCGTCGACACCTTCGCGCGCACCGGCACGACGACGCGCCGCTGCACCGGGCCCGGGATCGGCCGGGCGGCTGCCGTCGAGGCGGGGACGTCACGCGCCTCGCGCACCGGCTCACCGCCCGCGGGTGGCGCGCTCGGCGGCGCCTGCGTCGGCGCGACGCCCGGGCCCCTCACGAAGCCCAGCACCTGCTCGAGCGTGCGCAGCCCCGACAGCCGCTCCGGGTCGACGGACGGCGCGGTGGCGATGCGCCGGGACAGCAGCGAGAGAATCTCGACGCGCTTGATGGAGCCGATGCCCAGGTCGGCCTCGAGATCCATGCCCAGCGACAGCGTCTCGACGGGGTACCCGGTCAACTCGGACACGGTCGACAGGAGCACCGCCTCGGCGTCCGGGACCGGAGGCGTGGCCTGCGGGGGCGAGACCTGCGGTGGCGACGGGCTCCGCGTCGGCTCGGCGGCCGCGCCGATGAAGTCGAGCACCTGGGCGAGCGTCTTGAGCCCCGACAGCCTCTCGGGGTTGACCGACGGGGCGCCCGGGATGCGTCGGGACAACAGCGAGAGGATCTCGACGCGCTTGATGGAGTCGATGCCCAGGTCGGCCTCGAGGTCCATCTCGAGGGACAGCGTCTCGACCGGATAGCCGGTCAACTCCCCCACCGTGGACAGGAGCGTCGCTTTTGCGTCGACACCGGATGCGGCTGGCGCCGCGGCCTGCGTCGGCGACGGGCGCTCGACCGGGGCCGCGATGGCGCTGCCTTGCACGAACTCCGCGACCTGCTGAAGCGTGCGCAGGCTGCCGAGCCGCTCCGGGTTCACCGAGGGCGCCCCGGGAATGCGCCGCGACACCATCGAGAGGATCTCGACGCGCTTGATCGAGTCGATGCCGAGATCGGCCTCGAGATCGTTGCCCAGGGCGAGCGTCTCGATGGGGTACCCGGTCGCCTCCGAGACCACCTGCAGCAGCGTCTGCACCACGTCCACCACCGGCGCGGTGGCCGTCGCGGCGCGCCCCACCTGCACCTGCGTCGCCGCGACAGGGGTCGCCGCGTCAGCGCCCGTCACGCCCTGCGCCGGCGAGTCGTTCCCCGTCACCCCGAGCGCGGAATTGCGGTGGCTCGACGCGACGTGCGCCGCCGCGCCATCGGCGGGCGCTCGCGGCTGCACGGGCGCGGTGACCTCGGCGTGGCGCCAGGTCGACGCCGGCCCGCCCTGCCAGGCCTCGCCCGACGAGCCCAGCTTCGGCCCCGGCGCGCTGGCGGCGAGCGGCGCGGTCGTGGGCACCGACGCGAGGGGCCGCCCCGTCAGGAGCGCCGCTACGTTCTGCTGCGCGGCGATCTGCCCTTCGAGGAACAGCTGGTGGACCCGCGCCGTCTGCTCCTGCAGGGCCTGCAGTGCGCGCAGATTCTCCTGGTAGGTTCGCAGGGCGTCCTGACCGAAGGCGACGCCGGCCTCGGCGCTCGCCGTCGTCGGCGTGACCCGGACCTCTCGCACCTCGGGCACCATCGAGGCGCTCCCGTTCGCGCCGTTCCTCGAGCTCACATGGACTCCATTCGTCATCTCGCGCGCCTGGGCCGGCCTCGCGACCGGCGGCCTGGGCGTCGTGGGGCTGCGGTAGTTCGCGCCGGTGAGCGGCACCGTCATCTTCGGAGCCCGCCTCGGCCGGTCGACCCACCGTGGCGGCGGCGGCGTGCGCTGCCACTCCGTCAGGCGCAGGGGGTGTCCCTCGGCGGCCACCCGGGCGAGCACCAGGGCGAGGTCGAACAGCCCGCCCCGCTTCGTCTGCGCGTCGAGCGCGAGCGCGGTGACGGGCCGTTCCCCGAGGATGGCCTTCACCATGCCAGTGAGCGCCGACCTCGGGCCAACCTCGACGAAGGTCCGCGCGCCGGCGGCGTACAGCTGCTCCACCACCGCGTCGAACCGAACGGGGCTGGCGAGCTGGCGTGAGAGCAGCGCCCGGGCGGCCGCCGCGTCTTCGGGGTACGGCGCGGCCGTGGTGTTGGCGATCACCGGCATGGTGGCCCGCGCGAAGGGCACCGCCTCGAGCGCCTCGCGGAAGGCCTCGGCAGCGCCGGCGACGAGCGGGCTGTGGAAGGCCGCGCCCACGTTGAGGCGCGACGCCCGCAACCCGCGCGCCTTGCAGGCCGCCTCGGCGCGAGCAATCTCGCTGCGCGCTCCAGACAGCACGCCCTGTGACGGCCCGTTGCGGTTGGCGAGCACCAGCTCGAGCCGCTCCTCGGCCAACAGGCGCTCGACCTCGACCAGCGGCGCCAGCACCGCCAGCATCGCGCCGCGGTCCGAGCCGTCACCGGCCATCAACACGCCGCGCCGCCGCGAGGCCAGCTCGAGCCCCTCGGCCGTCAGCACGCCCGCGGCGTGGAGCGCGACCAGCTCACCGTACGAGTGCCCGGCCACCAGCGCCGGCGTCAGCCCGAAGCGCGCCAGCACGCGCGACAGGCCGCGGCTCACGAGGCCGATGGCCGGCTGCGCGACGTCGGTGCGCGTCAGCGCCGCCTCGCGCTGCCGCTGCAGCTCCGCGTCGAAGGTCGGCAGCGGGTACACCTTCGCCGCCACGTCGGGCAGCGCGTCGACCGACTCGAGCAGCTCGGGGAACACCGTCGCGACGTCGCGGAGCATGTCGATGTGCTGCGACCCCTGGCCGGGGAAGACGAAGGCGAGGCTCCCGGCCGGTCGCCCCACGCCCATCGTCACGCCCTCGGGCGTCGCGAAGGGCTGACCGCCGGCTACCTTCGCCAGCACCGGCTCGAACACGCTCGCGAGCGAGCGGCCCGCCTCGACGACGGCCAGGAGGCGCAGCGCGTCATCGCTCCGAAACGCGACGCGGGAGGCGGCGGCGAAGGCGGCCACGTCAGGCGCCTGCATCGCCTGCTGCACCTTCGCCGAGAGGGCCGGAGCGTCGCTCGCGCTCAAGGCGACGAGCTCGACGGACCCATCCCACGCGGGCGCAGCGCGGCGCTCGCCGTACTCCTCGAGCACGGCGTGAAAGTTCGAGCCGCCGAAGCCGAACGAGCTCACCGCCGCCAGGCGCGGGCCGCGGGGCGAGCGTAGCCAGGGGCGCGCCAGCGTCGGCAGCGAGAACGGGCTGGCATCGATGTTCAGCGCCGGGTTTGGCCGGTCGATCTTGATGGTCGGGGGAATCACCCGGTGGTGCAGCGCCAGGGCCGCCTTGATGAGCCCCGCGGCGCCAGCGGCCGCCTTCGTGTGGCCCACCTGCGACTTCACCGAGCCCAGCGCGCACCAGGGCGCGTCGGGGGAGTCGGCGCGGAACACCGAGACCAGGCCCTCGAACTCGGCGGCGTCGCCGGCCTTCGTGCCCGTGCCGTGGGCCTCGACCAGCCCGAGGTCGCGCGGCCGCACGTTCGCGTCGCGGTAGGCCGCGTCGAGCGCCCGCGCCTGCCCCTTCGACAGCGGCGCGTAGATCGACTTCGCGCGCCCATCGCTCGAGGTGCCCATGCCGCGAATGAGGGCGTACACCCGGTCACCGTCGCGCTCCGCGTCGGACAGCCGCTTGAGCACCACCATGCCCAGGCCCTCGCCCAGCAGCGTGCCGTCGGCGCGATCCGAGAACGGCCGGGCGTCGCCGGTGGGCGACAGCGCGGGCGTCTTCGAGAAGCACATGTGCATGAAGATGTCGTTGAGCGCGTCGACCCCGCCGGTGAGCACCATGTCGGCGCGGCCGGCCTCGAGCTCGGCGAGCCCCAGGTGCAGGGCGCCCAGCGAGCTGGCGCAGGCCGCGTCGACGACGCAGTTGGTGCCGCCGAGGTCGAAGCGATTGGCGATGCGGCCCGCGACGACGTTGCCCAACAGGCCGGGGAACGAGTTTTCCTGCCAGCCGACGTACGAGGCGCCGATGCGCTCGACGACGTCCTTCGCGGTGGCGTCGTCGACGCCGGCGTCCTCGAGGGCCTTGCGCCAGCGCGGGTGCCCCAGGCGCGCGCCGAGCGAGATGACCAGCTCCTGCGTGCCGGTGACGCCCAGCAGCACGCTGGTGCGCGAGCGGTCCCACGCACCGTCTTCGGGGTAGCCGGCGTCCTCGAGGGCCATCTTCGCCACCACCAGCGCGAGCAGCTGCGAGGTGTCCGTGGCCTCGAGGATCGACGGCGGAATGCCGAACTCAGTCGGGTCGAAGGGCGTGGCCGAAAGGAAGGCGCCCCGCCTGGCGTACGTGCGGTCCGGCGCCTTCGGGTCCTCGTCGAAGTAGTCGGCGAGAGCGAAGTGCGTCGGCGGGACCTCGCCCACCGCGTCCTGGCCCGTGCGCAAGAGGCGCCACAGCGCCGAGAGGTTCTCGGCCTTCGGGAACATCGCGCCGATGCCGACGATGGCGATGGGCTCCTTGCGGCGGGGCCCCGTCGCCTCGGACGCAGCGCGAGGCGCAGGCCCGTCAGCCACGGGGCCGGCCGACGGGGCGACGGCCACGAGGGCGTCGAGCTCGGCGAGCGGGCGCGGCGGGAAGGCCTCGACGTCGGGGGGCAGCACCACGCCCTGCGCCCGCAGCGCCGCCGCGCGCGTCAGCACGCAGGCGCCGACGAGCAGGTTCTTCGCCAGCGTGACGACGTCGCGCGAGTCCCACCGCTCGAGCGCGCTGCCCTTCGTCCACGCGTTGAATGCGCCCATCGCGGGGCCACACCACACCTGGTAGTCGAGCGCGCGCTCGACGACGCCCTCGTTGGCCCAGCGCGACGCCTGGCCCAGGTAGGCGCGGAACAGGAGCGCCAGCTGGTGCTTCGGGTCGCGGGCGGCCTTCTCGAGCTGGGCGGGGTCGCGCTCACGGAAGTAGCGCTCGCAACCCGCCCAGGCCTCGTCGAGGGTCGCGCGGAAGTACTTCGCCTCGAGCTCGGCCCGCACCGCCGCTGGGAGCGCCGCCACGCCCTCGTGCGCGCGATACAGCTCGTAGAGCCGCTGGGCGCGCACGGCGAACAGGGTGCCGCGCGTCAGCACCTGCACTTTGACGCCCAGCTCGAACATGTCGGCCGCCGGCGCCATCGCCACGTCGGTCGGCGAGGCCTGGGCGAGCAGCTGCCTGACGGGGTCGCTCGTGCCCGCCTCTCTCGTCGCCTGGTTGATCGACCCGGTGACGACGTAGGCCGCGCCCATCGCGAAGGCCGACGCGACCGAGGCCGGCGTGGCGATACCGCCCGCGGCCCCGATGCGGGGCCGCTGGGCGTAGCCGCGCTGCTGGCAGATCTCGTCGCGCAGCGCCTGAATGGCCGGGAGCAGCAGTACCAGCGGCCGGTTGTCGGTGTGCCCACCGGAGTCGGCCTCGCAGGTGACGTCGTCGGCCATCGGCACCAACGCCGCGAGGGCCGCCTGCTCTGGCGTCAGCACCTTCGCCGCCACCAGGGCCGCGACGAAGCGCTCGGGCGCGGGCTCGAGGAACTTCCGCGCCACCTCGACGCGAGACACCTTGGCGATGAGGCGGTTGGTGACGATGGCCCCGTCGGGCCCGCGGCGAATGCCCGTCAGACGCCACGTCACCAGCGGCAGCGTGAGATCGAGATAGGCCGAGGCGCTCACCACGCGAACGCGTCGCGAGAGAAAGAGCTCGACGAGCGCCGCCTCGAGCTTCTGGTCGTCCGGCGAGTGAATGAGGTTGATGCCCCACGGGCGCGCACCCAGGGCCTCGAGCCGATCGAGCGCCTGCGTGACCCTCGGGAGCGGCAGCCCCGCCGCCCCGAAGATGCCGAGCAACCCCGCGCCGGCCGCCGCCTCGACGAGCGGCTCCGAGGCGATGGCGTTGGCCATCTCACCGACGACGTAGGCAGCGTCGAGGCCGTAGGCGTCGCAAAAGCGCGGGTCACCGAGGCGGTCGGGCGTCAGCGCCGGGGCGTGGCCAAGCAGCGGGAGCTGGCCCTCCTGGGGCACCACCCCGAGCGTCGCCGCGCCCCCCGGAGCCACCGCCGGGCGCCCGCCGACGTCGACGACGCTCACCGCGGTGCCCACCTGCGCCAACGCCTCGCGGAACGCAGCCGGTCCGAGCCGCGGCGGGACGGTGCCGGGCGTGAAGGCTCCGAGCGAATGCGCAGCGAGGGAAGGACGCGTCACGGCGGGCTCCTTGAAGAGCGGCGGCTCTAACAGTCGCTCCCCACGGCTACAACGACCGCCGCGTTTCCCCTCGCCGATGAAACGTCCGAGCGGTCAGCGATGCGTCTGAGGGGGCTTGGCCCTCGACCAGCCCTCGACGCCGCAAGCCCGGCAGAGGCACGCCCTCTTCGCCTCGGGCGGCAGCGCCGCGAGCGCGGCGGGGTCGATCGTCACCTGGAAGCACCAGCAGCTCGTGCGGCCGGCCGCGACCGCGCAGTCGTTCGGCCGCTGGCAGGAGGGACAGCGCATCGGGTCCATGGGCGAGCTCCTTCGAAGCCCAGAAACACCAAAGGCCCCGAGGGGTTGCCTCGGGGCCTTCGTACCTGGGGACGAGCCAGGCTTTGTGACCCTGCCGGGATTCGAACCCGGGTTTATGCCGTGAGAGGGCACCGTCCTAGGCCACTAGACGACAGGGCCGACCTGCAAAGCGCGACTCGAACTATGTGACGGCGACACGCGTGTCAACCCCGACGTGCACCTTCGAGGTCGCTGACGTCGCTGGCCCGCGGCGGTGGCGGTTTTTCGAGGGGCCGCTTCGAAAGGCCCCGGAAACAGACCCGCGGCCGAGGGTACGCAAGTTGCTGTCACCGCGGACATGTCACTCCATCACTTCCGTCTCATCATCGCCCCGCTCGTCGTGGTCGCCGCTT
>JADCJJ010000383.1 GCA_020247085.1 Myxococcaceae bacterium | reverse complement strand
GGCCGACCGGCTCATCGGCACCCGGCCCACCTACAGCCCGAACCAGGCCGTGGAGGGGAAGCTCACCACGGTGCAGCGCGTCGCCGACCGCGCCGCCGACTTCTCGGGCAGCATCAGCTTCCTGGTGGTGCACATGGTCTGGTTCGGCGCGTGGATCGCGGTGAACCTGGGGCTGCTCCCGAGCGTCGAGGCGTTCGACCCGTTCCCCTTCGGCCTGTTGACGATGATCGTCTCGCTCGAGGCCATCTTCCTCTCGTGCATGGTGCTCATCAGCCAGAACCGCCAGGCCGCGAAAGACCGGATTCGCTCCGACGCCGAGTACGACGCGAACATTCGCGCCGGCCTCGAGGTGACCCAGCTGCACGTGAAGGTCGACTCGCTCTATGAGCAGACCCTCGCGCGGCTCGCGGCGCTCGAGACGCGGCTGGGGCCCCCGGAGCGCCAGCGTCCCGCGGCCCCACGGCCCGAGGTGCGCTGACCCCGGCTCGCCGGCGCAGGCCCCGCCCCGGCCCCCCCCCCGAGGAACGCGACCGCTGCCGGGTTTTTGGCGCACTCCGAGGGCTCGGCGTACAGTCGATAATGCCTTCACTTATGGCTCGCCCCTCGCTGCCAGCTGGAGTTCGCCCCGGGCCGACGGCCAGGCGCTTGGTCTCGTGCGTCGCCGCCGCCGTGTTGCTCGCGGGGTGCCCGGTCCCACCCGAGGCCGAACTGTCCCTCACTGCGGACCGCACGACGTTCGACGGGCGCTTCGAGCGCGCCATCGTGCGCGTGTCGGCGCTGGCGCCCGACGGTACCCCCGGCGCAGGCGTGGTGAAGTTGACGGCCGCCGTGGGCAGCTTCGTCGAGGGCAGCCAGCTCACCCTGGCCCAGGGCACCGGGAGCGCGACGTACCGCTGCGACCCGGGCGAGGACCCGGCCTGCTCCGGCGCCGTGCGCATCGGCGCCGAGTGGCAGGGGGTGAGCCGCTCCCTGGTGCTGCGCGTGACTCCCTCGGACCCGAACGTCAGGCCCCGCTGGAGCGTCGTGCCCACCCTGCAGCCCCTGCGGCTCAACGCTGTCGCCACCGCGCCGGACGGCACCGTGTGGGCGGTGGGGGAGCGCGGCCTGCTGCTTCCCTTCCGCAGCGGCGCGTGGGGCACGCCCAGCCCGACCGGCGTCACCACCACGCTGCGAGCCCTGGCCATCGGCGCCGACGGGCGCTTCGACCTCGCCGGTGACGAAGGCACCCTGCTGTCGGGGCGCCCCGGCGAGCTCGCCACGGTGCAGCACAGCGCCACCTCCGCGACGTTCACCGGCGTCGCCCGGTTCCAGCGCACCCTCTTCGTCACCACCGCCGATGGCCGCGCGGGGCCCTGGGACGTCGACCTCGTGCTCTCGGAGGTGTCGCCGCGCCCCCTGGGCGGTCTCGTGGCGAGCGACACCCGGCTCGTCGTCTTCGGCGTCGACACCCTCGCGGCATGGACGGGCTCCCGGTTCGAGCCGGTGCCCCAGCCCGTCTCCGGCGACTGGCGCCAGGCGCGCCTCGACTCGGGCGGCCTGTGGTTGCTCGGCCAGCGTCTCGCGGTGCAGAACGCCCCCGTTCTCGTCCAGAACCCTGGCGCCGACCTCAAGCTCGCCGACTGGCGCAGCACGAACCTGCCCCCCGGCGAACCGCGGGCGATGGCCTGGGGCCAGGGGTCGACAGACCGCTTCGTCGTCACCGACGACTCCATCTTCCGCTTCCAGGAGGCCATCGGCTGGCAGGACCTTGAGGCGCCGAGCGGGGGCAGGGCCATCGCCGCGCTCGGGGGCGGACAGGTGCTGGTCGTCGGGCTCCCGGGTGTCTCGCTGCTCCGCGTTCGCTGACGACGCCTTCGAGACCCAGTGGTTTCAAGGGCCTGACGCCTCAAAAAAGACTGTCACCGGTTCGGGGCGTGACCGCGTTGAGGGCCATGAACCCCTCGACGAAAGGCCCTGCCCCCATGCCCCGCCCCGCCCTGCCCACCCACACCCACGCCCACGCCCACGCCGCCCCCGCCGGGGGCCAGCTGAACAGCCTCGACGGCCGCACGCTCCCCCTCGGGCGCGCCGCCCTCGAAGCCGACGCGAAGGGGGGCCTGGTGCGCGTGACTTTGACGCAGACGTTCCACAACCCCCACGCCGAGCCGCTGCGGGTCACCTACTCGCTGCCGTTGCCGGCCGACGGGGCGGTGAGCGGCTTCGCCTTCACCGTCGGTGACCAGCGCATCGTGGGCGAGGTCGACACCCGCGCCCAGGCGCGCGCCCGCTTCGAAGACGCGGTGCTGTCGGGGCGCACCGCCGCCCTCCTCGACCAGGAGCGCACCAGCCTCTTCACCCAAGAGGTCGGCAACGTGCCGCCGCGGCAGTCCGTCGTCTGCGAGCTCACCATCGAACAGCGGCTGACGTGGCTGCCGGACGGCTTCTGGGAGTGGCGGTTCCCCACGGTGGTCGCGCCCCGGTACCTCGGCGCCGCGGGCCGCGTGGCCGACCAGGCGCGGGTGACGGTCGACGTTGCCGACCGCGCCCTGCCGGTGAAGCTGTCGCTGGGCCTGACGGTGCGCGACCGGCTCGCAGAGGGCCTTCGGCCCGAGTCGCCCAGCCACGCGCTGCACACCGTGCGGGGCCTGAGCGCCACGGAGGTGACGTTCGCCGACGCCGGCGGCGCCAGCCTCGACCGCGACGTCGTGGTGCGCTGGCGCGCGGCGGGCCAGGCGGTGGGCGTCGAGCTCGACGTGTGCCGGCCCGCGACGGGCGCGAACGCCGCGTCGGCCTACGGCCTGCTGACCCTCGTGCCGCCGGTCGCCGAGGCGGGGGTGCCGGCGCTGGCGCGAGACCTCGTGGTGCTGCTGGACACCTCGGGCTCGATGTCGGAACAGCCACTCGACCAGGCGCGGCGCTTCACCGCGGCCCTCGTCGACTCCCTCGGCGAGCGCGACACCCTCGAGCTCGTCGAGTTCTCGACGGCGCCGCGGCGCTTCAAGCCGGGCCCTGTGCCGGCCACCCCGGCCAACCGTCGGGCCGCGCAAGCGTGGCTGTCGGAACTGCGCGCGTCAGGCGGCACCGAGATGGCCGAGGGCATCATCGAGGCGCTCTCGGGCCTGCGTGACGAGGCCCAGCGCCAGGTGGTGCTCATCACCGACGGCCTCATCGGGAGCGAGCATGAGGTGCTCTCGGCTATCCTCCACCGGCTCCCCGAGGGGTCCCGCGTGCACGCCATCGGCGTGGGCTCGGGCGTCAACCGCTCGCTCACCCAGCCCGCGGCGCGCTGCGGACGGGGCGTCGAGCTGGTGATGGGCCTGGGCGAAGACGTCGAGCCGATGGTGCGCCGGCTCCTCGCGCGCACCAGCGCCCCGCTGCTCACCGGGGTGACGCTCCAAGGCGACGCCCTCGAGCGCACGGCGCCCGCGCGCCTGCCAGACGTCTACGCCGGCGCCCCGGCCCTGCTGTCGGTGCAGCTCGCCCCGCGCGGTGGCACCCTCGTCGTGCGCGGGCGGACGGCCGTGGGCCTCTTCGAGCGCACGCTCGAGATCCCGGCGGTGGCCGAAGGCCACGGGAGCCGCGCCGTCGCCACGGTGTTCGCGCGGGAGCTCGTCGAAGACCTCGAGGCCCGAAGGCTGGCGGAGCCGGGCCAGAGCGTCGACGCCGAGGTGACCCGGCTCGGCCTCGCCTTCCAGCTGTCGACGCGCCTGACGTCGTGGGTCGCCGTCAGCGAGCGCGAGACGGTCGACCCGCGCCTGCCGCGCCGCAACGTCACCCAGCCGCACGAGCTCGCCTTCGGCCTGTCGGCCGAGGGGGTGGGCCTCAGGGCAGCCGCGAGCGCGGCGCCGAGCGCCAGCGCATTCCAGACGCGGGGCATGAGCGCCGCCCCGATGTTGGGGGCGCCACGGCCCGCGCCGGCCGAGGAAGTGGGCGCCGCGAGCGTGGAGCGGCTCAGCAAGCACCTCCGGGCCGACGTCGACGACGACGGCTTCGCTAGCGCGCTCTCCGCGGGCGTTCCCGAGGCGCTCGATTACGAGGCCTTCGAAGGCGAGCCGACCGCTGACGCGCAAGGCGGCGGCCCCAGAGGTGGGCGACCGGCGACGAGCAGCCCGGGCGCGCCCATGAGGGCTGACGACGAGGCCAGGCGGCGCGAGCAGGCGCCCGCCCCGAAGCGGCGCCGCGGCACGGGGTACAAGGGGCTCCTCGACACCCTGTCACGGCTGCTGCCCGGCAGCGCGACCCGCCGCCTGAAGGCGCGGGTCCTGCGGCGCCACGGAACTCGCCTCGACCTCGAGCTGGTCGTCGAAGAGGCCCTCGACTGGGCGCCGGTGAAGGACGCGCTCCTGCTCCTCGCCGATGGCTCGAAGGAGACGGCCAGAGTGAACTTCTCGTTCACCACCGCCAACGGCGTCTACGGGCCGGGGCTGGTGCTGACGCTCACCTTGACGGTGAGGCCCGACGGCGAGGCGCCGGTGCTGGTGACGCTCTTCAGCGCCGGCCAGCGCGTCGAGGTGGAGATCGACGGCTGAAAGAGGCAAGAGCGTTCGGGGTCGCCGATGGGCGGCGGCCCCAAGCGCAGGCCGAAACGGACGTCATGCAGCCCGAGCACGAACAGCTCGCGCGGATCTCGGCCGGAGACGCGGCGGCCTTCGCCGCCTGGGCGTCTTCCGCCGAGGCACCGCTGCGTCGCAGCCTGCGCCCCTTCGCGGCGCTGTGCGACACCGAGGCGGTGCTGCAAGAGGCCCTGCTCCGCGTCTGGCAGGTGGCGCCGCGCTTCGTGCACGACGGCCGACCGAACGCGCTGCTGCGCTTCGCGGTGACGGCCGCCCGGAACGTCGCCTTCAGCGAACTGCGCAAGGTGACGCCGACGGCCACCGAGGTCGAGGCCCTGCACCGCGCCCTCGACGCGCAGGGCGAGGTGACGCTCAGCGCGCCGGACCCGCTCCTGCGCGCCGCCATCGCGAGGTGTCGCGACAAGCTCCCGGCGCAGCCTGCCCGGGCCCTCGCCGGCCGCCTCGAGGGCGTCGGCGAAGATCGCGCGCTCGCCTCGAGCGTCGGCATGTCGCTCAACACGTTCCTGCAGAACGTCACCCGTGCGCGCCGCTTCCTCGCCGACTGCCTCGCGCGCGCCGGCGTGGACCTCGACCTGGAGCTGTCGCCGTGAGCCCCGACGAGGCCCTGCTCGTCGAGCGCGTGGTGTCGGCCCACCGGGAGCGCGGGGCCGACGGCGCCGTGCGCAGCCACCCGGCCTGGCACGACCTCGGCGCCGAGGGCCGGCGCGCGGCCTACGAAGAGACGGCGCGGCAGCGCGCCGCCGAGCGGGCCCTCGACCCGAACGCCCAGAGCTCGACCGTCAAGGCCGTGCTCGCACGGCTCTCCCGCTGAGCGCCCTGCCGCGGCGCAGGGGCCGGGCGGGTCGCCATCGCCGCCCCATCGACCGCTTCATCGCCGGGACAGGCCCGAGAGGAAGGGGCCGAAGACCTGCCGGCTCCACGGCTCGAGCAGCGCCCGCTTCACCTTGAGTCGCCGCACGATGGCGAGGCTGGCGAAGCCGTGCGCGAGGGACCAGAACCCGAAGACGAGCTCACGCACCGGCGTCACGGCGAACTGTCCCGACAGCTGCCCGGCCTTGAGCTCGGCGGCGAGCAGCTCGTACGCGCGGGCGACCAGCTCCTCGAGGGCGTTGAAGCGGCCGTCTTCGTTGAGCCGGCGCCCGAACATGATGCGGTAGCGCGCGGGCTGGTCGACCGCGAACGCCACGTAGGCCACCGCCAGCGCCATCAGCCGCTCCGCTGCCTTCGCCCTCGCCGGCAGCTCGCCGAGCGCCGACTGCATCGCGACGAGCAGCTCGCGATAGCCATCCTCGGCGACGGCCGCGAGCAGCGCCGTCTTGTCGGCGAAGTGCCGGTACGCGGCGCGGTGGTTCACGCCCACCCGGCGGGACACCTCCCGCAGCGTCAGCTCCTCGGGCGACGAGCCCTCGACGAGCTCGACGGCTGCCGCGACCAGCGCGTTGCGCAGGTCGCCGTGGTGGTACGTGTCACGGGTGGCCCTTGGGCGACGAGGCACGTCAGGCTTGTAGGACGACTTCGGCCGCGCGGCGAGGGTGCCGCCGCTCACGCCGACGGGGCCGGCGTCGGATCAGCCGCCGCGACCGGGGCGCTCCGCGGTGCGCGGGGCAGCACCACCTCGAACAGCGCCCCCTCGCCCTTCTCGCTCTCGACGCGGATCTCTCCGCCGAGCCCGGTGACGATGGTGTGGACGATCGACAGGCCAAGGCCCGTGCCCTTGCCCACCGGCTTGGTGGTGAAGAACGGCGTGAAGAGGCGGGCACGCACCTCGGGCGTCATGCCTGCGCCGAAGTCGCGCACCCCGACGACGACCTTCTCACCCTCGTGCCGCGTCGACACCACCACCTCGCGCCGCTCGTGCGACGGCGGGAGCGCCTGCACCGCGTTCATCACCAGGTTGAGGAACACCTGGCCCAGGCGCGCCTCGACGGCCATGACGGTGCCCACCCCGGCGTACTGCCTGACGACCGACGCCCTGGCGTGCGTGACGTGGACCTGCGCGATGTGGAGCGCCGAGTCGAGCGTGGCCTCGACGTTCACCGCCGTGAGGGCGTCGTGGTCGCCGCCGTTGCGCGAGAACGCCAACAGGTCCTTGACGATGGCCTGGATGCGCCGCGTGCCGTCGAGGGTCTCGTCGAGCAGCTCCCGGCGCTCCTGCTCGGGAGGGCCGGCCCCACCGAGCTCGCCCTGCAGCGCGCGCAGGTTGGCCTGCACGTAGGCCAGCGGGTTGTTGATCTCGTGGGCCACGCCGGCGACGAGCCGCCCCATCGTCTCGAGGCGGTCGCTCATCATCAGGCGGGCCTCGAGCTGCTTGCGCTCGGTGACGTCGCGCAGCACGACGACGGCGCCGCTGCGTCCCTTCAGCGGCGCCAGCGAGGCCTCGAACGCGCGGTGCCCGTCGGGCCCCGGACGGAAATCGAACTCGAGCCGGGCCGCCAGGGGCCCGCGCAGCGCCGCCTCGAGCCGCTCCGCCTCGGCCCCCGAGGCGACCAGCCGCACCAGCGGTTGGCCGAGGGCGGTGGCCGCGGGCCGGTCGAACATGCCGGCAGCCCGCTCACTCCAGCTCGTCACGCGCCCCTCGCCGTCGACGGCCACGACCGCGTCGATGGCCGACTCGATGGTCGCGGCGAGGTGCGCCGACTGCGCCTCGATGACCTTGAGCTGCGACTCGCGCACCGCCGAGGCGACGACGGTCAACGACAGCACGAAGCCCAGCAGGAACAGCGGAAGCACGAAGTCGGTGGTGGTCAACGCGGGGTGCACCGACCCGAAGCCGACGAAGCAGGCCATCGTGCCGCACGCCGCGAGGAAGGTAGCCCGCGTGTTGATGAGGATGGCCGAGTAGATGGGCCCCAGCGCCGCGTAGAGCATGCCGACCACGACGCGGAGCCGATCGGGCTCGGTCGCCTGCGCGAGGTTCGCCCCGATGATGCTGGTGAGAATGAGGATGCCGGCCCCCACGCGATGGAAGCGCGTTCGACTCAACACGTACGCGCCCACGGCCAGGCCGTTCACGACGACGATGAGCACCCACTCGAGCGACGTCGCGGCCCGGGTGCGCGTCACCAGCGACGCGGCGACAGTCAGCGCCCAGACCGGGAGGATGACCACGAGCGCCGAGGCGAGGATGCGGGCCTGACGGCGCTCCAGCGCGTCGCGCACCAGATGAGACGGCTCCGTCAGGCGCGACCACAGCGACGACACCGCCCTACGCTATTGAGGGAGCAGGACCCCCGCCACTTTCCGGCCGCCGGCCCCGGCGATCACCGCTGCTCGGCCGTCACCACGGCGCCGCCTGGCGCCTCGGCCCACACGCCGCGCAGCCACTCGAAGCACAGCACCGGCATCAGCGCCCCGGTGAGGTACATGCTGAAGCTCTCGACCGGCAGCACCCAGGCGAAGACGCCGAGGGTCTGCCGGGCGTTCCACACCCACCAGCCGCGGCCGCAGGCGAGCAGCTCGACGAAGAGCGCGAAGGGCACGTACGTCGACGCCACGACGAGCAGCGTGCGCCACCGCAGCCGGGCGACCACCCTTTCGCCGAGCGCGAAGGTGCCGGCCCACCCGAGGGCCTGCACGATGGTCCAGCCGTACTGCTTCGGGCCCGCCGCGTACCGCACCGCCCCCGCTGCGTCGACGAAGGGCACCGCGCTCACGTCGGTGGGCCGCAGGTCGAGCAGCGCCAGACCGACGAGGCTGGCCGCCACGGCCAGGGCCCCCACCGCGGCGCGCCGCAGCCAGCGCGACACGCTCGCCGCGCGGGCCTCGCCGAGCGCGGGCTCGTCGGGGCGCGCCGCAGAGAGTTCGAGGAACCAGAGGACCGGCACCGTCAGCAGCAGCGGGTACGAGATGAACTCCTCGAGGGGAATCGCGCCCAGCGTCAACCCTGAGAGGCCATCGAACCCCTCGTAGAACCACCAGTAGCGGTGCTCAATGGCCACCAGCTCAGCGATGGCCGAGGCGGTGACGAAGAGGCCGGTGGTGACCACGAACCCGACGCGGTCGGCCTCGCTCGACCGGGGGAGCACGCGCCACGCAAGCCACGCCGCGGGGAGCCCCATGACCGTCAGCTCGTGAAGCAGATACCAAGGCGCCTTTACCCCGGTGGCGTCGGCCGCGGTGCGCGCCACCACCATGAGGACGAAGAGCAGCGCGAGGGCGAGCAGAGGCCTGACGAGGGGCGCCGACGGGCGAGCGCTCACGAGCGGGTCCCCCGCCAGCGCAGGGCCTCGAAGACGACCGCCGTGGTGACCGGCGCCAACACCCAGACGGCGATGGCTTCGACTGGCACCCCAAGCGCCGTGGGCCCGAGCATCGCCGCGGCCTGGTACCCCCACCACCCGCGCGGAACGGCGAGCGCCGCCTCCCAGAGCGCCGAGACGGGCACGAGCACGCCCAGGGTGACGAGCAGCGCGGCGGGGTTGAGCCGGGCGCGCACCCGCGGCCACAGCCACAGCGTCACCGGCAGGGGCACCGCGCAGAGGTAGGTGAAGTACGACGGCGCGCCGCCGTCGGCCATCAGCCACGCGGCCCCAGCGAGCGCCGACGGCGGCACCACCACCTCGGAGAAGCGCCCGAAGCGGGCAGGCGCGGCCCGGCCTGGCCTCGCGCCGGGGACGAGCCACGCGTCGGCCAGGGCATACAGCAACAGCATCGCCAGGAAGCCGAGGGCGTAGAAGGCGAACTCCTCGACCGGGATCGGCTGCGACGCGTCGGGGCCCGTCAGGTCGAAGGCCGTCACCGACCAGCCGGTGACGGCCGCGGCGTTGGGGTACCGGAAGAAGTCGTCGGCGAAGGCGAGGTTCAGCGCCACCCCCATCGGCACGAGCAGCGCCCACGCCTGCGCGAGCGCACGCCACGTCGAGGCCCTCGTGCCCCCTCGCCACAGCGCCCAGCCCAGCACGAGCGACGGCACCGCGAAGAGGGCGAGGCTCGCCGTGTAGGCGCCGCGGGCGAGCACCACGCAGGGAAAGCCGCTCACCACCAGGAGCGCGAGGCCCATTCCTGCAAAGGTCGCCCACCGCCGGGGCGCTCGGAGCCGGCTCTCACCGGCCGTCAGGAGTTCGACGGAGAGGCGCATGGGGCACCGACGGGAGCATGGAGAGCGCCAGCGCCGGCGGCAGTTTCCGCCGCAGAGGCGGGCCCACGCGGCAGCCTCCGCCGAGCCCGGCGTCAGCGGCGTGACGCCGGCAGTCGCCACCAGCTTCGCGAGCGCCGGGGGGGGGCCCACCGACGCGCCACGCCACCGTCGGGCACGCGTCCCGTGGGAACGCCCGGGGGGGGCCGAGCAATCGCGCCAGCCGCGGAGCCGCCCACCCGGGCCACGTCGCCTCCGACCGCCGGCGCGCCCCCACCGCTGGCCGGTCGAGCGGCTCGACGGAGCGACCGGGCCCTGGTTGGCCGATGCGCCCACGGGGGGGCCGTGAGCCGCGCGGCGCGAGGGCCCCGCGCTGAGGCAGCCCCGTCGCGCGGTGGGCACCACAGCGAGCTCGCGCCCGCACCTGAAGCGGAAGGTGACCTCGGCGCCTCGAGGCCCTACGCTGGTGCCCCTGCGTGACTTGACGACAGGAGCCGGGGGCCTTCGCCCGCCCCGAGTGAGCGCCCGACGGCGACGGAGCCGGTTGACCGGCCATCGGCGCTCGTCGAGAGGTGCGCCGTGACGCTCGCGCTCGCCCTGTCGGCGATGACGGTGCTGGCCGTTCCCGATGTCGGCGTCGCGCTCACGAAGCGCAGCGGCGTGGAGACCCCCACGGCCATGGCGCGGGCGACCGCGGTGAGCCGCGCCCTTGGACTCGCCACGGGGCCAGCCGACCTCACCGCCTGTCAGGCCCGCCTCCCCTGCCTCATGAGCGAGGCGCGCACCCGGAAGTGGGAGACGCTCGCGACGGTCGAGACCGCGAACGTCCTCAACGAGGCGCTGGTGACCGTGCGGTTGTACTCGGTCGAAGACAGCCGCGAACTGGTTCGAGGTAGCGCCCGCGGCGACGAGGCCGCGCTCGGGCCAGACATCGAGCAGGCGGTGGGCAAGGTGCGGAGCGCCCTCGAAGCCCGGCAGAAGAGCCGCGCCGCGCCCCCCGCGCCGGTGACCGCGCTCCCGTCGGTCGAGCGCTCGGTCGGTGCCGTGACGACTTCGGACGGGTCGCAGGGTGCCGGAACACCGGCCCCGACCCCGGCCTCTCCAGCGACGCCGCAGCCCGGCGTCTCCGCCGCCCCCCCTCCGAGCCGAGGCCCCAGGTTCGCCGCGTGGCTGTTCGCGGGCACGGGCGCGGCGGCCATCGGCTCGGGCGTACTCTTCGGCCTGTCGGCGAACGCCTCGAAGCGCGCCTTCTCGTCGGCCGCAACCCTCGAAGAGAAGCGGCGCCGCCAGGGCGACACCATCGTCCAGGCGCTCGTCGCAGACGTCTCGTTCGTCCTCGGCGCCGCCTGCGCCGTCACCGCCCTCGTCCTCTTCGCCGTCAACAGCGCGCCGGAGCGCCCGGCGACGGCGTTGTCGTTCTCGCTGCTGCCGGGCGGGGGCGCGATGAGCCAGCTCGAGGTGCCCCTCCCATGAGCCCGTGGGCCCGAGGCCTCGCCTGGGTCGTCCTGCTCGAGGCGCTCGGCGCGTGCAGCCTCGTCACCCAGGGCTTCGAGGAGTGCGCCACGGACCTTGACTGCGGGGATGGACGGGCGTGCAGCGCGCGGTACTGCCTGCCGCTCCCCGACGGGTGCCGGCGCGAGGTCGCCGCCACGCCGAGCACCGGCGCGAGCGCCCGCGCCGACGACATTCGTCTCGCAGCGCTGCTGCCGCTGTCGAACGCGCGCACCGGGGGGCTGCCTGACACGTCCGAGGCTGCCGGGCTCAACGCCCTCGCCCTCGCCGTCACCGACGTCAACTCGCAGAACGGCATCGACGGCCGGCGCTTCACGCTCTACGTGTGCGATACGGGCCGCGACTCGTCGGTTATCGCGGAGCAGACACGGTGGATGGTCGAGCAGCTGGGCGTGCCCGCCGTCGTCACCTCGGGGAGCCGGCAAACGCTCGCCGTCACGGACACCCCCGTGCAACGTGACGCAGGCACGCTGGTCATCTCGGCCACCGCGACGGCCGTGGAGCTCAGCGGCGTCTTCGGCCGGCACCAGACGCCGTGGCGGATCGCGCCCAGCGACGCGCTGCAGGTGCGCGTGATGACCCGGCTCCTCACCACCAACCCCGGATACGCGGGCTCGTCTCGGTATGGCATCGTCTTCGAGGACGGCCCCTATGGCCTCGGCATCGCGTCGGCGCTGCGAGAGCAGCTCGTGAGCGTGACCGACGCCGGCACGGAGCGGGTGCAGACCTTCGGCTACCTCCCCCCCCTCGACGTGCCCAGCGTGCTCGACAAGCTCGCCCCCTTCCACGCCGGCGCGGGCGAGCTTCGAACGACGGTGCTCATCGGCTTCCCCATCGACATCGTGAAGCTCGTCGAGAGCGCCGGGGGCCGGCCTGCGCTCGCGGCCGACGGGGGCCATCGGTGGTTCCTCTCGGACTCGGCGAAGGACCTGTCGCTCATCACCCCCGGGACGGGACCGTCGCTCCTGGGCGCGCTGGGCACGGCGCCGGCCCAGGGCTCCGGCACCGCCTACCTCGACTTCCGCACGCGCTACCTCGCGACATTCCGCAGCGACCCCGACGGGTTCTCGTACACGGGCCACAGCTACGACGCCGCGATGGTGGTGATGCTGTCGGCGGCGTGGGCCGCGCGCGATGACGGCGCCGTGTCGGGGCCGCGCCTGAGCGACGGCATGCGACAGCTCTCCGCGAAGACGGGTCCCCGATTCCGCCTGGGCCCGACGGAGTGGCGTGACGCCGCCGCTGCGCTCGGGCGCGGTCAGCCCATCGACGTCGAGGGGGCCTCGGGCGAGCTCGACTTCGACGTGAACACCGGCGCGCCGAGCGCTCGCTACGAGGTGTGGCGCGTCGCCGACGCTGGCTTCTCGACCGTGAGGTTCGAAGACCCGTGAGCCGCGCCCTCGCTGCGTGCCTGGTGCTGTCCCTGTCGCTGTCCAGTTGCGTCCGGCGGGTCGTCGGTCCGACGGCATCGCGCGCCCTTCGCCTGCTCTCCGAGACCGCCCCGAAGGAGACGACCGAGCTGACGCAGCTGCGGCCAGACCTCGAGGTCGACACGCGCGACTTCGACCGCACGCCGCACGTCGTGGCCAGCGGCGAGACGCCCCTCTTCTCGCCCGAGGGCTTCGACGTCCGCCTCTTCGGTGACGAGGCCGGCACGCAGGGCATCCAGGTCGACAACTTCATCTTCCTCGAGGTGCTCTCCGCCGACGGGAAGCTCTCGCGGACCGCCGTCATCGGGTTCACGGACCCGGTGTCACTGGGGAGCGAGACCATCGACAACCTCGGGCGGTTGTCCTTCACCTTCGAGGCGGGCGAGCTGAACCTCGCGCCCCTCCTGCCCGAGCACGGCCCGGTGCGGGTGAGGGCCACCGTGCTCGACTACTCCGGCGTCGGGCGCGTCTCTGACGTGTTCCTGCGCCTCGACCCGCGCACGCCCTCGGCTGCCGACGAGCTGCGCAGCCCCTAACCGCTGGTCCTCGCTTGGGCGACGTCCATCGCGACGCCGGCGCCGGCCAGCGAGCCGACCACCTCATCGTCAGCGCGCGCGTCGGGCGCTTGGGCGACGCGCCGCGAAGCTCGACGGCGAGCTAGCCACCCTACCAGGAGAGCAGACCGGCCGACATCGACAGCGCTGACCGAACCGCGGCCGGGGCGAGCCAGAGGTCGCACCCGTCGGGCGGGCACACGCGGTCTCGGGTCGCCGGGATGACGCTCGGCTGTAGACCCGGCAGCACGGCAGCGAGCGCGATGCCGGCCACCACGACGACCCCGGCCGCCAGCCCGGCCCAGAAGTACCAGCGCTGGTGGAGCGGCGCCTCGGCGACCGCGGCAGGGGCGACGGGGGCCGTGGCGGCCTCTGGCGCCCTCGGGGCGAGCACGGCCTTCTCCGGGCGGTCGGCAGGCGGTCGCGCGGTCGCCACGGCCGCCGCGTTGAACTTGACGACCACCGGGTAGTCACGCCCGGCGGCCAGCGTCAGCACCTGCCGCGCTTCCTTGAAGCCCTCTTTCCGCACGCTGAGCTCGAGGTTCCCGGCCGGGTACTCGAGGTCGACCAGCGGCGCCATGCCGATGAGCCGCCCGTTGACGAACACCTGCGCGTCCGGCACGTCGCTGGTGACGGACACCACCGCGGTGACGGGGGGCAGCCGGGCGTCGACGTCAGTGGTCTTCCCGCTCTGCACGACGACCTTCCTGACGAAGTCGCCGAAGCCGAGACGCCTCACCTTGACGACGTGCTCGCCCGGGCTCAGCGCCTGCGGCGGCACCGGGTGCACGCCGACGTCCTTCCCGTCGATGCTGACGAGGGCGTTCGACAGGCCCTGCG
This sequence comes from Myxococcaceae bacterium, assembly GCA_020247085.1. GTDB lineage: Bacteria > Myxococcota > Myxococcia > Myxococcales > Myxococcaceae > Xiheimicrobium > Xiheimicrobium aquaticum. The sequence continues at coordinate 2,979 of JADCJJ010000383.1, read as the reverse complement.
TCAGCTTCACCACCACCTCGCCCTTCCGGGCCGCCAGCGGCGCCAGATCGTCGTCCTCAGCCGTTGGTTCCGGCGCGGGCTTGACGGCGCCGGGCTTCGGCCTGGCGGCGGGCTTCGGGCGGGCCGGCGGCTTGCCCTTCGCAGGCGGCCTGGCGATGGGCGCCAGCTCGTCGTCGTCCTGCGCGAGCGCGACCGAAGACATCGTGACGGCTACCGCGAGCATCAAGGGCCACGTCCGCATTGTCGAACAGGGTACCCGATGACGGCGCGAAAGTGCACCGCTCGAAGAGAGCTCGACCCGCACCCGGCGGGCAGTACGGTGCGGCCCGTGCGGCCGGTGCTGTGGGCGATGCTATCGTTGGCATGCGTGAGGCCGCCGGTGCCCCCGGCCGCCACCGTCGCGAGCGCCATTCCCACCGCCCGCTCCGCGGAGCCCACGACCGCCGTGCCCGACGGCTGTGGCGTCGACCTCGGAGGCACGTGGACGGTGGGGGCGGGGGGCGGGCTCCGCTACGAGGCAATCGACGACGGTGGCACCGTGCGGTTCCTCGCCTTCCTGGAGCCGCCTTTCGACGCCGGGCCCGCGCTTCGGCGCTTCTCCCGCGACGGCGGTCTGCCATGGCTCGTTCGTGACGCGGGCGCTGGGGAGCGCCCGGGGCCGCGCGCCACGCTCGTCCTCGAACGGACGGCCTCGGGGTTCTCGGGCCTCTCCAGCGCCGTCGGCGAGGAGCCTCTGGGCGACGCTGGCTGCCGGCCTGCGTTCCCCGTGCGGGTCGTCGCCTGCGGACCCGGGGGGCTCGAGCTCGAAGCCCTCGTGTCGGCGCGCATCGACGCCGACTGCCGGCGGCTCGACGGCGGCGTCGTCCAGCGCCAGGTGCTGCGCCGCCCCGGAGGTGGAGCTGACGAGCGCCCCCCTCCCGACGGCGGCTGACGCCGGCCCCCCTCTTCGTGTCGGCTGGTGTAGGGTTCGCCGCATGTCGCCACGCAGGCTCCTGGTCTTCTGTGTCGTCCCGTTCGCAGCCTTCACCGTCGGCTGCAGCAGCTGCGGCCGAACGCCGTCGCTCATCACCAAAGACGTGTGCGTCGGCGTCGAAGACGCTCAGGCCGACACGCCCGACGCATGCGACGAGAACACCGCCTGCGCCGACCACCACGCGTGCCGCGACGTGAAGGACAAGGCGGGCGTGCGGTGCTGCCTTTACGTCGACCGGCTGTGCAGCTCCGACGCGGACTGCTGCCCCGGGCAAGGCTGCCAGACGCAGCGCAACCCGCCGCGGTGTGCCGACCGCTTCAGCGAGTGCGTCGTCGACGCCGACTGCGGAGACGTGGGCGACCGGGCCTGCGTCGACTGGACCGACCGCGGCGGCACCACCAAGCGCTGCCGGCACCGCCCCTGCGGCGCTCTCGGCGCCTGCCCCGACGGCCAGTCGTGCTTTCAAGGCGAGTGCGTCGCCGAGCTGCCCTGCACCGGGAGCTGCGCTCCGGGCGAAGGCTGCGTGCCCTCGGCCGACCGCTGCCAGAACTACGCGAGCCCCACCGGGCGGGTGGACGCGGCCTGCCCGATGACCTGCAACGCCGGCTTCATCGCCACGTTCCAGGACAACCGGAACATCTGGGACTCCTGCAAGCTGCCCGACGTCAAGTGCGTATGCGCCGAGCTGCCGGGGCTCGTCTCGAACGACGTCGGGCGCTTCTCGGCCGTCGCCGCGAACGGCTCGTTGGGGCTCCTCGCCTCGATGTACGACGGGCGCTATGGCGATCTCGTCGTCTACCGGTACGACGCGACCGGCGCGCGCGTGGGCGTCGACTACGTCGACGGCGTTCCCCAGGGGCAGGTCCGATACGGGCCGTCTGGAGCGCGCGGCGGCATCACCGAGCCAGGCCCGGACGTCGGCCGATACACTGACATCGCCACCAGTAACGGCCTCGCCTACGTCAGTTACTATGACGTCACCAACGGGGACCTGAAGGTCGCCATCCGAAGCAGCTCGACGTGGGCGAACCACACGGTCGACGGCGCGACGGGCGACGTCGGCCTCTACAGCTCGATCGCCATCGACTCCGACGGCCTGCCCGGCGTCGCCTACTTCATGCGCTCGGCGAGCACCGGCTTCCAGGTCTCGGACTGCCCGGGCACCGCCCCCACTGGCGCGCTGAAGGACGTGACGGCGCTCAAGTTCGCGCGGGCCCGCGTCCCGAACCCGACGTCGGCCTCCGACTGGACGGTGCGCACCCTCGCCTGCTTGTCAAAGCCGCCGCCGCCCTGTGACGGCTGCACGGGCATCTGCGCGGACACCGGCAGCGGGCCCGCGTGCCTGATGGCCGCGTCGACCTGCATGCCTGCCTGCAACGCGAACACCGAGGTGTGCGTCACCTCGGGCGGGGCCGCGCGTTGCGGGCGCAAGTACAACCCCTCGCAGCTCGTCGACGTGCCCATGGGGACCGGCGTGTTCGCGTCGCTGGCCTTCAACGGCAAGAACGCCATCATCGCCTACATGCAGCGCACCGGGCCGGTCACCAACGGCCGCGTCGTGCCCGACGGCGACCTCTACGCGGTGCAGGTGGACGCGTCGAACACCCGCGGCGCCCCGGTGCTCATCGACGGCGCCGGCGACACCGGCTACTTCCCTGACGTGAAGATCGAGCCCAACGCCCGGCAGGTGGCCATCGCCTTCCACGACTTCTCCACCAAGAGCCTCAAGTTCTACCTGGCGCCGCAGCTGCAGAGCGGTGTGACGCTCGAGACCATCGACACCGGCGTCGACATGACGCGGCCCGGGGAGCAGAGCTTCGCGGGCACCGACACGGCCGTCGTCTTCGGACCCCAGCCGACGCAGGTGTGGGCGGTGTACCAGGACGCCACCCGGGGCGACCTGAAGCTGGCCCGGCGCGGGTCGGCGTGGGTCGTCCAGCCGGCGCTCGCAACCGAGGGGGCCGTCGGCTTCTTCGCAGACGCCGTCTTCGCCAACGGCCGCGTCT
>JADCJJ010000382.1 GCA_020247085.1 Myxococcaceae bacterium | reverse complement strand
TCATCGGGGGCGGTTGGCGCAGTGGCTCCTCCGCCGCCGCTGCCCGCGCCAGAGGGTCTGCTCATCGGGGGCGGTTGGCGCAGTGGCTCCTCCGCCGCCGCTGCCCGCGCCAGAGGGCCCGCTCATCGGGAGAGATTGGTGCTGTGCCTCCTCCTCCCCCGCCGCTGCCTGCGCCGGAGGGCCCGCTCATCGGGAGCGATTGGTCCTGTGCCTCCTCCTCCCCCGCCGCAGATGCCAGAGGGTCCGCTCATTGGGGGGCGGTTGGCGCTGTGGATCTTCCGCCGCCGCTGCCCGCGCCAGAGGGCCCGCTCACGACGTCGCGTCACCGGAGCGGACGGTGTGGGAGCGCGCCCGCCCAGCCGCCGCTGCCCGCGCCGACGCCGAGGCCTGGCCGCCGTCGATCCCGGGGTCAGCGAGCGGGGGGCTGGCGGTGAGGTGGCTCCGACGCGGCAAACGACGTGGACTCGCGGGCACCCTGAGCGTGCGCGCGGAGGCACCGCGTCCGGTCGCCGTCGAGCCGAGCCCAGTTCAGGCGCACGCCCAGCGAGCTGGGTCGGGCTTGCCGAGGCGTGGCCCGGCGAGTTTCAGCGCCGCCGCTCGTGTCACGCGTCGGCAGCTGGTCAGCTCGGGTTCCGGTTGGCGACGAGGGCCTCGTCGGGCGGGGGCGTCGGGAGCGGCCCGACAACGGGAGGGGCCCGCTCGGCGGGAGCCTGGTCGCCGACGGAATACCTCACCCACCGCCGTCACGGCGCCCCACGTCGGCCAGCTCGGGAAAGGGCCCATCCTCCTGGCGCTCGAGCCACCAGCGGCCATCGCGCCAGACGAAAATGCTGGTGACGACGGTGGTCTTCGCGCTCGCCGACGGGAGCCGGTACCACGTCATCTTCGACACGACCTCGGCCGTTCCGTCGGCAGACACCTTCGCATCCTCGAGCTCGTAATCGGTGATGAAGAGGTCGCGCTCGTCGTCGGTCTTCAGCCGTGACTTGAGGTAGCTGGCGCGGCGCTCGGGCACGATGAAGTCGGCCGCGCCCCGAAAGTCCTTCCACCGGGCGCGCTGGTGAAACGCCTCGATGGTGGGCTTGAGCTCTTCGGTGTCAGGCTTGCTCCGCGCGGTGGCGCACGCCATCAGCACTCCGCTCACCGCCACCGCCACCACCCGTCGCGCCATGTGGCGGCAGTGTATCACCGGCCGCTCCAGCGGGGGCGCTCGACCTGCGGGCAGGCGCCGACGGGTGCCCGGCGACAATCGGCGCTAGAGCGACTGCCGGTCGTTGATAGAGTCGCCCGGATTTTCGTCGAGAGTCCCGCACGAGCGAGCGCCCATGTCGAAGTCGATGGTTGAGAAATACGAGCAGATGCTCTCGGTCGACCCGACCTCGACGGTCTTCGTCGAGCTGGCGAGGGCGTACCTGGACGTCGGCGCGAACGAGAAGGCCATCGAGGTGTGTCGCCTGGGCTGCGGGCACCACCCGGCTTCGGTGGCCGGCCGTGTCTTGTGGGGCAAAGCGCTCATCAAGGCCGGAAAGGCTGCCGAAGCGATGCAGCAGTTCGACGCCGCCATCGGCATCGATAAGGAGAACCCGCACGCCTACAACCTCATCAGCGAGGTGCTGCTCCGGCAGGGGCTGTACCGCTCGGCCGTTCCTATCTTGCGGAAGGCGGCGGCGCTCCAGCCGAACGACGCGCGCATCAAGCAGTGGCTCGACCAGGCCCGCGGCGCGCTCGCCGGTGGGCCGGCGCCCGTGCTGTACGACGAGACGAGCGTCACCACCCGGGCCCTCGAGGCCGAGCCGAAGACCGAGGCCGCCGTCGCCGCGGTACCGGCGCCAGCCGTGGCACCCCGGCAGAGCGCGCCGCGGCCCGCGCGGCAGTCGGCGCCTCGAGCGGGGGCTCCGGCAGGGGCGTCACCCCCGGCGGCGGTGCCGAGCGCCGACCCGGACGTCTTCGCGGCCTTCGCGCCAGCGAAGCAGGACCCGCGCTCCGAGCCGACGGTGGTGATGGGCGCCTACCTCGGCGGTGGGGTGGCAACCGAGACGCCCACGCAGACGTCGCCGCTCCCCGCGGGGTACGGGCCGACGCAGCGCCCGGGGCCGCCGGTGCCGACGGCCGAGCTGCCTGCCGTGCCGCTCGTCGCCAGCGCCTCGGGGGACGGGCGCTCGACCCTCGAGCTGCCCGCGGCGGCTTCGTCGGGCGCGGGGGCGCTGCCCACCATCGAGGGCGCGCTCGATGACGGAGGCGCCACCGGCGAGTTGCCCGTGGTCGAGGGCGTCGCCGCGCAACCGCCGGACCCCTTCACCGCGCTGATGGGGGCGCGCACCGGCTCGACCGATACGTTCCGCGGTCTGACCAGCACCTTCCAGGCCCTCGAAGAGGCCGAGCCTGGCCCGCTCCCGCTGCCGCTGGGCCCCGCGAGCCAGCCCTCGCCCGCGCCGGTGGAACCGTCGGTCGTCACCTCGGGCGAGCTGGCGCAGCCACCGTCGGCCGCGGCGCCGCCCACGGCCGAGGGCGGCCTCCTCGACGAGGTGGTGTCCGCGCAGTCCGAGCTGCCGACGAGTGAGTTCCGGCTGCCGGGCCAGGCACCGGCCGCGCCCGCGAAGGGCTCGGGGGGGCTGCTCGACGAGATCCCCGACGAGTCACCCGAGCCGCCGTCGGCCAACGTCGAGGCCCCACGCGTCGAGTTCTCACCCCAGGCCACCGAGGCCATCGCCCGCGAGTACGAGCGGGAGCTGCGCGAGAAGCTCGAGGCGCGCCGGAAGGAGAAGACCTTCCTGCAGCGGCATGGGCTCAAGCTGGCCCTGGCGGCGGGGCTCCTCGTCGTCGGCGGTGGGCTGGCCGGCTCCTACTTGTGGACGCAGGCGAAGCATGGCGGCGAGAACCTTCGCGGCGCGCTGACGAAGGGCAAGGCGGCCATCAACGCCGACACGAAGGAGCAGTACGAACTCGGCCTCAAGTCGCTCGACCTCGCGCTGACGATGGACCAGGGCAACGTCGACGCCTGGGCCTATCGTGCGCTCGCCCGGGCCTTCCTCTACGCCGAGCATGGGGGCGCGCTGAGCGACCGGCAGGCCGCGCTGGCCGCGCTCGACGCGCCGCGGGTGCGAGAGGCCCACCCGGCCATCGTGCAGGTCGTCGAGTACCTCACCGCCGACGCCGCCGAGTTGACGGGTCGGCGGCAGCAGCTGCTCGGCGCGGACACCGGCTCGAGCTTGGTCGAGGCGCAGGCCGGGCGGGTGCTGCTCACGGAGCGGCGGCTCGACGAGGCCTTCAAGCACCTGGACAAGGCGGTGAAGCTCGACGGTCGCAACCTGCGCGCGCTGGTGGGCCTCGGCGAGTATTACCTCGCCTCGCAGGACTACGAGAAGGCCGCGACGTTTCTCTCGACCGCCGAGAGCCTGTGTCGCTTCCACCCGCAGCGCGTCCTCGGACTGGCCGAGGCGCGGCTCGAGCTGGGGCGCGAGGCGAAGGAGGCCCTGAGCGACCTCGAGGAGCTGCCCCGCAGCGCAGCCATTCCAGCGGCGTTGGCCGGGCGCTACGCATTGACCTTCGGCCGGGCCCAGTCCGCCGCCGGGCAGCACGAGCAGGCGCTCAAGACCCTCGCCGACGGCCTCACGGCCCATGCCGACCAGGCCTTCGACTTCCAGATGGCGCTGGGGCTCGCCGGCCGCAACGCCGGCCGAATGGCCGAGGCGCAGAGGGCCTATGAAGAGGCGCTGAAGGTGCTGCCGAGGTCCGAGGAGGCGAAGGAGGGCCTGGGCCGGGTGCTGCTGGCGCGCAGCCGGGAGCGCGAGCTGCTCGAGCGGCTCAAGCCCGAGGGCGAGCAGCGCAAGGTGGCGCTCGTGCGCGGCATCGCCGCCTCACGGCTGGGAGACACCAAGCGGGTTCGGGCCGAGCTCGCCCGCACCCAGGAGAGCGGCAAGTACCCGCTCGAGGCCGTCGTCTACCTTGCGCTCGCCGACGCGTCCGACGACGGGAGCGACAAGGGGGTGCAGAAGCTCGAGGAGCTCGTCGCCACCGCCCGCCGGCACCGGGCGACGGCCCAGGTGGCGCTTGCGCGCGTGTACCTCAAGCGCAATGAGCTGACGAAGGCGCGCGCCCAGCTCGAAGAGGCCGCCAAGGACCCGCAGGACTACGAAGCGAACGCCCTGCTCGGGCAGCTCTACCTCGAGGCCATCGACACCGGGGTGCCCCCCGAGACGGCGCTGGCGCCGCTGCAGAAGGCCGTCGAGCGCAACGGAAGCCACGCGCCCTCGAGGCACCTGCTGGCCCGTACCTTCGCGGCCCTCGGCCAGTTCCCCGAGGCCATCAAGCAGGCCGAGGCGTGGACGGCCGACAACCCCGGCTCGGAGGAAGCGTGGGTCGACCTCGCCTTCGTTCTGCTGCACGCAGGCCGCGCGGCGGAGGCCCAGGCGGCCATCGAGCAGGGCCTCAAAGCCGACAGCACCAGCATCGAGGGCTTCCGCGTGAAGGCGCAGGTCCTCTCCGCCCGGGGTGATGGGCGCGCAGCCTTCGCGGCGCTGGAGCGCGCCAACAAGCTCAACCCGAAGGACGCCGAGACGTTCTGCGAGATTGGCTTCGCCTTCGTGCGGCAGGGCAACCCCGACACCGCCCTCAAGGCCTTCGAGGCCGCGCGCCGCGAGAGCCCCCGCGCCCTCTGCGGACTGGTGGGCCCGCACCACGCGAAGCCCTCCGCGGCGGGGGCCCGCCCGACGCCGAAGGAGGAGCTGCTCGCGCTCCAGAAGCAGGCCTTCGCGGTGTGGGACAAGGCGCTGGTGGACGCGTCGCTCGCGCGGGTGCTGCTCGAGGAGCGGGACCTGAAGTCGGCGCTGGAGCTGGCCGAGGCCGCGACCCGCGCGGCCCCGGCGTCTGCGCCGGCCTGGTTCGCCCTCGGAGAGGTGGCGCGTCGGCAGAAGAACGAGGCGAAGGCGCTCGAGGCCTACGCGAAGGCGGCGGAGTTCGACGGGGCCTGGGCGCAGGCGCGCATCTCCCACGGTGACGCCCTCGCGCGTGCCGGAGGTGACGGCCCGGCGAAGGCCCTCGGCGAGTACGAGGCCGTGCTTGCCCTGTCGCAGAATGAGGCCGAGCTCGCGCGCGTGAAGAAGCTCATCGCCACGCTGAAGAAGCAGCCGCGGTGAGCGACGACGAACAGGTGGGCGCCCGCGTGCCCATGCCGGTGTTCCGAATCGGCTTCGCCAACGCCACGCTGCTGGCCGGGGGGTACCTGGTGGTGGGGGCCCTCGTCGAACTGGCCCGTCGCCTGACGAACTGGCGTTGGACCGAGCGAGTGGCCTGGTCGATGGAGGCGTTTCCGGCCGGCGTCCTGCGCAGCTTCGGGCTGCTGGAGCCGCTGCGCGACGCCTTCGTGCACGGCAACCTCGAGCTGACGCACGTGCGCGTCGTCTACGCAGCCACCACGGTGGCAACCGTCTACGTCATCGGGCTCGTCGTGGCGTGCATGCTGTGGCTCTTCACGCGACGGCGACGGGGTTGACCAGCGAGCGCCTCGCCCTGTCTCGGGAGGCCATGCAGGCAGCGCCGCGCTTCTCGGACGACGCGGGCGTGGCGGGTCGTTCTCGCTGTCCAGGGCGCCTCGCGCATCCGCTCACCGCGCCACAGGGGTGGCTGCCGGCGCGCGCCCGTCGTCCGCGCGGGGGCGGCGAAGAGGCGCCCCCGGTGACGCTCGGGCGGGGGCTTCGCTGCCGGCGCGCGCCCGTCGTCCGCGCGGGGCGGCGAAGAGGCGCCCCCGGTGACGCTCGGGCGGGGGCTTCGCTGCCGGCGCGCGCCCGTCGTCCGCGCGGGGGCGGCGAAGAGGCGCCTTCGGTGACGCACGGCCGGGGCGTCGCCGCCGGCGCGCGCTCGTCGTCAGCGCCGCCGCCTGCGCAGGCCGCGCAGCGCCAGGGCCGCCAGGGCGAGCCACGCCTGGGCCGGGGCCGAGGCGCACCCGCCGCCGGTGAGGCCCACACCGTCGATGACGCCGTCGCCGTCGAGGTCGCGGAGCTGCACCTGGAAGCGCGTCACCCCGGACGCGGTGGAGCCTGCCGCGTTGGTGGCGCGGACCCGCGCCTGCCGCTCGCCCTCCTCGAGCGGCCGGGCGGCGTCGCACGAGAAGCGTCCGTCCGAGCCGGCCGTCGCGGTGCAGACGACGACGCCGTCCACGACGACGTCCACGGCGCTGCCCGGCTCAGCCCGCCCCTCGAAGGTCGGCGTAGCCGACGTCACCTCGGCGCCGTCGGCCGGCGCGTCGAGCAGGGGCGGCGCTGGGGGCAGGACGATGGTGAAGGTGACGGTCGGAGACGACGTGGTGCCCGTGGCGTTGGTCGCGCGGGCCACGGCCGTGCGGGCGCCACCCGGCAGGTCCACCGTCGAGGGGCACTCGTAGCGGCCCTGCGCGTTCGCAGTCGTCACGCAGACGACGGCGCCGTCGACCTCGATGCCGACGGTCGAGCCGGGCTCGGCGGCCCCACGGAACGTCGGCCGGCGGTCGGCGATGACGGCCCCGGCCGTGGGCGACTCGAGCGTCGGCGCGGCGGGGAGCGCGGCGACGGTGAAGCGGTTGACGTTCGAGGGCGCCGAGGGGTTGCCGGCCTCGTCGACGGCCTGCGCCTCGACGTCGTGCGGCCCGGCGGCCAGGGGACGCGGCGTGGGGCAGCTCCAGCGCCCCTTCGCGTCGGCCACCACCACGCACAAGACCTGGCCGTCGACGCGCGCCACGACGCGGCTGCCGGGCTCGGCGGTGCCGGTGAAGCCCGGCAGCGGGCTCGTCACGTCGCCGTCGGCAGGCCCCGTCACCACCGGAGCGGCCGGCGCCGCGGCGTCGATGACGAAGGGCACCGGCCGGCCTGGCTGGCTGGCGCCGCTCGCGTTCTGCGCCGTCACCGTGGCCGAGCGCTCGCCCGGCGCCAGCGGCGTGACGGCCACGCAGGCGAAGGCGCCCGCCACGTCGGCCAGCGCCGTGCAGGCGGGGCTCGCGCTGCCGTCGACGAACACCTGCACGGAGGCGTCGGGCGTGGCGACGCCGCGGAAGGTGGGCGTCGTCGTGGCCACGCGCTCCCGCGCGGTCGGCGCGGTCAGCGTCGCCACCGGCCCCTGCCCGGCGGCCACGGTGAAGGTCCGGTCTGCCGTGCGCATGCTGGCGTTCCCCGCCGCGTCCACGGCCCTGGCGACGACGACGTGCGCTCCCGGTGAGAGGGGCGCGCGCTGGTGACAGGCCCAGGCCCCCGTCGTGTCGACGATGGCCGTGCAGGCCGTCGTCATCGCGCCGTCGACGAAGACCTCGACGGTCGCCGCCGGCTCGGCGGTGCCCGCGTAGCGCGGTGTCGTCCCCGTCACCGCGTTGGCCAGCGGCTCGGTGAGGCTGGGCGCCGCCGGGGCCGCGGTGTCGACGACGAAGGGCACCGGGGCCGAGGCGGGCGAGATGCCCGCGCCGGTGGTGCTGGTAGCCAGGACGACGTGCGGGCCGTCACCGAGGACGGTGGGGACGTCGCACGAGAAGCGGCCCATCGCGCTCGCCGTCACCGTGCAGGTCGGCGTGGCCGCTCCGTCGACGTACACCGACACCGTGCTGCCGGGTGTCGCCTGGCCCTCGATGGTGGGCGTCGCGTCGCGAAGCCGCGCGTCTCGAGTTGGACCGGTGATGACGGGGGGCAGCGGGCGGGCGGCGGCGTCGACCACGAAGCCCCGCGGCGGGCTGCTCGACGTCGAGTTCCCGGCCGCGTCCTCGGCGCGCGCGACGGCAGACCGCGGACCCGGCGGCAGGGGCGACGTCGCGACGCAGGCGAAGGTGCCGAGCGCGTCGACCACCGCCCGGCAGGTGGGCGTCGTCGCGCCGTCGACGAAGAGCTCCACCGTCGTCCCGGGCTCTCCGCTGCCCGAGAAGGTGGGGGTCGCGTTGGTGACGGCCTGCTCGCGGGGCCCGATGATGCGGGGCGCTCGTGGCGGCGTCGCGTCGATGGTGAATCCGTGGACGACGCGCGGCGAGGCGTTGCCGGCCGCGTCGGTCGCGGTGGCCGACACTGTGTGGGGGCCGTCTGCGAGGGGCGTCGTCACCGGGCAGGTCCAGGCTCCCTGGGCGTCGGCGGTGACGGTGCACGTCGGCGACGTGGCGCCGTCGAGGCGCACGCCGACCGTCGCGCCACCCTCGGTCGAGCCCGTGATGGTTGGCGTCCGCTCGCGGAGGAGGGCGCCCGGGGCCGGGCTGGCGATGACGACGGTGGGCGCCGTCTGGTCCACCGTGAAGGCGGTGGGCGGGCTCAGGAACGATGAGTTCCCGGCGCCGTCCGACGCGCGCGCCGCGACGGTGTGGGGGCCTTCGCCCAGCGGAGTGGTTGGCTCGCACGCCCAGGCGCCCATCGGCGAGGCGGTCGTCGTGCAGGCCGGCGTCGTCGAGCCGTCGAAAAAGACAGTGACGGTCGCGTTGGCCGGCGCGGTGCCCGTCACCCGCGGGGTGGCGTCGTTGGTGCGGCTGCCGCTCGAGGGCCCGGTGATGACGGGCGTGGCGAGCCCCGACGAGACGGCGATGACGGTCGCGTCGTCGGTCGCCGCGGTCGCTGGGTCGTCCGAGGTGCGGTTGCCGTAGGCATCCGAGGTCATGAGCGAGGCCTGGTTCGACAGCGACAGCGCCGACGTCACCGTCGTCGGCACCGCCAGCCTGACCCGCACGGTGACGGTGCTGGCGGGGGCGACGGTGCCGAGGGTGGCGGTCAGCGTGCTGCCCACGACGGCCACGGTGCCCTGCGTGGTGCTGGCGCTGCCGGCGACGATGGGGGCGACGACCGTCGGGAGCGGGTCGCTCACCACCACGCCGGTACTCGGGCCCGTGCCCGAGTTCTGCACGGCGATGACGTACTCGAGGGTGTCTCCGGGCTGGAGCGGCGCGCCGGTGAGGTCGACGACGCTCTTGGCGAAGGTGAGCCTCGGGGCTGCCGGAGTCACCGTCGTCGAGACGCGCCCGTCAGCCGGCTCGTCGACGCCGGCCGTCTGGTTGTTGTCGAAGAGGTCGGTCGTCGCCGTGAGGGCGACGCCCCCCGGGGAGGGGAGCGTGCGGTAGCCCGTCAACTCGACGACGACGGCCACGGGCGTCGGGGCCACCGCGGCGTTGGCCACCAGGCGGTAGGGGAGCGCGAGGCTCCCGCCGGGTGACACGCAGCCGGGGGCGCCGAGCGTCAGCACGCTCCCGCTCAGCGAGGCCTCGCCCGCCTCGTCGACGGCGCCGTCCTGGTCGTTGTCGAGGCCGTCAGTGGCGGGGTTGGCGACGCTGAAGCCTGGAGGCGCGGAGACGGTGAGCGTCGGCTCGCAGACTGGCCCGGTCCCGCCGTTGGCCAGCGTCGCCGTGCCCGCCACCGCGGCGCCTGGCGCGGGGGTCGAGGGCGAGAGGCCCTGGGTGAGGGTCGGGCGGGGCGCGCCGAAGGTGACAGGCACCGCCGAGGTGCCGAGCGCGAGGGCCCCGCCGCTGGTGGCCGCTGCCTGGTTCTGCGCGCTCGCCTGCGCCAGCGCGGCGCCGAAGACGGCGCGCGCCAGCACCGTCAGGGTGAAGCTGTCGTCGGCTGACGCGTTGTTGCCCGGGTTCGAGATGGCGCCGAGCGAGAAGCTGGCCGGGGCGCCGGCGTCGAGGCCGAGCGCGGCCGTCGAGGGGTCGAGGCCGATGGTTCCCGCGAAGCCCGTCGTCGCGAGCGAGACGCTGACGAGCTGGAGCCCGGCCGGCGGCGTATCGACGATGACGACGCCGGGCGTGACACCCTCGGCGACCGTGACCCGCAGCTGGTACGTGACGGACTCACCCGCGGCGATGAGGCCCCCGTCGGTGGCCGGCGATGAGGTGGAGACGAGGGTCTTCGAGACAGCCCAGGCGGCCGGGCTGACGGCGACGGCGGGGCCCGGGCCGGTCGTGCGGTAGGTGTTCGCCGCGCCGCCGGGGTCGGTCGTGGCGCCGGTGCGCTCCCGCGACGTCGTGGAGAAGGGCGAGCGGTCGACGGGCGTCTCTCCGGGCAGGCTCGTCCACCGGACGCCACCGGAGAGCGTGAGGCTCGTGCCGATGACGGCGGCGTCCGTCAGGCGGACCTGCACCGCGTAGCTGCAGGTGGTGCTCGGCGCGAGCGTGCCGAAGCCGACGGCGACGGTCGGCCCGAGCAGCACCTGCGACGCGGGCGCGGGGCATGAGGTCGAGGCGTAGCTGCCGGGCACGGCCTCGAGGCCGCCCGGGAGCGTCGTCGACAGGGTGACGTCGTGCGCCGGGGCGAGGTTGCCGCCGGTCGCGTTCGTGTCGAGCGTGACGTCGAGGGTGAAGACGTCTCCGGCGTTCCCGCTCGTGGGCGACACCGTCGCGTTGGTGATCGAGACGACCGGCTCGACCACGGTGATGGCGACGTTCGGCGTGACCAGGACTCCGGCCTGGAGCCGGGCGTTCAGCGTCGCGCCGCGCGTCGCCGCGGCGACGTTGTCGACGACGGCGCGCAGCGTGAAGCCGAGCGTCGCGGCGACGGGGTCGGCGTTGACGACGGTGCCGAGCCCCCAGGTGACGGTGCGCCCGCCGTTGGTGACCGTCGGCGTCGGCAGTGCGCAGGCTGCGCCTCCACACGTCAGCCCTGGCGAGGCGGTCACGCCGCTGGTCGAGACGAGGACGAGCCCGGGGTCGAGCGTCTCGGTCAGCGTCAGCGCTGTCCCCGTCGTCCCCGTGGGAACGGTGAGCGTCAGCGTGTAGTCGACGAAGCCGCCCACCGGCACGCCGCCGCTCCCCGTGCGCCCCTGGGTGAGCGAGATGGGGGTGATGGTCAGCGGCGTCGAGGGCGTGAGGACGTAGTCGTTGTCGGCCGGGGTGCCGGCGCCGGTGCGCTCGAGCGCCGCTGGGTTCGGCCCGAGCTGCGCGGGCGTGCCGGGCTGCGACGTCCACTCGATGCGGGCGGGCAGCGTCGTGGTGGTGCCGATGGTGATGGTCGTCGGCACGGTGCAGGTGAGCGTGACGATGGCCTGCTGCCCCACGGCGATGGAGGGGATGGTGACGACGACGTCGTTGCCGACCACCGCGCCTGCGCCGCCGGTGACGCCGGTGATGCTCCCGAAGGCGGGGCTCGAGCAGCTCGTCGGCGCCGTCATCACGTAGCGCACGTCGTGCGCGGTGACCTGGTTGGCCGCGGCCGTGGCGAGCGACAGGCGCGTCGTCAGCGTCACCGTGCCGCCGCCGGCGACCGTCGTCGGCGAGGCGGTGGCGACCGCGACGAGCAGCGGCTCGCGGAAGGGAACGGCCTGGCCGTTGGCCGAGGACACCTGCGTGCCCTGCACCGAGGCGGTGAACGGGTTGACCAGGGTCGACCCGGCGGCCTGCGTGCCCGAGTTGAGCACCACGGCGGTGAGCGACAGCGGCGCCGCGGTCTCGACGGCGTCGTCGGCGCTCGTGTTGCTGACCGTCCCCAGGCTCCACTGCACCGAGGTGCCGGTGGCGGTGACGGTGGGCGAGAGGGCGCCGCTCGCCGTCACGCCCGCGGGCAGCACCAGCGCCGGCGCCGTGCCGCCGAGGGCGAGGCTCGCGGGGAACACATCGGACAGGACGACGTTCTGGAACGTGCCCTCGGGGAAGGACACGGTGAGCCCGTAGTCGATGGTGTCGCGCACCACGACGGGCGTCGTCGGGTTCGTCGGCGACAGGCCGATGGAGGCGAATCTCAGTCCCGCCGCGTCGCTCAGCGCGCCGAAGTTGCCGGCGACGAAGCTCGGGCCCCCTGCCGTCGAGGCGTAGTTCGACAGCGCGACGGTGTACGAGAGCTGCTCGTTCGGCAGCCACCCCGTCGTCGGCAGTACGCACACGCCCGTCACCACCGCCACGTTCGTGCCGCTCGCGGCCGTCGTGCCGGGCAGCGCGTTCGTGAGCGACACCGTCCAGCCCGTCGGGGTGACGCCCATCGTCGCGGCCAGCGGCGCGCCGGTGCCGTCGGCGACGCTCGTGACGGCGCAGGGGCCGAGCCCGGCCGGGGGCGTGGCGCCCAGCGCGACGTCGAAGGCCGCCGAGCCGCCGGCGTTCCGGGCGATGGCGCGGAAGGTGACGTGGTCGGTCGCGTCGACGCCGCTGACGTCGTTCTGCACGGGCGTCGCAGAGAGGCTCGCGTTCGTGAAGG
>JADCJJ010000381.1 GCA_020247085.1 Myxococcaceae bacterium | reverse complement strand
GCTGGCGGCGTGCGGCCCCGATCAGCGCGAGGTCACCACAGGGAGCGACGAGCCCGGGAGCGCCGACAGCGGCCCGGGCGGCCCTGACGCCGGCGGGGACTCCGAAGCGGGGGCCGTCGACGGGGGAGCGCAGCCAGACGCGGGCGCGGCGCGGGACGCCGGGATGGAGCCCCGGGGGCTCGCGACCCTGTTCGTCGGCAACAGCTACCTCTTCGCCAACGACATTCCCGGAATGTACCGGGAAGCCCTGTCGGGGCGCGTCCGGCCGCTCCGCGTCGAGGCGGTGACGGCAGGTGGGTACACGCTCGCAAGACACGCCTCTGACCTGGCGATGGACGGGCAGCCACTCGCGACGTACCTCCGAACGGGACCGGCCGCGGACAACGCCTTCGACTTCGTCGTGCTCCAGGAGCAGAGCCAGATCGGCGGCTTCCCGGAGGACTTCCAGGAGCGCGTGGCGTCGCTGGCGGCGGCTCGGGCGCTGGGGGCGCGCGCGCACCAGCGGGGCGCGACCGTCGTGCTCTACCTGACCTGGGGCCGAGCCCGCGGCGACCCAGCCAACCCAGCTCTCTTCTCCACCTTCACCGAGATGCAAGACAGGCTCGACGAAGGCTACCGCGCGATGGCCGCGGCGCTGCGGGCCGATGGCGTACGCGTGCGCCTCGCGCCGGTGGGCGGCGCCTTCCGGTTGGTTCACGACGCGCTCCTCCAGGGCGGGCGCTCTCCGCTCACGCCGGGGGACGGGTTCCTCGAGCTGTACGACGCCGATGGCTCCCACCCGTCGCGGCGCGGCAGCTACCTCGCGGCCTGCATCTTCGCTGGCGCCACCACGACGCTCGATGGCGGCGCGCTCCCCGATGACCCGCAGCTCGGCGCCGCGGTCTCGGCGTCGCTCCGGGCCACCTGCGGCCAGGCCCTCTCGGACCCACGCTGGCAGTGACGCGTCACCGACGACCCGCCGCGCCCCGGTCGACCCGAAGCGCGCCAGCGGTGACCTGGCGCTGCGCCCACCCCAGGAGTCACGGGCCGGGGTGACGGAGAGCCTGCGTGCGTGCGCCTCGCCACGCGGCCGCCGGGCGCCGGGCGCGGCAGCAGACGGCGCAGCAGCCCCGCCCCACCTCGCGCAGGCCGGAGCGCCCTCGACGGAGCAGCGCGGCGCCCGCGGCTGCACGCCACGCGGCGCTCAGCTGACGGCGGTGCCGGGCGGCACGTCGCCCGGGTTCACGAGCGACAACGACTTGCCACTCCCCGAGGCGAGGATCATGCCCCTCGACTCGATGCCCTTGAGCGCCCTCGGCTTGAGGTTGGTGACGACGACGACGTTGCGGCCCACCAGCGCCTCGGGCGCGAAGGCCTCGGCGATGCCTGAGACGATGGTGCGCGGGCCCGACTCACCGAGGTCGACGCTCAGCTCGAGCAGCTTGTCGGCCTTCTCCACCTTCTTCGCCGCCAGCACGCGGCCGGCCCGCAGCGACACCTTCGCGAAGTCGCCGAACTCGATCTCGGCGGGCGGCGCGGTGGGCGCGGGCGGCGGTGCCTTCGGCTTCGGCGCGGGCGGCGCGACGGCGGGGGCCTTCGCCGCGCCCCCTTCGTCGGCGGCGAGCTCCTTCACCCACGCGTCCTTCAGCGCCACGGTGCGGTTGACGACGAGCACGCCGGGCTTCGAGTCGGCGTCGATGGTGAAGTACCCCAGGCGCTCGAACTGGAAGCGCTCGCCCGGCGCCGCGGCGGCCAGTGATGGCTCGAGCCGGCCCCGCACCACCTCGAGCGACCTCGGGTTCAGGTCGAGCAGGAAGGGCCGCTCGACGCCAGGCGTGCCCTCGTGCGCCGCGCCCGGGAACTCCGCCGCGAACAGGCGGTCGTACACCCGCACCTCGGCCTCGACGGCGTGGGCCGCGCTCACCCAGTGGATGGTGCCCTTCACCTTCCTGCCGTCAGGCGCGTTGGCGCCCTTCGTGGCCGGGTCATACGTGCAGTGCACCTCGGTCACCGCGCCCCGCTCGTCCTTCACCAGGCCGGTGCAGGTGACGAAGTACGCCCCCCGCAGGCGCACCTCTTTCCCGGGCGCGAGCCGGAAGAACTTCTTCGGCGGGTCCTCCATGAAGTCGTCGCGCTCGATGAACAGCTCGCGCGAGAACGGCACCGCGCGCACGCCGGCCTGCGGGTCTTCGGGGTTGTTCTGCACCTCGACGTGCTCGACCTGGCCCTCGGGGTAGTTGGTCACCACCACCTTCAGCGGGCTCAAGACCGCCATGCGCCGCGGCGCCGTGGCGTTGAGGTGGTCGCGCACCGCGTTCTCGAGCCGCACGAGGTCGATGACGGTGTCGTTCTTGGTGACGCCGATGTCCTCGCAGAAGGTGCGCAGCGCCTGGCTCGTGTACCCGCGGCGACGCATGCCGGCGATGGTGGGCATGCGCGGGTCGTCCCACCCGGCGACGTGCCCGTTCGTCACCAGGTACAAGAGGTTCCGCTTCGACAACACCGTGTAGGTGAGCTGCAGCTTCGCGAACTCGATCTGCTGCGGGTGGTACAGCCCGAGCTGGTCGAGGAACCAGTCGTACAGCGGCCGGTGGTTCTCGAACTCGAGCGTGCAGATCGAGTGCGTGATGCGCTCGATGGAGTCCTCCAGGCCGTGCGACCAGTCGTACGAGGGGAAGATGACCCACGCGTCGCCCTGCCGGTGATGATGCTCCTTCACGATGCGGTACATCACCGGGTCGCGCAGGTTGATGTTGCCCGACGCCATGTCGATCTTCGCGCGCAGGGTGCGCGTGCCGGGGGCGAACTCGCCCTGCTTCATGCGGCGCAGCAGGTCGAGGTTCTCGTCGACGGCGCGGTCGCGGAACGGGCTGTTGCGCCCCGGCTCGGTGAGGGTGCCCCGGTACTCGCGCATCTGGTCAGCCGACAGGTCGCACACGTACGCCTTGCCCTGCTTCACCAGCGCCTCGGCCCAGTCGTACATCTGCGCGAAGTAGTCCGAGGCGAAGAAGAGGCGATCTTCGAACTCGCCGCCGAGCCAGCGCACGTCGTTGACGATGCTGTCGACGTACTCCTGCTCCTCTTTCGCCGGGTTGGTGTCGTCGAAGCGCAGGTTGAACTTGCCGCCGTAGCGCCTCGCCAGGCCCGAGTTGAGGATGATGCTCTTGGCGTGGCCGACGTGCAGGTAGCCGTTGGGCTCCGGGGGAAACCGGGTGTGCACGCGGCCCTGCCACCGGCCCGAGGCGTTGTCGGCCTCGACCAGCGCTTCGATGAAGTTGAGGGAACGGGTGTCGCTCATGGGGGCGCAGCGATACCGCACTTTCCCGGCGCTCGCCTGCCCCCTCGCGCCGAGGCCCCCGGGCGCTGCGAGCGGCGGGCGGGGGGCGCTGGGGCCGGTTACAAGCGCGGGCGTGACGGCAGCTCAGGCCAGCGTGCTCGACGGCTTCCACCCGGCGGTGGCCGGCTGGTTCCGTCAGTCGTTCGACGGCCCCACCCGGCCGCAGGCGCTCGGCTGGCCGCCGCTGCTGCGCGGCGAGTCCACCCTCATCCTCGCGCCGACGGGGAGCGGCAAGACGCTCACCGC
>JADCJJ010000380.1 GCA_020247085.1 Myxococcaceae bacterium | reverse complement strand
TCAGCGCGGGTGCCGGCGACGAGCCCGGCGAGGCGCGCCGCCGTCGGCCGATGGGCCTCGAGGCCCGCGGCGGCCCGGTAGGCCTGGGCCCCCGACTCCTTCAGGAAGTCGTCGACCTCGGACAAGATGGCGTTGACGCTCAGCTCCACGGTGGCTCCCAGTCTTCTCCATGGGTAAAGCCCGTCAATGCGACATGCAGCGCCAGATGCCCGACATGCCCCCCGATGACGCGCGCTCCGGCCGGAGCTGCCCGTGAAGCGACGCACCTTCGTCGCCGAGCGGCGGGCGCCGGTGACGCGGCTCCTGGCCGAGGCCCTTCGGGAGGCGACGCCCCTGGCGCAGCGGCGAGTCGAGGCCGGCGCTGTCTTCGTCGATGGGCGGCGGGTGCGCGACGTCGCCCGGGTCGTCCTCCCCGGAGAAACCATCAGCGTCGTGCTCGAGGCGCGCGGCGCGTCGTCGGCCGAGCCCGCCCGGCCCACGCCTGCCCCGCTCGTGGTGCTGTTCGAGGACGACGCGGTGCTGGCCGTCGACAAGCCGCCGGGCCTGCCCGCCCAGCCGACGCCCGACGGCGAGCGCAGCCTGCTCGACCTCGCCAGCGCCCACCTCGGCCGCCCCGCGGGGCTCGTCCACCGGCTCGACCGTGAGACGTCCGGCGTCACCGTCTTCGGCGCCTCGGAGACGGCCACCCGCGCGCTGGCAGCGGCCTTCCGGCAGGGCGAGGCCAGGAAGACCTACCTCGCCGTCGTCGCCACCGGCGTCCCCGCGTCGGGGCGCATCGACACGCCCCTGCAAAAGGACCCGACCCGGCCCGGTCGCTGGCGCGCGGTGCGCACCGGGGGCGGGCTGTCGGCCGAGACCGAGTTCGAGCGCCTGTGGGACGACGGCGCGCAGGCGCTGGTGCAGCTGACGCCTCGAACGGGCCGCACCCACCAACTGCGCGCGCACCTTGCCTCGCTGGGGTTCCCCATCGTCGGCGACGCCCTCTACGGCGGCTCCACCGGCCCGCGCTGCCTCCTCCACGCCGCCCGGCTCGTCATCACCCCGTACGCCTTCGAGGCCCCGACGCCGGGTGACTTCCCGGCGGTGCGCGAAGCACGCCCCTGAGCCCCGGGGCTCCCTCTCCAATCACCCCTCGTCATCCTGCGGCCCGCGCGTGCGACGCCAGGAATGACGACGGGCGCTCCCGTCTCCAGGAGCGCCCGCGGCGCCAGCTCGCGTCACGAGACGGCGTGCTGCGTCGGTCAGGCCGTCACGTGGGCCACCGGGGGGCGTTCGGCCCACGCGGTGGGCTCACGCGGCGAGCCGTCAGAAGGTGACGTCGGACTGCCGCTCGACCTGCGACAGCGCCTGCTCGAGCGTCGGCGCGGGGGCGGCGTTCTCGGCCCGCGGCGCCGGCTTCGGCACCGGCAGGAAGTCGCCGGTCATCTGGAAGCCCAACCCGATGAGCGGGAGCGCCTGCGAGATGCCATCCGGGTTGCGCGCCGTGCCGGTGCGGTTGACGTTCTGCAGCCACCACTGGACGAGGACGAAGACGGTCGGGTTGTTGAACGCCGCGCCGTCGTCGATCTTGAACGTGTAGCCCGCGAAGGGCCCCACGCGGTGCATGTTGTTGATGCCCGGGTCGAACTCCTCGCCGCTCTGGAAGTGCCGAGCCTGGCTGTAGAACATGTACGTGTGCGTGTACCGCCCGCCGACCACGAGGCGCTTGTTGGGCGACTGGTACAGCAGGTCGAAGTCGTTGACGTAGTACCAGCCCCGGTTGGGCACCATCACGTCATAGAACTGGTCGTAGAACACCGTGTCGCCGTCGCGCAGCCGCATGTCGGCGCGCACGAGGCGGGCACGGCTGCGCACCACGAAATCGAGCACCTTGGCCTGGAAGTCGGCGCCGATGGTGAGCTCGGTGCCGTTGGTGACGTACTCACCGGGGCCACATTGCCCCGGGCATGGACCCGGGCCGCGGTCGAGCGCCCCGAGGCGGCTGATCTCGGCGTCCGAGAAGTTGCTCCGCGCCGAGGGGAACGACTGGAACAGGTTGAACGTGCCGAAGTACTGCACGAACGTGTACGAGGCCCAGAACCCCAGCACCGTCAGCGGCTGCACCTCGACGTAGGCGCCGGCGCGAATGAAGGCCGGGCTGGCGACGGGGGTGAGCCCGACGCCGATGAAGTTGTCGCGCAGCGCGATGGAGTCGCTCTCGAACAGGCGCAGGCGGTAGGTGAAGCGGCCCTCGTAGAGCAGGCCGAGCGGGTTGTACCTGAGCGCGAAGGTGTTCCGATGCACGACGCGGTGCAGCGGTGGCCCCTGGTACTGCAACGTCTGGGCGGACACGGCCGTGGCGAGGCCGACGGCGGCGAGGAACGACAGGCGGGCGGAATTCGGCATGAGACCGCGTCTTAGGCTGGTGAGGGTCGCCGGCAACCCTTTCCCGTTGACGCGCTTGGTCAGACCCACCGCGGCCCCGAGCACTCACGCGGCGCAGGTGAAGTGCTCCGTCTCGAGGAACCCGCGAGACTCGAGGTAGGCGCGGATCTCGGCGCGCGCGCCGCTGGCGCCGACGGCGGCGATGACGTGCTCGCCGGAGGGGGGGCCCAGGTCGTCGGGCCAGACCACGCGCAGATC
>JADCJJ010000038.1 GCA_020247085.1 Myxococcaceae bacterium | reverse complement strand
GCATGCAGGACAGCGAGCACGGTGTCATCACCTTCTTCATCGGCGGCACCGACGGGCGTCTCATCGGGAAGGTGGACGACGACCTGAGCCGCGCGGCCATGCTCGAGGTGCTCAACCGCGTCTTCCCCGGAGCGCGCGCCGCGGCGAGGCCGGGCGAGCAGGTGACGGTGCCCTGGTCCGACGAGCCGCTCGCGAAGGGGGGCTACGCGCTCTACGGCCCCGGCCAGGTCACCGCGTTCCGGGGCTGCGAGGGCGAGCCTGAGGGGCGCGTCTTCTTCGCCGGCGAGCACACCGACCTCTCGGCGCAGGGCTACATGGAGGGGGCGGTGCGCTCCGGCGTGAAGGCGGCCCGTGACGTGCGCGCCGCGTTCGAGGGGTGACGGCCCGGCGTCAGGCGCGCGCCTCAATGAAGGCCTCGGCCCACTCGACCGGGCTCCAGATGCGGCCGCGGTCGACGCGGTAGTCCGAGAAGCCGGCTTCGCCGAGCAGCTGGCACCACTGCGTCACCGAGAAGATGCGCACCTCTTCGAGGCCGAAGACGGCGTTCTCGACCAGGTCGATGGCACCCCAGCCGAAGAGGTGGTCGCGCCGCGGGTCGACCAGCACCAGCAGGCCCCCGGGCTTGAGCACGCGCCGCATCTCGCACAGCGCCTTGAAGTGGTCCGGGTAGTGGTGGAACGAGTTCGTACAGACGAGCTTATCGAAGGCGCCGTCGCGAAAGGGCAGACGGCCGGCGTCTCCCCGGAGGAGCCGGTTCGTGAGCCGCGGCTCGCGTCGCGCGGAGTCGAGCATTCCCGCCGAGTAGTCGAGGCCGATGGCGATGGCGCCCAGCTCGGCGATGCGGGCGGCGCCGTCACCGGGGCCGCAGCCCAGGTCGAGCACCACCTGCCCGGGCACCAGTCGAAGCCGCTCGATGGCCAGGCGCTGAATGCGGCGGAGCTCCTGGCCGAATGGGTTGCTTCGATAGAAGCGCGACCAGACGTCGAAGAAGCGCCCGTGCTTGTGGAGCCGCTCGTCCATCGTGACGACTTGACCATGAGGCCCTTTGGAATTCCCGCCTTTTGCGGCCCGAGGCCCCATGCAATGGTTTGAACGCGATTTCGTTGAGCGCCACGTCGTGTCACTTCGGTGCGCCTCCCGTGGGCGCCCTACGCAGGAGGATGGGATGGGAATCTTCGACTCGATCAAGAACGTCGCTTCGTCGGCCGCAGCGGAGGCCAAGCGGAACTTCATCGCCCGCGCCGACGACGCGAAGGACCAGATCATCTACAAGTACCCCGAGCGCAACGTCCGGGCCTTCACCCAGCTCACCGTGCAGGCCGACGAGCTGTGCCTCTTCGTCAAGGACGGGCAGGTGGTCGGCAAGCTCGGCCCCGGGCGCCACAGCCTCGAGTCGAACAACCTTCCGTTCTTGTCGAAGCTGCTCGAGAAGGTCACCGGCGGCGACCTGTTCATCGCCGAGATCTACTTCGTCAGCACGCGCGAGTTCACGCAGATCAAGTTCGGCGGCCCCATCGGTGACGCGCGCGACCCCGAGACGGGCCTCGCCATCGGCACGATGGTGTACGGCGACTTCGCCCAGCGCGTCGTCGACCCCGAGAAGCTGCTCGTCGGCATGGTGGGTCTGCAGAAGACGAGCAACGAGGGCTTCGTCGGCTGGTTCAAGAGCCAGGTGATGAAGGTCATCAAGGACCGCATCGCCGAGTTGCTGGTGAAGAAGAAGTGGCCGCTCCTCGACGTGACCTCGGGCGCGTACACCGAGGAGATCGAGGAAGAGGTCATCGCCGGCATGGACAAGCACACGCAGAACTACGGCGTGAAGATTACGTCCTTCGGCAACTTCACCATCAGCATCAAGCCCGAGGACGAGGCGACGTTGAAGAAGCTGTCGAAGGACGTGGCCTATTCGCGGCTCGCCGGCGGCTTCCAGCAGTACGCGCAGGGCCAGGCGATGCTGGGCGCGGCCGAGGGCATGGCGAAGGGCGGCGGCGAGGGCGGCGGGGGCGCGGGGAACGCGCTCGGGGGCATGGGCATGGGCATGGGCTTCGGCATGGCCCAGATGTTCATGAATCAGAACCAGCAGCAGGCCGCGCAGCAGCCGCAGGCGGCCGCGGCCCCGGCGGGCCCCTCGGTGATGGACCGGCTCAAGCAGCTCAACGAGCTGAAGGGCGCGGGGCTCATCACCGACGAGGAGTTTGCCGCCAAGAAGGCCGAGCTGATGAAGCTGCTGTGACGCCCCGACGGGTGGGGGCCGGCGTGTGGAGCGGGCCGCTCCGTACCGCGTCCGGCGTCGCTCCACCCGCGCGGTGACGCGAACTCCCGGCTCGTCGGCGAAGACCCCTCAAGCATGCGCTGCCCGCGCTGTGACCTCGCCCTCGAGCCGTCGACCCCGGACCCGAGGACGCCCTCGGTGGCTGGCCTCGGCTGCGCGCGGTGCCGCGGCGTCTGGCTGGAGCGGCCGGCGCTCGCCCAGCTCGAGGAGGTGGTGGAGGTGCGCTGGATCGAGCTGCGCCACGTGCCCCCGCCGGAGCTCCAGGCCGAGCTGCTGACGTGCCCGCGCTGCGTTCCCGCGCGTCACCTCGCCAAGGTGCAGAGCGAGCGCGATCACCTGGTGGTGCTCGACCTCTGCGCGCACTGCCACGGCGTCTGGCTCGATGGGGGCGAGCTCGAGGCGATTCAGCAGAAGGGCCTGGTGGCCGCCCTCGCCGATGCGGCGCGGTTCCTGCTCGGCCGCCGCTGAGTCGTCGGGCGGTGAGCGAGGCGCTCCGAAGTGTTCCGCGCACCAGCTGCGGTCGAAGGCGCGCTTCAGGGGCGGCGTCACCGGACCGGCGCGGGGGGAACCGGCCACGACCCCCAAAGCCTCGCCGCCAGCCGTACGCGCCGCGTCCGCCTCCTCGCGAGGTCATGCTCGAGCATCCCGGTGTGAAGATTCCTTCGGCGTCGCCCGTGGCCGATGCGACGTGTTCGCGGCTCACGCGCTCGTCGTGGACGGCGGTGGGGCGTTGCGGCGTGATCAGGGGACATCACGAGGTACCTGCCTGCTGACGCGGAGCTCACGGTGGCGAGGGGCCAGCGCGTCGTCGCGGAGCGCCGCGATGGACTCTCTGCGGCCCACGCGGGGCTCACGGCGGCGAGGGGCCAGCGCGTCGTCCCGGCGCGCAGCGATGGACTCTCTGCGGCCCCCGCGGGGCTCACGGCGGCGAGGGGCCAGCGCGTCGTCGCGGCGCGCAGCGATGGACTCTCTGCGGCCTTCGCGGAGCTCACGGCGGCGAGGGGCCAGCGCGTCGTCCCGGCGCGCAGCGATGGACTCTCTGCGGCCCACGCGGAGCTCACGGCGGCGAGGGGCCGGCGCGTCGTCCCGGCGCGCCGCGATGGGCTCGCAGCGGCCCACGCGGAGCTGGCGGCGGCGAGGGTTCGGCGCGTCGTCCCGGAGCGCCGCGATGGGCTCGCAGCGGCCCACCCGGGGCTCACGGCGCCGGGCCGACCCCCGCGTCGTCGCGTTGCACCTGGCGCTCCTGCAGCTGGGGCCAGGGCCGCGGCACCCAGCGCAGGTCGACCGCTCGCGGCGTCATCGACGGCCAGTCGCGCACCTGCGTGCCGCCGTCGGTGATGGGGGGGCCGATGGGGCGCGGCCAGGGGCGGGCCGTCGACATCGGCCGCTCCGGCCCCTCGCGCAGGGCGGGCCACGGGCGCACCACCACGCCCCCGTCGGCGGGCAGGCCCACCGGCGTGAGGCTGACGGTGCGCTCCCAGAAGGCGGTGAGCGCGTCGCCCAGCGGCACGAGCCGCTCCTCGGCGGCGCTCGAGGTGCCGGCTCGCCACAGCTCGACGAGGGCCGTGCCGGTGGCCTTCTCGCGGAACCAGGTGGGGCCGTAGGCGTTCGCCAGCGCCTGGCGCAGGGCCTCGGCGAGGAGCATCGCCCGGAGCGTCGTGGCCGAGCGGAGCGCGTCGTCGGTGTCGGAGCGCAGCCGCGCCATGTCGGCCTCGGTGTGCTGGACGCCGAGGGCGCGAGTGAAGAGGGCCGCGGCGCGGGCGCTCGCCTGGGCGTCGCCAGCCTCCACGGCGTCGAGGCGTGCGAGGTAGGTGACGGCAGCGCGGCGCACGAGGAAGAGCCGCTGCGCCGCGGCGGCGTCGATGACGGTCTGCCGGGCCTCGGGCCGCACTCCGACGGCGTCGAGCCAGGCGGGCTCGAGCGGCAGCAGCGCCAGCAGCTCGCCCGTCACCTGGGTGACGGCCGGGTCTCCGAGGCGGTCGAAGGCGAGCCGGCCCGTCGCGGCATGCCGCAGCGCCAGCGCGACGCCGAGCTCCGAGAAGAGGAGCTGCTGGTCGCGCAGGCCCCCGAGTGGGCGAACGCTGAGGCGCACGTCGGCCGGCCCGCCGGGGGCGACGGTGAGGGGCAGGGGGTGCTTCTTCGGTGACTCCGCCAGGTCGAGCGTCAGGCCCTCGACGCGGCCGAGGCCCAGGCCCTCGAGCAGCGAGGTGGCGCGCGGCGCGAAGGCCTTCGGGTCGAAGGCGAGCTCGACGTCGGCCGGGACGCGCAAGAGGCGCGGCAGGTCGGCGCGGGTGAGGGCGCCCAGGGGGAGCCTGGTGTCGGCGGCGTTGAGGCGCTCGAGCGTGAGGCGCCAGGCCTCGCCGGTGAGCGTCAGCACCCCCTCGGCGACCCGGCGCATGGCCTCTGGCTCGACGTCGCGCTGGGCCGCCAGCGCGTCGAAGGGGCGCTGCGGCGCCAGCAGCGCGGCGAGCTTCGCGTCGCGGGCCTCGAGCGCGCGCTCGAGCGTCGCGGCGGCGGTGAGCGAGGCCGTCCAGAGCGCCTTGCGCTTGAGCGCGCTCCGTTCGGCTGCGAGCAGGCGGTTCAGCTCCCGCCAGCGCACCTCCTTGCCCTCGACGGAGAAGGTGAGGGCGCTCTCGCGCGCGGTGAGGGCCTCGCCGTCGGCGGCGAGGGCGAGGGCGACGCGCTCGGACGAGAGGTGTGCCTCGAGGTGCATGAGGGCGCGCGGGTCGTCGGCGTCGCGCGCCGTCGCCCGCTGGAGCAGCGCGAAGCGCTCGGGCGTCACCAGGGCGGCCCGCGCGGCCGTCGCGGCCGACAGGTCGAGCCGGGCGCCGGTGGTCCAGTGCGCCCACAGCGCCTCGTCCGTCGACCGCATCGCCGCCCCGACGTCCCGCTCGAGCCCGAGGAGGGCCGCGCGCAGCTGCACCAGCTCCGGGTCAACGGGCGAGCCCGCGTCCAGAGGCGCCGCGCCCCGGTCGGGCTGCACGCTCGCGTCGGGCCTGGGGCACGAGAGCGCGGCGGCGCAGGCGAGGGTGACGAGGGCGAGCGGCGGGGGGCGGCGCATGAGGACGGCCATATGCCCGAGCGGTGGCCGGGCGGCGAGCCCCGGGTCGGTTGTCGAGGCGCTTGCCGGCTCGTCAGGGCGGGCGCTTCGTGGCAAACGCGCCCCGATGCCGACGCCGACGCAGTGGGCCGCCGCGCGGGCCCGTCAGACGCTCTCCGCGGCCCTGCGGCGGGCCTTCGTGGCGATGGGGTACCTCGAGATCGAGACGCCGTGCCTCGTCCCGACGCCGGGGCTCGAGCCCCACATCGACCCCTTCGAGGTGCCCTTCGTGCCCCAGACGGACGTGGGCGCGCGGCGCACGCTCGCGCTCCACACCAGCCCCGAGTACGCGATGAAGCGGCTGCTCGCCGACCCGGGCTGCCCGCCGCTGTTCCAGCTCTGCAAGACGTTCCGCAACGGTGAGGTGTCGGGGCACCACAACCCCGAGTTCACGATGCTCGAGTTCTACCGGCCGCACGCCGACTACGGCGCCATCATGGGCGACCTCGAGCGGGTGCTGGCTGCAGGGGAGCAGGCCGTCGCGCCGGGCCTGGGCCTCTTCTCGAAGACGCCGTTCGAGCGCCTCACCGTGCGCGACGCCCTCGTGCGCTACGCGGACCTCGACCTGCGGGCGCACGCCGACGGGCCCTCGCTGAAGCGGGCCGCCGACGCGCGCGGCGTGTACACCGGCACCTCGACGAGCTTCGACGACGTCTTCTTTCACGTCTTCCTCGAGCGGGTCGAGCGTCAGCTCGGCCGGGAGCGCCCGACGTTCCTCGTCGAGTACCCCGCGTCGATGGCCTCGCTGGCGCGGCTCAAGCCGGGCGACCCGACGGTCGCCGAGCGCGTCGAGCTGTACGTGCAGGGCGTCGAGCTGGCGAACGGCTTCTCGGAGCTGACGGACGCCTCGGAGCAGCGGCGGCGCCTCGTCGAGGAGCAGGGGCTCCGCCGCGCCCTCGGCCGGCCCGTCTACCCGCTCGACGAGCGGTTCCTCGAGGCCGTCGGGCGCATGCCGCCCTCGGCGGGCATCGCGGTTGGCTTCGACCGGGTGTTGATGCTGCTCCTCCGGCACACTCACATCGCCGACGTGCTGTTGTTCCCCGCAAAGGACTTCGTGTGAGAGCGCTCCTTCGAACTGCCCTCTCGGGCGCCGGGCTGGTGGGCCTCACCGGCACCTTCTCGTCGCTGGTGACGGCGTTGTCGTACGTCGACGAGCGCGCACCGGACCCGGCGATTCACCTCTGGGCCGACTCGGCGCTGCGGCTGTCGGGCGTGAAGACGGTGTGCCGTGGGCTCGAGCACCTGCCGGCCTCCAACTTCGTGCTGTGCGTGAACCACCAGTCGAACTTCGACGCGATGGTGCTGTACCGCCACGTGCGGCGGCACCTTCGCTTCGTGGCGAAGCAGCAGCTCCGGCGGGTGCCGGTGTTCGGCTACGCGCTCGAGCGCGCCGGCAACGTCTTCGTCGACCGCACGGGAGGCGAGGGCGACAAGGCGAAGCTGCGCGAGGCGGCGCGGCAGGTGCGGGAGCGCGTCAGCGTCGTCTTCTTCGCCGAGGGGACGCGCAGCGACGACGGGGTGCTGCGGCCCTTCAAGAAGGGGGCGGCCATCATGGCCCTCGAGGCGCAGGTGCCGCTGGTGCCGGCGGCCATCGGCGGGACGCACGCCATCCTGCCCAAGGGCACCGTCGCCATCCGCCCGAAGCCGGCGGCGCTGGTCATCGGGCGGCCGCTCGAGACGAAGGGCCTCGGCCTCGACGCGAGGGATGCGCTGACGCAGCAGGCCCACGGCGCGGTGGCGGCGCTGCTCGGCGAGGCCAACGCGCTGGTGGCCGGGCTCGAGCGCTCGAGTGGCTGACGTCGGAGAGGCCGGCGGGCGGGCGCTCGTCAGGGGCGCCGCGGGGCGGCCGGGTGAGGCCCCTCCTCGTCTCGAGGGCGCCGCTTCCAGCGCTCGTGCATCCACACCCACTGCTCCGGGTGTTGGCGAACGACGTCCTCGAGGCGCCGGGTGAGGGTGGCGGTGAGGGCGACGACGGCGGCCTCGTCGGCGGTCTCGGGGAGGGGCACCTCGACGAGCGAGAGGCGGTAGCGGAACGGCGCGACGCGGGGGCAGGTGCCGACGACGAGGGCGGCGCCGGTACGCAGGGCGAGGTCCGCCGCGGCGCGGGGCGTCGAGGCGAGGTGGCCGAAGAAGGGCACGAAGACCGACTGCACCTTCGTGTCCTGGTCGATGAGCAGGCCCAAAATCTTCCCCGCGCGGAGCTGCTTCAGCATCGCCTTCGCCGCGCCCGGGTGGCCGCGCCAGATGGTGCCGGTGTTGCCCGAGGCGCGCAGGCGCGCGATGAGCGCGGTGGTGCGGGGGTCGCTGGCCTCGCGAGCGATGGTGGCGCCGTCGTAGCCACGGGCGGTGACGCCGCGGGCGGTGAGCTCCCAGTTGCCGACGTGCCCCGACACGAAGACGACGCCCTTCCCGCGCGCCAGCGCCGCGTCGAGGAGCGCCCGGTCGGCGGCGGGCCACTCGACCCACTCGTCGAGGTGGCGGTCGATCTGCCGCGCGCAGACGAGCTCGCCGACGCAGCGGCCGAGGTGCTCGAAGCTGGCCCGGGCGATGGCGTCGCGCGCCGAGGCGGACTTCTCGGGGAAGGCGAGGGCCAGGTGGCGGAGCGCCTTGCGCCGCTCGCCGCGGGCGACGACAAAGGCCGCGCGCCCCAGCCAGGCGCCGAGGCCTGACACCCACCGCACCGGTAGCTGCGCCGTGAGGGCGGCGGCGAGGCGCAGCACGAGGTAGCGGGCGCCGCGCTTGAGCTGCTTGCTGAGGGGAGGCGCGGTCTCGGCCACGGGCGCGCCCGCCTTACACGAGCGGCGCGCCAACCCGAAGCCGCCTCGGGGCTCCATGCGGGGCGGCGCCTGACTCCGCGTCGGCTGCGGAGTCGACGGCGTCGGGCAGTCAGGCGGGGCCCTCCGCTGCGGCGGCGCTGCGCGCGTGCGATGTCAGGCGGTCGAGCGGGGGCCCGAGGGGTCGGCCACCGGTGACCGGCCGGCCGCCACGGGGGCCGCGGCCATCGCCGGGACAGCCGTCGTGGGGGCGAGGTTGCCCGGGACAGGCCTGGCCCGGCGCCGGGGCGCCGCGGCGACGTTCGCCCCGAGGCGCTCTTGTGGGCCTCCCAGCGTCGCGGCATGACGGTGCGCATGACGCCGCTCGACGAGCTCGCGACCCTCCTGAGGCCAGCCGGGGCCGGGCTGTACCTGGTGTCGACCGGGCGGGCCGAGCAGCAGGCGCTGCAGCGCTCGCTGTACCGGGTGGACTCCGACGAGGCGGTGCAGCGGCGCTTTCGCGAGGCGCTCGAGCGCGTCGCCACGGCGAGGGGCGTGCTGCTGGGCATTCCCTCTGACGTCGGCGCGGGGTTTCAGCGGGGTGCGAACCTGGGGCCGCAGGCCATCCGGGCGCGGCTGCTCGCAGACGACGCCGACTGGCCCTCCCGCTGCGAGGCGATGGGGCTCGTCGACGTGGGTGACGTCTTCGTGGTGCCGCAGCTGCTGCACGACGACATGCTGTCGGCGGCGCAGCTCGCCGCCAGCCGCGCGGCGCTCTACCCGGGGCACCCGGAGGCCGGCGCGCTGCCCGTCTCGCCGCTGTCCATCGCCGAGCGCGCCTGGGCGTTGCTGCTGGGCCTCAACCCGGGCCTCAAGGTGTTCTCGCTGGGCGGCGACCACTCGACCGCCTGGCCCGTGGTGCGCCCGCTGAACGCCGTGCGCGGCGGGGCGCCCTGGGGCATCGTGCAGAGCGACGCGCACACGGACCTGCTCGAGGAGCGGCTCGGCGTGAAGTACTGCTTCGCCACCTGGAGCTGGCACGCGAACGAGGTGCTGGGCCGCGAGGGGCGCCTCACGCAGGTGGGCATTCGCGCCACCCAGCGTACGCAGGCGCACTGGGAGTCGACGCTGGGGGTGCGGCAGTTCTGGGCGCGCGACGTGCGGGCCGACCCAGGCGGCGCCCTCGACCAGGTGCTGGCCCACGTGCGCGCGAGCGGCGTCACGAAGGTGCTCTTCTCGAACGACATCGACGGCACCGACGCGGCCTGGGCCGACGCCACGGGTACGCCGGAGCCAGGCGGGCTCGAGCCCGATTGGGTGTGCGCGCTGATTCGGCGGCTCGGTGCCGAGGTGGGCCTGCTCGGTGGTGACGTGATGGAGGTGGCGCCGTCGCTCACCCGGACACCGCAGAGCGCTGAGCGCACCGTCGGCCTCGCGGCGCGCTACCTGCGCGAGACGGTGCAGGCGGCGTTGGGGCCCCGCTGACCGTTCAGGGCTGGCCGAACTTCGGCGCCCCGGTGCCGGTGGAGTGTGGCAGGGTGCGCGCCTTGATGAAGACGCTGCTCCTCGTGGTCGCCGTCCTCGTGGCCGCCTCCGGCTGCAAGAGCCCCTGTCGGCAGCTCTCCGAGCGGCTCTGCGAGTGTCAGCAGAGCAGTTTCGACCGCAACACGTGCCTTCAGCGGGCGGCGACGGCCGAGAGCCTCGCGAACCCGACGGCGGCGCAAAATGAGGCGTGCGCGGCGCTGGTGCCCGAGTGCGACTGCCGCCTCGTCGAGACCCCCGAGGGGAAGAAGAAGTGCGGGTTCGCCCGGCTCCCCGACGGCTGTGACGCCGACCGCCCCGACGGCGGCAGCTGCCCCTGACGGCGAGCAGGGCGGCTCAGCGGAAGGGCGCGAGGGCCTCCATCGACCAGGCCCACAGCGCCGCCTGGGCGGACACATCGAGCGCGAGCGGGCTCGGCTGCCGGGGCGAGCCATCTTCGTCGAAGTACCGGCCCGTCTCCCGGCCCGCATCCGCTGACGTGGCGCAGTGCACGCTGGCGCGGGCGCCCTCTTCGGGCGTGCGCATGAGCAGCCGCCCGAGCTGCCGCAGCGGCGTCGGCGCGACGCGCCAGATGTCCGAGGCGATGACGCCCGGGTGCACGGCGTGCACGGTGACGCCCTTCGACTGCCACCGCCGCGCCAGCTCGAAGGCGAACAGCATGTTGGCCAGCTTCGACTGCTGGTACTCGCGCCACCCGGTGAACGACGCCGTCGTCCGCCGGAGCGAAGCGAAGTCGATGGGGCGCCGCGTGCGCTCGTGCGCGCGGCTGGCCACCACCACCACGCGCGACGGCACCGCCCGGACGAGGAGCGGCTCGAGCAGGAGCGTCAGCAGCATGTGCCCCAGGTGGTTGACCCCGAAGGTCATCTCGTAGCCCTGGGCGGTGAGCGCGCGGACGCGCACCAGCCCGGCGTTGAGCACCAGCACGTCGAGCCGCTCGTGGGCGGCCTTCAGCGCGTCGGCGCACTGGCGCACCTGGGCGAGGTCGGCGAGGTCGAGCGGCACGAAGTGCAGGTCGTCGTGGCCCGCGGCGGCGCGAACCTGGGCGATGGCGGCGAGGTTCTTCTCCTTCGAGCGCCCGGCGAAGAGCAGCCGCGCGCCCGTCGAGGCCAGGGCGGTCGCCGTCGCCAGGCCGATGCCGGTGTTGGCGCCGGTCACCAGCATCGTGGGGCGCGTGGCGCTCACGGGGTCTTCCCGGCTCCGGGGACGAGCTGCTTGCGCGCGGGGGGCTGCGGCAGGCCGGCCATCACGCCCCGCGGGGGGACCGACGAGATGGGCTCCTCGCGCAGGCCTGCCTCGCGCAAGAGCGCGTTCGCCGCGAGCAGCCCGCTGGCGCAGGCCGCCTCGAGGAGCATGGCGGGGAAGGGCAGCTTCACCCAGTCGCCGGCGCACACCAGCCCGGGCGCGCCGCTCTCGACGCCCGGGCGGTGCCGGTACATGCCGAGGTGGAAGGCGGTGAAGTTGCGGTTGAGTTGAAACACCTCGTGCTTCAGGGTGAAGCCCTTCACCTCGGGGAAGAAGCGCTCGAACTCGCCGAGCAGCGCGGTGCGCACCTCGTCGGGCGAGAGCGCCTCGGGTACGGCGTAGCAGTGCAGCTCGAGCACCGCGCCGCCGTGCTTCTTTGCCCACGTCTGCGCCTCGTGCTCGAAGCGGTGGTACGTCGCGAAGGCGTCGAGCACCTGCTCGCGGTCGGTGATGACGAAGGGGGGGAAGCCCTCGCGCACGTCCTTGTCGATCCAGATTCGCAGCACGGCGTAGCGCTGGCCGGTGGCGAGCTGCGCGAAGGGCGCCTTCACGGCGTCGGGCAGGCCGGTGGCGGCGGTGACGACGCTGCGGGCGCCCACCACGTCGGTCGCCAGCACCACCCGGTCGAAGGCGCTCCCGTTGACGCGGAAGCCCCTGTCGAGGGCCTCGAGGTGCTCGACGCGGGTCGACAGGTGCACCTTCGCGCCGTGGCGGTCGAGCTCCTGGCGCATCGGCGAGAGGAACTGCGGCTCGTAGTCGTGCACCGGGTAGTCGTAGACGAGGCCGCCGTCCTGCCCGAGGTAGTAGAAGTGGAACGACTTGATGAGCTCGGCGAGCGAGAGCTTGTCTTCGTCGGAGAAGAACGCGCGCGCGAAGGTGTTGAAGGCGAGCTTGAGCCGCGGTGGCAGCTTCGTGAGGCGGTCGAAGTCGGCGAACGAGACGTCATCGTAGCGGGCGAACGTCTCTCGCTCGTCGTACTCGAGGAAGACGCCGAAGACGTCGCGGGCCGGCGCCTTCAGCACGTCGCGGAAGCGGAACACGCCCTTCCGGGCCAGGGAGAAGAGGTTGAAGACCGGCGTGGTGTCGAGCGCGCCGAAGCGCACCTCGGCGCCGTCGGTGCCGAGGATGACGTACTCGCCGATGCTGGTGAACTCGCGCCGCAGGCCCAGCGAGTCGAGGAAGCGGTTGAGGTTGAAGTAGTTCGAAAAGAACGCGTGGAACCCGTGGCTGACCCAGGCCTCGTCGCCGCCGGGCAGGGGCACCTTCCAGCTGCCCAGCTTGCCGCCGAGGTAGGCGTTGGCCTCGAAGAGCTCGACCTCGAAGCCACGCCGGGCCAGCGTGATGGCGGCGGTGAGGCCGGCGACGCCGCCGCCGAGCACGGCCACCCGCCGGGGTGACGTCAGGCGCTCCGGCCTGCCGGGGTCGGGTACCGTCACCTCGACGCGGTAGTTCGACAGGCGCCGCTTGATGAGCGCGCGCAGCAGCGAAGGCACGACGAACCACCCCACGGCAATGAGGGTGGCCAGCGCGGCGAGCGTCCACAGGTACCAGGGCATCGCGGGCCTGCTTGCTCCAAACCGGCGGGCGGTTCCACGAAATCCACCGCGCGCAGCCGCGTCTGCGCCGGGCGCCGCGAGGTCGCCCCGCGCGCCTCGAGCGAGCGCTCCAGCCTCGGGCGAGCGCGTTCCAGCGGCCCTGGTCGTCACGCCCGAGGCCGGCGTGCATCCTTCCCCTGGTCGCCCGAGGCCTCGGAGCGCCCCCCGAGCCCGGGGCCGGTCGCCCGACACGTCGTCGGTCGGCTGGGGCGCGGGCCCACCACGCCGCGTTCGGGTGAGCCTCGCGCCGTTCGGGGGGGGGCTGCCCCCCGGCCTTGGTTCACCTCCGCGCCGGTCGTGCCCTCGGGCGCACGGGCTCCCAGCGCCACGGCGTCGCCCGGCAGGTCGCGAGCGGTGGCAGACGCCGTCGTGGCGACCCCGAGTCCCTCCAACGCCGTGCGTGACTCGCCAGCCGGCGCTGTCGACGGCGCCCCTCGGGCCAGCGCAAGCTACGCGCCCATGACCGCCATGCTCGCGCTCGCGCTCCTCGCCGCCGTGCCCCCAGGCGACGCCCTGGGGAAGGGCATCGCCGAGGCCCGGCCGGTCTACCGGCAGCTCCACGCGGCGCCGGAGCTCTCGGGCCAGGAGGTGAAGACGGCGGCGCTGCTCGCGGCGCGGCTGAAGGCGCTCGGCTATGCGGTGACGGCGAAGCTGGGCGGGGCCGGGTTCATCGCGGTGCTGGCGAACGGAGCCGGGCCGACGGTGCTGCTCCGGACCGACCTCGACGCCCTGCCGGTGCAGGAGGCGACGGGCGCGAGCTACGCGAGCCGGGTCCCCGGGGTGATGCACGCGTGTGGGCACGACCTGCACATGGCGTCGTGGCTGGGCGCGGCGGTGGCGCTGGCCGAGCAGCGGGCCGGTTGGCGGGGGACGGTGGTGTTCCTCGCGCAGCCGGCCGAGGAGGTCGGCACGGGCGCCAGCGCGATGTTGAGGGACGGGGTGCTCTCGAAGGTGCCCCGGCCCGTGGCGGCGCTCGCCCTGCACACGCACGCGGGGCTGCCGGCGGGCACCGTCGGCCTCATCAGCGGCCCGGCGCTCGCCAACGTCGACAACGTCGACGTCACCTTCTTCGGCGCGTCGGGACACGGCGCGTACCCCCACCAGACGGTGGACCCCATCGTCATCGCGGCGCGCTTCGTGACGGCGGTGCAGACGCTGGTGTCGCGGGAGCGCAGCCCCTTCGAGCCGGCGGTGGTGACGGTCGGCAGCATTCACGGCGGCACCAAGCACAACATCGTGCCGGGCGAGGTGCGGCTGCAGTTGACCGCGCGGAGCTACACCGACGCCACCCGCCAGGCGCTGCGCGAGGGCCTCACGCGGCTGGCGAAGGCCGAGGCCGAGGGTGGCCGGTCGCCGAAGCCGCCCGCCATCACAATCGAGAACGGCGCGAACGCGACGGTGAACGACGCCGCGCTGGTGGAGCGCCTGCGGCCGGTGTTGACGTCGCGGCTCGCCGCCGGGGCGGTGCGCGCGGTGGAGCGCTCGATGGCCGGAGAGGACTTCGGGGCCTACGGCGTCGCCGGCGGCTTCCCCTCGGTGCTCCTGTGGGTGGGGGCCGTCTCGCCGGCGACGTACGCGGCGACGAAGGGCGACGGGTTGCCCTCGCTGCACGCCGCGCAGTTTCTGCCCGACGAGGCTGCCATCGACGTGGGCGTCGAGGTGCTGACGGCCAGCGCGCTGGCGCTGCTCGAGTGACGGCCCGCCGACGCCGCGCGCGCCGCGGCCGATGGGGCGCTCACTCGAAGAAGGGCGGCAGGGTGGGGTCGTCGAGGCGGGCGAAGACGGCCTCGAGGTGTCGTGGGTGGGTGCGGTGCAGGGAGAGCTGCGGCAGCGCGTCGCGCGCGAAGAAGCCCACCGCGCTCGTCTCGTGCCCGACGCGGGCCTCGCCGCCGACGCGCTCGCACAGGAAGACGAGCTTGTAGACACTGAAGACGCTCTTCGGGTCGAGCTTCTTGCCGAAGACGCCGAGGAGCCGGCTCGCGCGCACCTCGTAGCCTGCCTCCTCGCGCACCTCCTTCGCCGCCATCTCGGCGGGCGAGACGCCGAGGTCGGCCCAGCCGCCGGGGAGCGCCCAGCGGCCGTCCTGCGTCTCCTTCACCAGCAGCACGCGGCCGTCGTGGGCCACCGCGGCCCGCACGTCGACCCGCGGCGTGGGGTAGCCGGTCTGGTTCGTGAGGGCCGAGAGGGTGTCCGTGAGGGGCGCGCCGGAGCCGAGGGCAATCATCTCGGCGCACAGCGCGCGCACCAGCTCGTAGTTCTCCCGGTCGTATGGGTCCTTCGAGTACGCGAGCCCGCGCTGCGAGACGGTCGTCAGCGTCTGAACCCACTCGAGCCATCGCATCGGCGGCCTGCGTACGCGAGGCCGAGACGGCTCGCCAGCGCTGCCGGTGACGGCGCCGCCAGACGTGACGCGCAGAGCGTCTGAAACAGCGTCTCGCGGAGCACCCAGCTCACCTCGTTGGCGCGTCGAAGGGGCGCGGGCAGCTGACTGATTGCGAACGCCTCAGCCATCAACGTCGACATCCCCGCGTGCATGGAGGTGCCGCGGCCGAACAGACGCGTGGCCCCGAGGAAGAGCGGTTGGTGGGTGAAGACGTCGGCCACGCGGCGCGCCGTGAGCGCTTCGAGCGTGCTGACGCGCCCGTGGGCACGGCTCGAGGGGAGCACCAGACGGGCCTGGGCAACGGATGGCTGTCGCTCGATGAAGGCAGGTGTACAGCATCGTCTGACATCGTGGCCGAAGGTTGCGTGGGGGCTCCGTTCGAGCGGGGGCGCGACAGGGCCGCTCGTCTGAGTGGGTGGCCGTGCGGCCCCGTGCGAGGCCCCGGTTGGCTTGACGTGCACTGGCGCCGTCGCGACACACCGGTCGTTGGTCTTCAAGGGAGAACACATGCGCTCTTCGTGGTCGTGCGTCGCGCTGGCCCTCGCCCTCGCCGGGTGCGCCGGCCTCAAGCCCGTGAAGCTGTACACGCCCGGTGCAGACGCCGCGCCGGCTTTCGTCATTCGCGGCGTTGGGGGGCTGCATCGCGTGCAGTACGTGGACTCAGCGCCGGGGCGGCGCTCGGCCGAGACGGCGATGCAGGCGCACTGCCGGGGACCCGCCGAGGCGGTCAATGACGGCGCGCTCCAGGTGTCGACGGCCACGGTGGTGCTCGGGCCCACGGTGGTCATCCCAGTGGCCTCCCGCCCGGCGGCGAGGCGGGCGAATGTGACACGCGAGCTCGTCTTCCGCTGCCAGCCGCTCGAGCTGTGACGCTGTCGGCCGTCGACGAGGGTGCGCGCGTCGCCGGCCCGCCCGCGGATGGTCGCCTGCGCTATGACGGACCACGTGCGTCTCGTGCCCGTGGTGCTCGTCCTGGCTGGCTGTGCTCCGTCCGTTCCGCAGTGGGGTGGCTTCGAGCTGCCGGTCTCGCAGGGGGTCCTCTCGGTGTCGGCGCGGGGCGCCACGCTGTTGACCGGCGCGACGGGCGCCCAGGCGGCGGTCCGCACGTCGAGGGCGCGCTACGAGATGCAGTACGGCAGCTGGCGCGTCACCGACGGCGCCCAGCCATGGGTCGAGGCCGCGCAGTTCTCGTGGGACCAGCTCTCGGCGAGCGCGGGCCGTGGCAGCTACCGTGACGCCCAGGGCGCGGTCGTCGTCGCGGTCGAGGCGACGGCGACCGACGGAGCGCTGGCCCTCTCGGTGCGCGCGGCCGACCCCTCGGTGAACCGCCTCTCGCTGTCCTTCGCCTGCGCCGAGACCGACCGCTTCCTCGGCTTCGGCGGCCAGGCCGACGGCGTCGACCACCGGGGCCACACCGTCGCCCTGTGGACGAGCGAGCCCGGCATCGGCAAGCGCCTCGCCGACGATGAGTACCCCGAGGCGTGGATGCTCGAGGGCACGCGCCACGCCTCGAGCTACCCGATGCCCACCTTCCTCTCGAACCGGGGCTTCATCGCGGTGGCCGAGAGCGACGCCCGCAGCGTCTTCGAGCTGTGCACCGGCGACGCGAGCCGCTGGCGCGTCGAGGTGTGGAGCAACGCCTTCACCCTGTGGGTCTTCCACGGCGAGACGCCGAAGGCGGCCCTGTCGCGGGCGACCGCGGGTGTGCTGGGGCGGCCAGCGCGCGCGCCGACGATGGCCTTCGCGCCGTGGAACGACGCCATCTTCGGCTCGGCCGAGGTGCGCCGCGTCGCGAAGGTGCTGCGTGACAACGACATTCCCTCGTCAGCCATCTGGACCGAGGACTTCCGCGGAGGGCGGGAGAACGCGATGGGCTACCGGCTCGAGGAGGAGTGGGACCTGGACCGCGCGCTCTACCCGGGCGCCGAGGCGCTGGCGGCGGAGCTGGCGGCGCAGGGCTTCGACTGGCAGGCCTACTTCAACACCTTCATCGTCGAGAAGGAGCGCATCTTCGACGAGGCCACCGCCGGCGGGCACTTCGTCACCACCGCGCGCGGCGCCCCCTATCTCTTCGACGGCGTGACCTTCAAGCCGACGGGGCTGGCGGACCTGTCGCGGCCCGAGACGCGGGCGTGGGTGAAGCGCTACCTGCGCCTCGCGCTCGACGTCGGCTTCAAGGGGTGGATGGCGGACTACGGCGAGTGGCTGCCGCACGACGCGGTGTTGGCCAGCGGCGAGAACCCGCTCGAGGCGCACAACCGGTACCCGACCGAGTGGGTGCGCCTCAACGCCGAGGTGCTGCGGGAGCGCGACCCGTCGGGCTCGCGGCTCGCCTTCTTCTCCCGGGCCGGGTGGTTCGGCACCAACTCGCTGGCGCCGGTGGTGTGGGCCGGCGACCAGCGCACCAGCTTTCAACGCGACGACGGGCTCTTCACGGTGATTCCCATGGGAATCAACCTCGGGCTCGCCGGCGTGTCGACGTACGCGCACGACATCGCCGGGTACCAGTCGGCGACGAACCCGAACTCGACGAAGGAGCTCTTCTTCCGCTGGACGACGCTCGGCGCGCTGTCGCCGGTGATGCGCACGCACCACGGCATCGACCCGCGAGACAACTGGAGCTTCGAGAAGGACGCCGAGACGCTGGCGCACTTCAAGCGGTGGGCGAAGGTGCACGTCGGGCTCTTCCCGTACCTCGATGGGCTGGCGCGCGAGGCCGAAGCCACCGGCGTGCCCATCATGCGCGGGCTCTTCCTCGAGCACCCCGACGACGCTCTGGCCTGGACGGTGAGCGACGAGTACCTGCTCGGCCCCAGCCTGCTGGTGGCGCCCATCGTCGACGAGGGCGCGACGCGGCGGGCGGTGCACGTGCCGGCCGGGGAGTGGGTGCCGTTGACGGGCGCTGGCCGGTTGGTGGGCCCGGCAGACGTGACGGCCGAGGCGGGGCCCGGCGACATTCCGGCGTGGCTGCGCCGGGGCGCGGTGGTGCCGCGGCTGCCGGAGCGCGTCGACACCCTGGTGCCGGCGGAGCCTCCGACGGTCGACCTCGACGACGTCGAGCGCGAGCGGGTGGTGTGGTGGGCGCCCGGCGGGGCCGCCCGCTTCGTCGAGCGCGACGGCACCACGTGGTCGTCGTCACCCTCGGGCGAGGCGGCCTTCGCCGAGGGGGGCGTCGCCCTGCCCGACTGCGCCTCGCCCACCCAGCGCGGGTGTGTCGCGCGCGCCGGCCCGCGGCCCGTCGTTCGCTTGCAGGGGCAGGGGCCGCTGACGGGCGCCGGCGGTGCGCTGTCGGTCGAGGGCCCGGCGCGAACCATCGACGTCGAGGTCTTCGTCGGCCCGTGAGGCTTCGGCGCCGACGCGGCCGTGGGGCGCTCACCTCGCCCGGCGCTGGCGCCGCGGCGCTGCTGGTGGCCGCGCTGGCCGGGTGCGCCGGCCCGGGCCTCGCCTCGCCAGCCGCGGGCATGCCCCCGCCAGGAACGCCCATGGAAAACCCCATCGTCCAGGTTGGTCACCCGGTGCTGCGGGAGCGCGCCCGCGACGTCACGCCCGAGCAGCTCGGCACGGCCGAGTTCCGCGCCCTGCTGGCGCGCATGACCGAGGCGATGCGGCAGGCGCCGGGCGTCGGCCTGGCCGCCCCGCAGCTGGGGGTGTCGCTGCGCGTCTTCGTGCTCGAGGACCGGGCCGAGCTGCAGGCCGCGCTCACGCCAGTCGAGCGCGCCGAGCGGGAGCGGGTGCCGTTGCCCCTGCGCGTTTTCGTCAACCCGACGCTCAAGCCCGTCGGCGACGAGCGCGTCACCTTCTTCGAGGGGTGCCTGTCGGTGTCGGGCTACGCGGCCCTCGTGGAGCGCTGGCGCGAGGTCGAGGTGACGGGGCTCGACGAGGCGGGGGCGCCCGTCTCGTGGCGCGCGCGGGGGTGGCCGGCGCGCATCCTCCAGCACGAGGCCGACCACCTCGACGGCGTCATCTACGTCGACCGCATGCACCCGCGGAGCTTCGGCACGCTGCCCCAGGTGAAGGCGCGCTTCGGCGGGCTGCCCATCGCCGAGGTGAAGCGGGCCCTCGGCCTCGAGGTGCCAGGCGTGGAGGCGGGCCGCTGACGTGCGTGGTCGCCGCCAGCGCCTGCAGTCGCGGGGCGCGGTGGTTTTGACGGGGGCAGGGCGCATGGTCTACTCGCTTCGTGTTGGGGTCCGTCCTCACGGTGGTGCTGCTCTCGCAGGTCGTCAACCCGTGGCTCGAGCAGGCCCGGGCGTCGATGCGAGAGGCCAGGTTCGCCGAGGCGCTCGAGACGCTGGCGGTCGCCCGGCAGGTCCCCAGCCTGGACCGGGTGCAGCGCGCCGAGGTCCTCGAGCTGCTGGCCCGCTGTCATGTCGCCAGGGGCGATCGGGCGCAGGCCGAGGAGGCCTTCACCGAGCTGCTGTCGCGTGAGCCCGACTTCGAGCTCGACCGGAAGCTGACGTCACCGAAGATCGTCGAGGTGTTCGACGTCGTGAAGCGGCGGCTCTACCCGCCTGGCACGGTGAGCCTCGTCGAGGTGGCGGGCCCACCCGGGCGTGTGCTCGTCGAGGTGGTCGACCCCTACCGCCGCGTGGCGAGCGCGCGGCTCTTCGAGCGACGCGCGGAGGGTGAGTGGTCTCAGGCGCCGCTCGCGGTGGCGGTGCGAACGCTCGACTTCCCGCTGCCGGTCTCGGCCGAGGGCGCGGTGCGGTGGTACGTCGAGCTGCTCGACGCGGCGGGTGCCGCCGTCGCGTCGCTCGGCTCGCGCGCGCAGCCCCGGCTGGTCGAGGTGAACGCGCTGCCCCCTCCGCAGCCGCCCGCCACCGGGGCGCCGGCCTTGAAGGGCACCACCATCGCCGCCCTCGTCACGGGCGCCGTGGCCCTCATCGCCGGCGGCATCGGGCTGGGGCTCAAGCTCGACTCGCTCGCGCTCGAGCGGAGCGCGCGTGACGCAGAGTGGGCCGACACGGCGCGCGCGACGCAGCGCCAGGCCTCGGCGCAGAGCCAGGCCGCCACCGGCCTCTTCGTCGGCGCCGGCGCCGCGGCGGTCGGCTCGACGGTGCTCTTCGTGTGGTGAGCCCGGGCGCCAGAGGGCTCGCCGGCTCCCTGTGCTTCTTGTTCTTCGCGTGCGAGCTGGAGCCGGTCGACGAGACCGGAAAGCGCTGCAGCCAGGACCGCCCGTGCGGCGGAGACCTCGTGTGCGTCGGTGGCCGGTGCCAGCGGGCCGACGGGCGGGGTGATGGCGGTGAGCCGCCCGACACCGGCGGAGACGCAGGGGCCGGTGGCGACGGAGGCGGGCCGCGCGACGGCGGCGGAGATGCAGGGGCCGGTGCCGACGGAGGCGGGCCGCTCGACGGCGGAGGCGCCTCGGACGCCGGCGCGGGGCGGGACGGAGGTGCGAGCGGGAACCTGCTCCAGAACCCGGGCTTCGAGGTCTGGGACGGCGGCCTGCCGAGCGACTGGATTCTGGTGCGCGGCGTCCTCACCCGCTCGGACGCAGCGCGGTCTGGCCTGTTCGCGGCGAGGTTCGGCGTCGTCCAGGCCGACGGGGGCAGCCCGGATGGTGGCCAGCTCTTGAGCTCGCGGACGACCATCACCTCGCCTGGTGAGCGGTTCTGTGGTCGGGTCTACGCGCAGCTCGGCGGTGACGCGGGCGTCGATTTCGTCGTCCGGGAGCGCGTGCGGGACGCAGGAGGGACCAGTCCAGGCTCGGAGCTGACGACCTCGTGTCGAGTCGACGACGGGGGGTGGGTGCTCCTGGCGCATTGCCTCAGTACCAGCCTGGGGCCGGGCGCGCTGGTCGAGCTGCGCGTGAACCTGACGGGCCCCGTCACCGGCTCGGTGCTGCTCGACGACGCGACCTTGGGGCGCGTGGCCCCCGACGCGGGGCCGTGCGGCTTCGACTGAGCACCAGCGCCTGCGCAAGACCTGCGCTACCGTAGGACGCGATGGGTGGGGTGTCGGCCAGCTACGAAGTGCTCCGGCGGCTGGCGGCTGGCGGCATGGGTGAGGTGTACGTCGCGAGGAAGACGGGCGCCGGCGACTTCGAGAAGTTCGTCGCGCTCAAGCTGCTGCTCGCCGAGCTCGCCACATCGCCTGACGCCGTGAGTCGCTTCTACGACGAGGCCCGGCTGTCGGCGCGGCTGCACCACCCCAACATCGTCGAGGTCTTCGACGTCGGCGAGGCCGAGGGGCGCCCCTTCCTCGCGATGCAGCTCGTCGACGGGGTGAGCCTCGCGCAGCTCCTGCGCTCCCTTTCGGACCAGGGCGTGCGCGTTCCGCTGCCCGTCGTGCGCGCCATCGGCCTCGGCATCTGCGAGGCCCTGGGCTACGCGCACGCGCTCTGCGACTCGAAGGGGCGACCGCTCAAGCTGGTGCACCGCGACGTCACGCCCTCGAACATCCTCTTGTCCACGTCCGGCGCGGTGCAGCTGACCGACTTCGGCATCGCCCGGGTCGGGGAGGCGGGGACCCGCTCTGGCGTCATCAAGGGCAAGGCCGCGTACATCGCGCCGGAGCAGCTGTCGCACGCCTCGCGCCTCGATGGGCGGGCCGACCTCTACGCGGCCGCGGTCACGCTCTACGAGGTCATCGCCGGGGTGAACCCGTTTCGCGGGGAGACCCAGGAGGAGACGCTCAGGGCCGTTCTCGAAGGGCGGGCCAGGCCGCTGCGCGAGCTGCGGCCCGACGTCACGCCGGGCCTCGAGCAGGCGCTGCACCGGGCGATGGCTCGCACGCCGGGTGAGCGGTTCTCCGACGCCGCCAGCTTTCGCGACGCGCTCCTCGACGGGCCGGTCTCGAGCGCCCCGGAGCTGGCCGAGTTCCTTCGGCGCGTGAGGGTGCCGACTCGAGACGAGGCGCAGCTCGACCCGTCCGGCGCGGCCCTGCAGGAGCTTCGGGTGACGCGGCGCTTCGCGGGCGGCGCCTCGGTGTCCGCGCCACGCCCTCGGCTGGAGCGGTGGGTGGTCGTCGCCGGGGCGTCGCTGGTGGCGGTCATCGTCGTCTCGCTCGCCGCGGGCGTCTGGGGGCGGCGCGCGAGGGAGGAGGCCCGGCGAGGCCCGCTCCCCAGCGAGAGGGTCCGCGTCGCCGGGGCGCCGGAGTCGGCTGAGAGAGCCGTCGGCAGCGCGGCCGTCACGCTTGGGAGAGGTGCCGCCGGCGATGGTGGGCCCGTCGCAGCGGCCGAAGGTGGCGCCGGCGGTGGTGGGCCCGTCGCAGCGGCCGAAGGTGGCGCCGGCGGTGGTGGGCCCGTCGCGGCGGCCGAAGGTGGCGCCGGCGGTGGTGGGCCCGTCGCGGCGGCGAGGGGCGCCGTTGGAGGCGCCGGCGCCGTGCGGGTGCGCGCTGCGAGCCTTTCGCCTCCGCCTCACCAGAAGGCCGCCGCCATCGGGTACCTCACCGCCGACGCGGTGCCGTGGGCCGACGTCTTCGTCGACGGCAAGCACGTCGCCACGACGCCCGTGGCGAGGCTCCCCGTGGCGGCGGGCGTGCGAACGGTCAGCTTCCGGGCGCCCGGCGGGACCGCGGCGGTGCGGAAGGTGACCGTCGTGGAGGGGCGCGAGTCGAACGTGCGCGTCGAGTTCCCCGCGCAGTGACGCCCGCGCCGGCGTCGAGCGCTTCGGGGCGGGTACGGGCGCCCGGGTCCATGCTAGGCGGGGCGCATGGTCTTCACTGTTCTCTCTCTTGTGTTGG
The DNA here is from genome assembly GCA_020247085.1 of Myxococcaceae bacterium. Lineage (GTDB taxonomy): Bacteria > Myxococcota > Myxococcia > Myxococcales > Myxococcaceae > Xiheimicrobium > Xiheimicrobium aquaticum. Next base: position 20,155 of record JADCJJ010000038.1, on the reverse strand, counting down.
CCCAGGCGCAGCTGGCGCCGGCGCCCTCGGAGCCGCTCGACTTCTCGAAGCAGGCGAAGGTGCTGTTCCGCGTGGTGGCGTGCGCCGGAGACGAGCCGGTGCCCGCGCACCTCGACGCGAGGGTCGTCGAGGCCCACTGCAAGGAGCTGCGCCGCCGCATCGAGAAGTACCGCAAGACCTGGGTCGGCGAGGCGATGCCCTTCCTCCAGTCGCTCAAGCCGGCGGGCCTGCCCACCACCGTCGTCTACCCCTTCGGCGGCGGTGACCTCATCTCGGCCCTCACGACCTACCCCGAGGCGACCGACATCACGACGATGTCGCTCGAGCACGCGGGCGACCCGCGCCGCATCGACACCATCACCTCGAAGCAGCTCGCCGCCTCGCTCGCGCTCGTCCGCGCCACGTCGGCGGGGCTGCTGACGGCCAACGACTCGAAGACCGAGAACCTGATGAAGGGCCAGCGCGGCGAGCTGCCAGGCCAGCTGTCATTCTTCCTCATCGGGCTCGCGGTGCACGGCTTCGAGCCGGTGTCGCTGCGGTACGTCAAGGCGAACGCCGACGGCAGCCTGCGCGCCCTGACGGCCACCGACCTCTCGGCGAGCGAGGTGAAGCAGGCGAAGCTGCTCCACCAGGCGTGGATGTCGCCCGACTTCTCCGAGGCCTTCGACAACCTCGAGCTCGTCTTCGTCAAGAAGGGCGCGGACCCGAAGACGCAGGCCCGCGTGCACCGGCACTTCGCGCAGAACCTCTCGGACACGAACTTCGGCCAGGACACCGGCATGCGGAAGTACCTCGAGCAGAAGGGCCGCATCGTCGCGATGACGAAGGCCGCCAGCTACCTGCTGTGGCGCGACCACTTCTCGGTGATTCGCGACTACCTGCTCGCGCACATGGAGTTCATGGTGAGCGACTCGACCGGCATTCCGCCGCGCTTCGCGAAGGCGGCGGGCTTCGAGCAGCAGGCCTTCGGCCGCTTCACCGAGTCGTTCCTCGGCGCGAACCCCCAGTACAACGAGGACTTTCGCGCGCTGTGGAAGACGGCGAAGCCGCTCGCGTTCCGCTACGGCTACCTCGACAAGCAGCTGTCGAAACACATGCTGGTGACGCGCCGCGCGCCCGCCGCCGCGGCGCCCTGACGCGATGCTGGCCGTCGTCGTTGCCCTCGCCCTGTGCCAGGCGCCCGCCGAGGGGCTCTCTCCGGCCATGGCCTCGGTGCGGGCGACGACCGTGGCCGAGCACGTCGAGCAGCTCAACGAGGACGGGCGGCACTGGCGCTTCGGCACGAAGGACCGGGGCGCGGTGCACGTCTGGCGCCCGCGCCGCTTCTCGCCCGCGACTGCCGTCACCGTCGTCTACGTGCACGGCTTCTTCACCGACGTCGACCGGGCGGTGCTCGACCACCAGCTGCTCACCCAGTTCCGCGACTCGGGGCGCAACGCCGTCTTCGTCGTGCCCGAGGCGCGCAGCGGCGGCCGAGACCCGGTGCTCTGGCCCGACGTCACCGAGCTGCTCGCCGTGGTGGCGCAGCGCACGAAGCAGCGGCTGCCCGCCCGGCTCGTCGTCGTCGGGCACAGCGGCGCCTACAAGACCATCGTCGAGTGGCTCTCCCACGCCCCGCTCGAGCGCGTCATCCTCGTCGACGGCCTCTACGGCAACGACGACGAGTTCCGCGCCTGGGTGACGAGCGCCGAGGCGAAGACCCGCCAGCTCGTGCTCGTCGGCTTCGACACCCAGCAGCGCGCCGAGTGGTTCCTGGCCCGGCACCCCGAGGCCGCCAGGCTCGATGACCTGCCGTACCTGTACGACGAGCTGCCCCCGCAGGTGCGCGCGGCGCGGCTGGTGTCGTTCCAGTCGGAGCGGTTCGACCACATGGGGCTGGTGACGACGGGCCGGGTGCTGCCCTGGCTCCTGCGCGCCTTCCGGTGAGCCCGGGTGTCGAGGCTGCGGCGCGGGGCTGCCCGCAGGGTTAAGGTCGCGTCATGAGCGACAGCGACGGCTCGGAGAAACGTCGGTTCCCCCGCACGCCGCTCTCCATCCTCGTGCAGTACCGGTTCAACACCTTCGAGGACTTCCTGGCGGAGTACTCGGTGAACCTGTCGATGGGCGGCATCTTCATTCGCACCGACGAGCCGAGAGAAGAGGGCAGCGTCATCTACCTGCAGTTCACGCTGGCCGACGGGAGCCGGCTCATCGAGGGCATGGGGCGCGTGGTGCGGGTGAACCCCCCGGGCGTGAAGGGGCGCGTCGCGGGCATGGGCGTCGAGTTCGTCAACTTCGACGACGAGTCGATGGCGCTGGTGGAAGAGATTCTCGCCAGCCGGCAGGCGAAGAAGAACTGACGGGCCCCATGGCGTCGGGTTGAATGCCGCGCGTGACGCTGCGCGCGCGCCTGCTGCTCGCCTTCCTGGCTCCGACGCTGCTGGTGCTGTCGCTGGGCGGCTTCCTGCTCTTCAGCGCCAGCCGCAACGTGCTCGAGCAGCAGCTCGGCCAGGCGCTCGCCGACGTGGCGGCCTCGGTGGCCTCGCAGCTCTCGGCCGAGCGGGTGCTGGCGCTCACGGCCGAAGACGCGCGCGACGAGGGCAGCCGCACCTTCCGCGCGCTGACGAAGACCCTCGAGGCCGTGCGCCGCACCGCGGGGCTGCGGCGGGTGCTGGTGTTCGACGCGGAGCGCCGGGCGCGCCTCGACGTGGGGGGCGGCCTGCCACCCGGCGCCGAGGTGCCCGACCTGCTGCGCGACGCCCTCGAGCTCGAGCTCGTCTTCGGCGGCGCGCGCACCGCCTCGCAGGTGCTCTTCCGTGGCCAGGATGGCACCTTCTACAAGGCAGGGTACGCCCCGTTGCTGCAGGACGGGCGGGTGGTGGCGGTGGTGGCCGTCGAGGGCAACGCCGCCTTCTTCGGCCCGCTCGACGACCTGCGGCGCGCCTTCCTCGGCCTGCTGGCGGTGACGCTGGTGCTGCTCGCCGCGGCGGCGGTGCTGTCGGCGCGGGCGGTGTCGCGCCCGCTCGAGGTGCTGGTGCGGAGCGCGCAGCAGATTGGCCGCGGTGACCTGGCGACGCCGGTCGCCTCGACGGCCTCAGCGCGCGAGGTGCTGGCGCTCGCCCACGAGCTCGAGGCCATGCGCGCCGGCCTCGAGAGCCGCGACCGGCAGCTCAAGCTGATGCTGGGCGGCGTGGCCCACGAGGTGAAGAACCCGCTGGGCGGCATCGAGCTCTTCTCGGGGCTGCTCGACGAGGAGCTGCGGGCCCCGACCCCGGACCTGGCCGAGGCGCGGGCCCACCTGGGGCGCATTCGCCGTGAGCTCGACTACCTCGGCCGCATCGTCGACGACTTCCTCGCCTTCGCGCGTGAGCAGAAGGTGTCGCGCGCGCCCGTCGAGCTGCGCCGCTTCGTCGCCGGGGCCGTCGCCCACCTGCAGGGTGAGGCCGAGGGGCGCGGGGTCGCGCTCGCCGTCGAGGTGCCCGACGTGACGGTCGACGCCGACGAGTCGCTGGTGACGAGCGCGCTGGTGAACCTGGTGAAGAACGCGGTGCAGGCCTCGAGCCGTGGGCAGACGGTGTCGCTCTCGGGCCGCGTCGAAGGGGGCGTCGCCGTCGTCGAGGTGCGTGACGAGGGCCCTGGCATTCCACCCGACGTTCAGGCCCGAATCTTCGAGCCGTTCTTCACCACGCGGGAGAAGGGCACGGGCCTGGGCCTGCCGCTCGCTCGAAAGCTCGTCGAGGCCAACGGCGGCGCCCTCGCCGTCAGCTCGCGGCCGGGGCGCACCGTGTTCTCGCTGTCGCTGCCTCGCGCCGCGCCGGCGGGGGGCGTCAGCGGTTCGCCTCGAGCGCCGTGACCACCGCGTCGACGTTGGCCAGCGCCTTCTCGACGGCCGCGGGCGTCATCGGGTTGCGCTCGTCGAGCAGCTGCCGACGCGTGCTGTCGATGACGTCGTACTCGAGCCCATCGGCCTCGGCTTCGGCCTTCTGGAGGCGCAGCTTGAAGCGCTCGAGGCGCTGGAGCGCCTTGCGGAGCTCCTCGGCGGACGCGACGCGCTCCCGCTGCACCTGGCCCTGTGGCGGGCGGGCGAGCGCCGTCGGCGCGGGCAGGGGCAGCGCTGGCGTCGGCGGCTCACCGGGCACCGCCGTGGGCTCCGGGGCCGGCGGCGCGTCGGGAGCGGGCGGCGCCGCTTCGACGGGTGGGGGCGCCTCGGGGATGGCCACGGGCTCGAGGGACCTCGTCGGGGCGAGCTCGGGTGGCGGCGGGGTGATGAGGGGGGGCTCCGGGCGCGTCGCCACGCGCACCGCTCCGGCGACCGCGAGCACCAGGGCTGCGCCGACCCCGACGCCGAAGGCGGCCCACGTCCACGGCCGGCGCCGCGCGCGTCGGACACGGAGCGTCTCCTCATGCGCCTCGAGCTGTGGGTCGGTGTCCCGCGCCGTGGTGTCGCCCAGGGTTCGGCGAAGCAACGCGAGGCGGCTGCGCGCCTCGGCGGCCGACGTGAAGCGCGCCTCGGGCCGCTTGGCCAGCAGGGTGAGCACGAAGTCGTCGACGACGGCGGGTAGACTCTGGTTGATGCTCGAGGGCCGCAGCGGCGCCTCTTGCTGGTGCGCCAGCAGCAACGCCATCGCCTCCCGGTACTGGAAGGGCAGGCGTCCGGTGAAGAGCTCGAAGGCGATGACGCCGAGCGCGTACAGGTCCATCGACGGCGCCGCCGGCCTCCCGGCCGCCTGCTCCGGCGCGATGTAGTGCGGGGTGCCGAGCACCGTGTTGGCGGCCGTGTCGAGCGATGCATGCGCGTCGAACTTCGCGATGCCGAAGTCGAGCACCTTGAGGGTCTTCGTGCCGTCGGGGGCCTTCGACAGGAAGATGTTGGTGGGCTTGAGGTCGCGGTGGACGACGCCGGCGGTGTGCGCGGCGCTCAGCACCGACGTCAGCTCGTCGATGAGGTTGATGACCTCGAGCGCCGGCATGAGGCGGCCAGCGTCGGCGTACCGTCGCAGCTCGACGTCGAGCGGAACGCCGTCGAGGTACTCCATGACGATGGCCTGCCGCCCATCGGGCAACTCGGCAAAGCCGAAGACGTCGATGATGCCGCGGTGCCGCACGGCGTTGGCCGTGCGCGCCTCACCCTTGAGGCGCGCGATGTAGTCCTTGCGCTCGGCGACGTCGGGGCGCAGCACCTTGACGGCGGCGCGACGCCCGATGGTGCGCTCGACGGCCTCGTACACCTGCCCCATGCCGCCCAGGCCGATGACCCGGACGATTTCGTACCCGAGCACCCGCACCCCGATGAGCGGGTCGCGAATCGCGGTGACGCTGGTGCCGGTCGGGCCCATCGGGAGAAGAGGTGGACCGTAGCCCCCGTGCCACCCATCCGCCACGGACAGACGGGTGGTGCTGGGTCAAGCGGCCAACGCGCCGAGCGGCTCGAAGACCCAGCGGCGGCTGCGCTCGTCGCGCCGCAGCACCCGCAGCCGCAGCGGCTGCCCGAGCCGCAGCAGCGGCGCCGTGGTGCCCCGTGCGACGAGGCAGGCGCCCTCACGCGCCACCTCGAGCCAGGCGCCGCCGAAGAAGGGGGCCAGGTCGAACAGCAGCAGCTTCAGGTCGATGGGCGGCGCGTCGAGTTTGACGTGCACCTTCGAGCCCGACAGCCCCAGCACGGTGCCGGTGAAGACGGTGCGCCCGGCGCGCGGCGCGGCGAGCTCGGGCGCAAAGAGCCGGTCCAGCACCACCTCGTTCGACAGGTCCTGCACCTTGCGCTGCGTCTGCCGGGCGCGGTTGGCCACCTGCACCACCTCGGCGCGCAGCCGCTCGTCCTCCTCGGCCGGCGGGCACTCGCCGGTCAGCAGCTCGACGGCCTCTTTGTGCAGGTAGACGCCGACGAGCTCGCGCATCGGCGCCGAGAAGCGCGCGTACGGCTCGGCCCCGACGCCGACGTGCTGGCCGGGCGAGGTCGAGTACTCGCTGCGCAGGTTCACCAGCAGCGCCTGACGCGTCAAGGCGCGGGCGAGCCGGTCGTCGCGCGAGCCGGCCGGCCCCGAGGGCAGCCCCCGCAGGTAGTCGGACAGCGGCGTGGCGCCGTCCCACCGCCAGGGGTGCGCGGGCAACTCCTCGAGCTCGCAGAGGTGGGCGGTGAGGCGGGCGAGGGCCTCGAGGCGCGCCGGGTCGGGCCCGCCCTGCACGCGGTAGATGGGCTGCACCGCCGGGTGGTTCGACTCGCGCAACACGCGCCCGCCCTCGGCGTTGCACAGCAGACTCACCTGCTCGTTCCACAGCTCGACCTCGTCGCGCACCACCTCCATCACCGAGAACGCCAGCCCCTCGCCGTCGAGCGTCACCGAGGCCTCCTCGCGGCGGTAGCGCACCAGGCCCCGCTCGGCGGCGAGCTTCAGGCGCCGCTGCCCGACGGTCTTGAGCTGGCGCAGGCTGTCCTCGAAGTCGCGCCCCGAGAGCGGGCTCGTCGTCGGAGCGTCGATGAGGCGCTGCACGTCGCCGAACGACAGCTTCGCCCTCGAGCGCACGCGGGCCCGCTCGAGGCGCGTCGACACCACGTCCCCCGCGCCGTCGAGCACGTGCCAGAAGAGCAGCGCGCGGCGCGGGCCATCGGGGTTGAGCGAGACGAGGTGCTCGCACAGCTCCCGCGGCAGCATCGGCACCGAGAAGCCCGGGAAGTAGTAGCTGGCGCCCCGCCGCAGCGCCTCGGCGAAGAGGGCGCTGCCCGGCCGCACGTAGAATGAGGCGTCGGCGATGGCGTACGCCACCAGGTGTCCGTCGCCCTGCGCGGTGACGTGGACGGCCTGGTCGAGGTCTCTCGAGGTGGCGCTGTCGATGGTGACGAAGGGCAGGTCGGTACGGTCGACGAGGGCCGGGTCATCGACGCCCGGCGCGGCGAGCAGCGCGCGTGCCTCGGCCATCACCTCGGGTGGAAAGTCGGTTCGGAGCTGCAGCGCGGTGACGACGCCGTCGAGGGCGTGGCGGGCACTCATGGGCCTCCACGTTGCCAGCCCGCGCGCGCGAAGTCGCCGCTGGCCTCGCGCAGGCCATCTCTTCGGAATCGCTGGGGGCTCGTGCCGGGCCTGTGGGCGACTTCCCAGAAAGAGGCCCTCGCCCGGTCTGAAGGGGACACGGGCGCGGCCGGCGCCCCCGACACAGACGACGAGGACGGCCATGGGACGAAGGGCGACGACGATGACCGGGGTGGTGGTGGCGCTGTGGGCGAGCGCCTGTCTGACGCCGAGCGCCGAGCTCCCGCCGGGCGGTGACGGGGGCGCGGGGGGCGGCGCCGCGCAGGCGACGCTCGAGGTCAGCCCCGCGGCCCTGGTGCTGCCGCTCGGCGCGACGGCGGCGCTGAAGGTGCTGGCCGTGCAGCCCGACGGCGCCGCCGTCGACGTCACCGCCACCGCGGCGCTGTCGCTCGAGCCTGAGGGCCTCGTCACCTCGACCCAGGGGCAGCTCCGGGCGGTCGCGCCCGGCGTGGTGCTGGTGACGGCGCGGGCGAACCAGCTCGAGGCGAAGGCGTCGGTGACGGTGCTGCCGGCGCAGGTGCGGACCATCGAGGTGGGGGTGTCCGAGGGGTCGACGCTGCCGGGGGCCGTCGTCGACGCCACGGCGTTGGCGACGCTCACCGACGACAGCCGCCTCGACGTCACCGCCACCGCGCAGTGGGCCGTCGAACAGCAGGCAGGCGGCCCGGCGGTGCTCGCGGCGCTCTCGCCGGGCCGCTTCCTCGCGCTCGAGCCCGGCGAGGTGACGGTGCGGGCCACCGTCGGCGCCGTCACCGGCGATGCCCCCGTCGCCGTGCGCTCGGGGCGCTTCCTCTCGCTCGCGGTGACGCCCGGCCAGGCCGCCGTCGGCGTCGCCGGCGCCATCCAGCTCACGGCCCGGGCCAGGGCCGCCGACGGGAGCGAGGTGGACGTCACCCGCGCGGCGGCGTGGGCCTCGAGCGCGCCCAGCTTCGCCGTCGACGCGCAGGGGCTGGCGGTGGCGAAGTCGCAGGGCGCGGCCACGGTCACGGCGACGCTCCAGGGCCTCGAGGGCCGGGCCACGCTGACGGCCACCGACGCGACGGCGCGGCAGCTCACCTTCATGCCCGCCTCGCTGACGCTGAGCGTGCGCGGCCAGGGCGCGCTCCGGCTGGTCGCGACCTTCAGCGATGGCTCGACCGCCGACGTCACCTCGCAGGCCCTCTTCTCGTCGTCGGCGCCGGCCGTCGCCAGCGTGGCCTCGTCGGGCGCGCGCGGGGTGGTCTCGGGCCTGTCGGCAGGCCCGGCCACCATCACCGCCCGCTTCGGCGGCGTGTCGGCCACCGCGCCCGTCGTCGTCACCGCGGCGGCGCTCCAGGCCCTCGAGCTGACGCCGCGCACCCTCGCCCTGGCTGGCAGCGCCGTCGTCTCGGTGCGCGCGCGCGCGTCGTTCGCCGATGGCTCCTTCGCCGACGTCAGCGAGCAGGCCCTGTGGACCAGCGAGGACCCCTCCATCGCCGCGGTGTCGAACGTCGCCGGCGCCAGGGGGCAGGTGCGGGGCGTCGGCGGCGGCGCAACGCGCGTTCGGGCCGAGCTGGCCGGCGTGCGCGCCCAGGCCGACGTCACCGTGCAGGCGGCGACGCTGCAAGCCCTCGAGGTGGCCCCCGGGCAGGTCAGCGTCGAGGCCGGCCGCAGCACGCAGCTCCGGGCGCTCGCCTTCTCGTCCGACGGCACGGTGCGCGACGTCACCGCCCTGGCGGCGTGGAGCAGCCGGGCGCCCCAGCTGGCCTCGGTGAGCAGCCGCGGGCTGGTGCGAGGGGAGGCGTCGGGCACCGCCAGCGTACAGGCGGTCTTCCAGGGGCGCACCGCGGTGGCGATGGTGCGCGTCGAGCCGCCCACGCTGGTGCAGCTCTCCATCAGCCCTGGTGTGCTGGCGGTGCCGCTGGGGGTGCCCTTCGGCTTCGAGGCGACCGCCGCCTCCTCCGACGGCTCGACGATGCCCGTCACCGCGCAGGTGCGGTGGGCGTCGTCGAACGCGACGGTGGCCGAGGTGCTGGTGTCGCAGGGCTACGCGTACCTCGACAGCCGTCAGCCCGGCACCACCACCATCACCGCGACGCTGCCCGGCGTGCCGCCGGCGGCGGTGCAGGTCACCGTGACGAGCGCGACGCTCGCGCGGCTCGACGTCAGCCCCGCGCGGCCGTCGCTCCCCGTCGGCGCGTACGCCGAGCTCGCCGCGACGGGCGTGTACAGCGACCTCACCACCCAGTACCTGCGCTACGTCGCCTCGTGGACGTCGTCGGACCCGGCGGTGGTGACGGTCGGCAACGGCTCGCAGGACAAGGGCCTGCTCACGGCGCTGCGCCCCGGCAGCGCCACCATCACCGCGACCTTCGCGGGGGTGTCCGCGGCGACGGTGGTGACGGTGACGAGCGCCACGCTGCGGCAGCTGCAGGTGACGCCGTTCTCGCCCCGCCTGCCGGTCGGGTTCGACACCTCGCTCCGCGCGACGGGCGTCTACAGCGACAACACCACGCGCGACCTGACGGGTGTCGTGTCGTGGACGTCGAGCGCGCCGGGCGTCGCCTCGGTGAGCAGCGGGTATGCCTGGCTGCAGCCGATTCAAGCCGGCACGGCCACCGTCACCGCGACGCTGGGCGGCGTGCAGGGCTCCACCACCGTCACCGTCACCGCCGCCACCCTCGCGAGCCTCACCATCGCCTCGCCGGTAACCGGGTCGCTGCCGGCGCAGCAGACACGGCAGCTCTCGGCGCGGGGCACCTTCTCGGACGGCTCTGAGCTCGACGTCACGCCCTACGTGACGTGGCTGTCGAGCGCGCCGGGCGTGGCCGCGGTCAGCAACGCCTGGCCGTGGCAGGGCGAGGTGAAGGGCCTCTCGCCGGGGAGCGCCTCGGTCAGCGCGGTGCGGGGCGCGGTCAGCGCCGCGGTGATGGTGCAGGTGGTGCCGTGAGGGCGCGCGCGTCACGCCGGCGCGCCACCGCTTCGGGAGTGGCCGGGCGGGCCTGCTAGAAGACGACGCTGATCGTGACGAACGAGGCGCTGGGGCAGCTCTACGCGCGCTACGGGGCCTTCGTGCACCGTCGTTGCCGCGCGCTCCTCGGCACCGACAGCGACGCCAACGACGCGCTGCAGGAGACCTTCGTGCGCGTTCGGCGGTACCCGCCGGGAGCCGAGGTGAAGGCCCTGCTGCCGTGGCTCTACGCGGTGGCGGCGCGGGTGTGCTTCGACCAGCTCGCCCAGCGCCGGCGGGCCGAGCCGGTGGGGCTGCTCGGGCGCCTGTCGGCCTGGCTCGACCGCCCGGCGCCCGGCTCGGTGGAGGACCGGGTGTGTCTGGGCAGCGAGCTGGCGGTGCTGGATGAGACGACGCGGGAGATGGCGATGCTGCACTGGCTCGATGGACTCACGCAGGACGAGGTGGCCGCGAAGACGGGCTACTCGCGCAAGACGGTGGGCGTGAAGCTGAGGAGCGCCGAGGCGACGCTGCGCGCGGCGCTCGGGGGAGCGCCTTCGTGAGGTGGGCTGCCGGAGCGGTCGCCGCGCAGGCGGGCACCCGGGGCGCCCGGGGAGGAGCGCCATGAGAGGCCCCGACTGCCCCCCGCGCCTCGAGCTCGAGCGCGTCGCGGCTGGAGAAGACGTCCCCACCGCCCGCGCCCACGTCGAGGGGTGCGCGGCCTGCGGCGCGGCGGTGGCGGCCCTGCGCGCCGAGGTCGACGCCTTCGTCCGCGCGCGGCCGGTCGACCGCTTCCTCGCCCAGGTCGAGGCCGCAGGTGCCCTGCCGGCGCGGCCCCGGCGCGCGCCGGTGGTGGCGATGGTGGCCGTCTGCGCCGCCGCCGTCACGGCCCTGGTGGCGTGGCCGCCCGGCCCCGGGCCGCGCGTGCGCGTCAAGGGGCCGCGCGCCCCCTTCCAGGTCATCCACCTCAAGCGCGCCGGCGTCGTGCGGGCGCTGGCGGCCGGCGACGCGCTGGTGGCGGGTGATGCCCTGCGCTTCTCGGTCTCGGTCGACCAGCCGGGCTTCGCCCTGGTGCTCGACCGCGACGCTCGTGGGAAGGTCACGGCGGTGGCGCCCTTCGGGGCCGAACGGCCGCAGGCCATCGACGAGGGGACGACGGTGCTCGACGACTCCGCGGTGATTGACGACGCGCCTGGCCCCGAGACGTTCGTCACCGTCTTTTCTCCGGTGCCCTTCGAGGTGGCGCCGCTGCTGCGCCAACTCGAGGTTGGCGGCCGGCCGTCGTGTGAGCGCTGCGTCGTGGAAGAGGCCTCGTTCGGGAAGCGGTGATGCGCGCGCTCTGCCTCGTCGTGCTGCTCGCCGCCGCCGCCGCCCGGGCCGAGGCGCCGGTGCGCGTGGTGGTGAGCCTCGGCAGTAACTTCGGCGCGGCGGACGACGCGTTACTGCAGCACGCCGAGGCGGACGCGGCGCGGGTGCGCGACGTCTTCGTCGAGCTCGGCGGCGTCGAGCCGGGGCGCGCCTTCGTGTTGACGCGGCCCACCGCCGCCCGCGTGCGCGAGGCGTTCGCCGAGGTGACGGGGCGCATCGCCGAGCTGGCGGGGGCGGGGCGCGAGGCGCAGCTCTTCGTCTTCGCCTCGGCCCACGGGCGCGACGGCGCGCTGCGCCTGGCCGGCAGCGTGCTGCCGCTCGTCGAGCTCAGGGCGCTGGCCCGGGCGACGGGGGCCACCCTGCGCGTCGTCGTCGTCGACGCCTGCGAGGCCGGCGTGCGCCTCAAGGGCGCGACGCGGGGGCCGGCCTACCGGCTCGACGTGGGCCGCGCCGAGCCGAGCGGCGATGTCTTCATCTCGTCGAGCGGCGCGCGCGAGGCCGCGCAAGAGTGGGAGGCCCTCGGCGGCTCGCTCTTCACGCACCACCTGCTGGCGGCGCTGCGCGGAGACGCCGACGCCGACCGCGACGGCCGCGTGACGTTGATGGAGGCCTACGGGTACGCAGAGCGCCGCACGGTCGCCGACGGCCTCGGCGTGGGCCAGCACCCGCAGTTCGACGTCGGCCTCGCCGGCGCGCGCGACGTGACGGTGACCGAGCCCGGGCGCGCCCGCGCCAGGGTGGTGCTCGCCGAGGCCCTCGAGGGGCGCTTCGTGGTGGTGAGCCAGCCCCGGACCGACGTGGTGCTCGAGGTCTTCAAGCTGCCCGGGCAGGCGCTGGCGCTGGCGGTGCCTCCCGGGCGGTACCTGGTGCGGCAGGCCCGCGGCTTCTCGGTGGCCCTGCAGGAGGTCGAGCTGCCCTTCGGCGGCGTGGCGCGCGTCGACGGCCGCGCCTTCGTGACGCGCGACTTCGGCGAGGTGGCGCTCAAGGGCGGGGCGCTCGAGGTCCACCCCCACGCGCTCCGCCTCTCGGGCGTCGGCGCGACGCCGGTGGTGGCGGGCGGGCCGCTCCGGGCGGGCGTCGGGGTCGCCTGGCGGCTGGCGCTGGGTGGAGCGTGGGCGGCCCTCGGCGCGGCGTGGAGCCCGGCGCAGCTGGCCGCTGACGGGCTGCGCGTGTTCGAGCAGAGGCTCGCCTGGCGGGCCTCGGGCGGCGGGCGGGTGTGGCTGGGGCCGGCGGTGCTGATGCTGGGCGGCGTCGTCGAGCTGTCGTGGCTGCACCAGGCCTTCGTGCGCGACCGCGAGGACGAGCTGCGGCGCACGTACCCCGCGCTCTCCCCGCGGCAGACGCTCGGCGTCGCGCTGGGGCCGCAGCTGCAGGTCGAGCTGCCGTTGGTCGGGCCCCTCTTCGCCGTCGCGGCGGTGGCTGGCGTGCTGCGGGCGCTGCCCGTCGTCGATGGCCCGCTGTGGACGCCCGGCATCGACGGTGAGCTCGGCCTGGGGGTTCGGCTGTGAGGGGCGTCGTGGCCCTCGTCGCCGCGGCGGGCTGGGCCTGCACGCCCGGCGGCGCCGTCGGGCCCGGCTACCGCGGTGAGGCACTCTTCACGGTGAAGGGGCAGCTCGTCACGCCGGGGGCGCCGCCGACGGCGCCGATTCGCCTCGCCGTCGCCTGGTACCCCGACGAGGCCGGTCGCAGCGCGCCGCGGGCCATCGTCGCGCAAGAGGTGGCGTACGAGGGTCGCTTCCCCCTCGATTACGGCTTCGGCTTCTTCTCCGCGCCGCCGCCTGGTGTGCTCGTCGAGTACCGCGACGGCGACGACGTCACGCGCGCCGCCTTCGGGGTGCTCCTGGCCTACGTCGACGGCGACGGCGACGGGCAGCTCGGCGCCATCCCCGCGGGAGCGCGCCCCGTCGACCGGGTGCTCGGCACCAGCGTCGGCGACCCCTCCAACGGCGCGCCGGCCGAGGCGCCGCTGTGGGTGGCGTACGTCGACGGCGCGCCGGGGCCCCGCTGGGCGGGCTTCGCGCCGGGCTACAACCTCTGGGACGGCGCCCGGCACGCCGTCGTCCCACCGGACACCGCGGTGCCCATTCGGCTCGACGCCACGAGCGAGCTCGCCTTCTTCGTCTGCGAGGAGTTCATCACGGGGAGCGCCGTCGGCGCCGACCTGCCCTGCGACGTCGAGCCCACCGGCGGCGTGCGCGTCATCGGCAGCGTGATGCGCAGCGACGGCCAGCCCGCCGCCTCGCTGCGCATCACCGACGGGCGCGCACCGCTGCCGGGCCTCGCCGTCGAGGTGAACGGCGTCGCCGTGCCCTTCGACGCGGCGAGCGGCTTCTACGCGGCCGCGGGAGGGGACCTGCAGGTGGCGGCGCCGGGGGTGAACGTCGTGCGCGTGGCGCCGAAGGGCCAGGCGCCCCTCGTCTTCACCGTCGAGGCGCCCGGCGACTTCTCGCTGCTCGCGCCTCTCGAGGGCGCGCGGGTGACGTCGGGGAGCGCGGTGGTGGCGCAGTGGAGTCGCGCGTTGGGCGCGGCCACGTACCAGGTGGCTGTCGAGCGGGTGACGCCGCCGCGCGGTGGGCCCCCGCCGGTCGCGGTGCCTGCTTCGGGCGAGGCGGCGCTCTCGGCGCGCCTGGCGGGGCTGGTCGCCGACGACCTGCACGAGGTGACGGTGAGCGCGTTCTCGCCCAACTCGCTCGCGTACGGGCGTGGCGGCTCGCTCGTCAGCGCCTACGTGAGCCGCTCCGGCGTCGTCGACGCGGTGCCCGCCGACGCCGGCGTGTGGCTCGAGGGAGTGGCCCTGGTGAGCCGCTACCGGGGGCAGACGGCCGGCGGGGCGTGGTTCGAGGTGCTCGACGGCGTGGCCCCCGTCGGCGGCGCCCTCGTCACCGTCGAGGGCGTGGCCCTGCCCTTCGACGCCCGGGAGCGCCGCTACTCGGGCGCCCTCGAGCTGGCGCCGGGGGGCGTCGCGCGCGTCGAGGTGGCGGTGCCGGACCGGCCGGCGCGGGCCTTCGAGGTGCCGCTGCCGGGGGACTTCTCAGTCACCGCGCCGCCGGCGACGCACCCGGCGCGGGCCCCGCTCGAGCTCGGGTGGACGGCCTCGGCCGGCGCCACCGACTACCGCGTCTGGGTGACCGACCCGAGCGGCCGGACGCTGCACGTCGTCGTCGCGGCCGGGCTGCGCGCCACCCTGCCGCCGCTCGATGGGGTGGGCGAGGTGTTCGTCACCGTCGCCGCGAACCGCCAGAGCGCCAGCCGCCACCGCGCCAGCCTGCTGCAGCAGACCTTCGACGTGACGCTCACGCGGTGAGGGCGAGGCGCGAGGCCACCGCGCGACGCCCCTTTCCAACGCCGGCCGTCCGTAGGACAAGCGCGGCGTGACGCTCCTGCTCGCGCTCGTGCTGGCCGGCTCTCCCGACGCGCCGCGCCTGTTCGTCCTGCCAGACCCCGGCGGCTCGGTGCTGGGCGCCGCCGCCGCGGGGACGCCGCAGAGCCTGCTCGACGCGCGCAAGCTGGCCGAGCAGCTCCGCTACGAAGAGGCCGTCGTCGAGTACCAGCGGTACCTGTCCACCCCGGAGCGGCCCTTCACCGAGCGCTCGGCGGCGCTCTTCGAGCTCGGCTTCATTCACCTGGTGCTGGGCGACGAGGTCACCGCCCAGCAGCGGGCCGTCGAGGCGCTCGAGCTCGACCCGAAGCTGTCGCTCCCGCCGGGCACGCCGCAGAAGCAGGTCGAGTTCCTCGCCCGGTCGAAGAAGGCGTGGCTCGCGCGCGCGCGGCTCGAGGTGAAGGACCGCGAGGCCGGTGATGCCGCGTCGCTGGTGCGGGTGTCGGTGTCAGACCCCGAGGGCGCCGTCACGCGCGTGCTGGTGCGCTCGTCGGCGCGCTCGGCGGGGCCCTTCACCTCGACCGAGGCCGTCTGCGAGGCCGGCGCGTGCCGGGCGGCGCTGCCGTCGCCCACCGGAGAGCCCAGCTTCACCGCCTACTACTTCGTCGAGGCGCTCGACGCTGCGCAGGCCACCGTCGCCCGGGCCGGCGGGCCCGACTCGCCGTTCCAGTTGGTGGTGGTCGAGGAGCGGCGCTGGTACCAGTCGCCGTGGGTGTGGGCCATCGCCGGCGTGGTCGTCGTCGGAGGCGCCGCCGTCGGCTACGCGCTGACACCCGCGCCGCGGTGACGCCTCACAGTTCGTTCCAGCGGCCCTGCGCGACGTCGTAGCTGAGCTTCTTCTGCTGGTCTGGCCGCACGACGCCGCGCCAGACGGTCGACTGGTCGCCGTTGGCGAGCCGCACCGTCACCGTGTAGCGCCCCGACGGCACCTTCTCGTTGAAGGGCTGGTCCTGCACGTAGCTCTTCGCGGCGCTGCGCACGACGACCTTTGCGCCCGAGTCTCCTGGCACCGAGATGCGAATGGTGCCGATGCCCTCGGGGATGGCGTCGTCGGCGGGCGGCGCTGGCGGCGCTCTCACCTCCGGTGGAGGTGACTTCACCGCCAGCGCCTTCGGGCGGACCGACGGCGGGCGGGCCGGCGCGCCGGGGACGGGTGGCGCCGTCAGGTCGAGGCCAGGTGGCTCGGCCAGCGTGGGCGTGGGGACATCGGCCAGCGTGTGGGGTGGGGGCGGGGCCGGTGACACCACGGGCGGGGCCACGGCGCCGGGCGCCTCTGGAGCGGGGCCCGCGGGGACGGGCGTCGGGGGCGCGGGCGGCGTCGGCCCGGAGACGAAGAGCAGCGTCGCGAAGACACCGATGGCGAGGGCGGCGCCGAAGGCCAGCCCCAGCATCGCCCGGCGCGAGGAAGGGGCGGGCTTCGCCGTCGGAACGCGCTCGGTCTGCGGGCCCTTCGCCGGCCCCAGCGGCTCGAGGGCCGTCGCCGACGGCGCCGCCGGGGGCGGCCGGGTGACGAGCGGCCTGGCCACGGTGTCGGTGGGCGGCGCGGTGATGGCGGGGAAGGCCGAGCTGCGGGTACCGCCCGAGGCCGTCACCTCGCCGTCGTCGTCGACGTAGCCCAGCAGGCTCGACTGGCCGACCCGCAGGCCCGAGTCGAAGGCCGCCGCCTCGAGCGCCTCGCGCATCGCGCGCGCCGTCTGGTAGCGCTCCTCGGGCTTGAGCATGAGCGCGCGGCGCACCACCTCGTAGAAGGGCCCGGGCATGCCCGGGTACACCTCGTCGAGGTCCTTCCACTGGCCGCGCACCAGGGCGGCGTGGCGCTCGCCAATCGCCTTGTGGTCGTCGAACGGCGTGCTGCCCGAGGCCAGCTTGTAGAGCGTCACGCCGAGCGAGAAGAGGTCGCTGCGCCCGTCGAGCCGCTTCCCCATCGCCTGCTCCGGCGAGAAGTAGCCGGCCTTGCCCTTCGTGACGCCGGGCATGGTGAGGTTGCGGTTGGTGGCGGCCTTGGCGATGCCGAAGTCGATGAGCTTGAGGCTCCCCGTCGCCGACAGCAGCAGGTTGTGGGGTGAGATGTCGCGGTGCACCAGGCCCGTCGCGCCGCCCTCGGTCTTCAGCGCGTGCACCGGCTCGAGGGCGCTGGCCGTCCAGATGCCGATGGCGAACAGGGCCTCGTTCGAGAAGCGCTCGTGCTGGTCGCGCAGGGTGCGGTTGATGGTGGCGAGCGTCTCGCCGGCGACGAGCTCCATGGCCATGTAGAGCAGCCCGTCGTCGCTCTCACCGACGTCGTAGATCTGCGCGATGTTCGGGTGGCTCAGCGTGCAGGCGGTGCGCGCCTCGTCGAGGAACATCTCGCGGAAGTCGGCCGACTCCGAGTACTCGGGGCGAATCACCTTGACCGCGACCGGCCGGCTGATGCCCTGCGTGAGCTCCTGCTCGGCGCGGTACACCTCGGCCATGCCGCCCTGCGCCAGCAGGCGGCTGATGGTGTAGCGACCGACTCTGGTGCCAGCTTCGAGGGCCACGGGCGCGTCTTTGCGTAGCATAGCGGCGGCTCAGCAGGACCGGCCATGGGAGGGCCCGGGCGCGCTGCCCGTTCAGCCTCGCGCGCGTGGTGAGCGCGGGCGGGCTTTGGTGGCGCGTCACCCGGCCGGGGTCGCGCGCGTCAGGCGGGGCCGAGGCGGGCGCCGGTCATCTGCTCCCACCGCCGGAGCATGTCTGCCTCGAGACGAGGCAGGTCGACGCCGATGGCGCGGGCGCGGGCGAGCTCCTGCGTGAACGAGGTGCCCATCGGCGTCGGGTCGTCGCTGCCAAGCACGCAGTGCACGTGGGCGCGCTGCAGGGCGACCATCGGCTCGGCGCCGTGGAGGCGCTGGAGCCGCGCGAGCGCGGTGGGAATCAACAGGTGGTTGCTCGTCGGGCACACCTCGAGGGTGACGCCGCTCTCGGCGAGGCGCTCGAGGGTGGCGGGCGACTCGAGGGCGTGCACGCCGTGGCCGATGCCCCGCGGCGAGAGCGCGAGGGTGCGGTCGACCGACGCGTGCCCGTCGAACTCCCCGGCGTGAATCGTCAGGTCCGGCAGGTGCCGCCGCAGCCGCTCCAGGATGGCGAGGAGGCCCCTAGGCAGCGGCTCGGGGTCGGGCGGTGGGACGATGCCGAGCACGTCGAGGCCGACGAGGTCCGCCGCGTGCTCGACCGCCACGTCGGCCATCGCGCGGTAGTGCGGCTCGCTCTCGAAGGTTCGGGAGAGCCCCAGGCGCACCACCATGGGCTTGCGGGTGGCGCGGGCCACCGCGTCGCGGGCGGCCAGCACCGCCAGCAGCACGGGCCGGGCGAAGGCCTCGGCGAAGGTCACCGGCGCGAGGTCGCGAACCGCGCGCCCCTGGTTCTCGAGCAGGGCGCGCGTCATCGAGAACAGGCTGACGCGCAGCTCGAAGCCGTCGGTCTCGGCGGCGGCCTCTTCGAAGGCGGCCTCGGCGAGGGCGCCGATGGCCTCGACGCTGACGTAGGCCTGCCGCGCCAGCGTGATGCAGCGGTAGAAGCGTGAGGCGTCGTCCGACGGGCCTTCGAGGGTGAGGGCGGCGGCGAGCGCGTCGGGTGAGCGGAAGGCGCCGGTCGCGGCGTCGAAGAAGAGCGGCGTGCGCACGTCAAACCGCTGCGCCACCCGGGCGAGAGCCGCGGGGCTGTGCGAGCCCTCGAGGTGCCGGTGGAGGTCGAGGAACATGGCCCCCTGTACCGCGAGCGGGGCGGCGCGCACGGGGGAATCGGCGGGGCGCGGCGCACGGGCGCGGACCGCCCACGTCGGGGAGGACGGTCGCGGCGAGACGCGGTAACACCTGCCCCATGGTGCGCCGCCTCGCGCTGTCGCTGCTGCTGCAGTCCGCCTGCGCCCGAAAGGGGGCGACCGGAGGGGTGGAGGACGTGGGGCGCCCCGTGGCGGCCGCCGCCGTCGCGGCTCTCGACGACTGCACGCTGGCGACGCCGCTGGTGCCGGGGGTGCCCGGCAGCCCGGGGCACCTGCTGCCCTCGGAGCGGAACCCCAACGGCGTCAGCGAGCTGGCGGCGCACATGCGGCTGATGGCCGACGACCTTGGCGCGGCGAGGGCGGCGTTGCTCGACGGCGGGGCGGCGCCGCCGCTGTGGGCCCGGCACCGCAAGCTCCGCTGTTCGTGGCCGACGTCGCCGCCAGACCGGAACGAGGCCTACGACGCCATGGCGCAGGCGTACCTCGAGAAGGTACGCGCGCTCGACGCGTCCGGTGGGCGCCGCGAGGCCTACGCCGGGGTGGTGGCTGCCTGCCGGGCCTGTCACGAGCAGACCTGCGAGGGGCCCATCGTCGTCATCGACGCGCTCGCGCTCGAGCCGCCCACGCCGCGATGACGAACGCCCTCGCCCTCACCGACGTGCGGCGGCGCTTCGGCCGGGCCGTCGCCCTCGACGGGCTGACGTTGTCGGTGCGCCAGGGCGAGGTGTACGGCTTCCTCGGCCGCAACGGCGCGGGCAAGACGACGACGCTGCGCATCCTCACCGGGGTGCTCCGGCCCGACGGGGGCACCGTCGAGCTGCTGGGGCAGGTGGTGCGGGCGGTGCCGCTGGCGCTCAAGCGCCGCATCGGCTCGGTGTCGCAGGAGCAGCACTTCTACCCGTGGATGACGGGGTGGGAGCTGGGCCGCTTCGTGTCGGGGTTCTACCCGACGTGGGACAAGGCCGAGTTCGAGCGGCTGGCGCGGCTGCTCGACGTGCCGCTCGAGCTGAAGGCGATGGCGCTGTCTGGGGGCACGCGCACCAAGCTGGGCCTCGCGCTGGCCCTCGCGCCGCGGCCCGACCTGCTGCTGCTCGACGAGCCGACGACGGGCCTCGACCCGGTGGCGCGGCGCGAGTTCAACGACCTGGTGTCGGCCATCGTCCGCGAGCGGGGCTGCACCGCCTTCCTCTCGTCGCACCTCGTCGACGAGGTGCAGCTCGTCGCCCACCGGGTCGGCATCATCCAGGCGGGGAAGATGCGCATCGAGGGTGAGGTGCCCCGGCTGCTCGAGTCGGTGCGCCGGGTGCGCGCGCGCGACGGCGCCGTCCTCGAGCCGCCGTCGGGCTTCGAGCGGGTGCGCGGTGCGGTGTTGCGAGCGGCGCCCGAGGAGTGGGCGTCGGCCGGCTGGCCCGAGGGCACCTCGGTGGAGCCGCTCTCGCTCGAGGAGGTGTTCCTCGCCTTCGCCCGCACGGACAGCCTGACGCCCCCGTGACGCGCGTTGGGCAACGTCTTGCGTCGGGGCCGCTTGCGTCGTGGTGCCGTCGCACCCACCCGGTTAGCATTTCGTCATCGTGGGAATCTCGGGGCTGCCGCTGTCGACGCTGGCCAGGCAGGCGCTCGTGCTGGGCTCCGGGTTCGCCGCGCGCTACCCGGAGCCGTTCATCGTCTGGGAGCCGGGGAGCCGCGTCGAGGCGAACGCCCCCGGGATCTCGGCGAAGACCGCCGTGCCGCTCGAGGCGCGGCGGCCGACGAGCCCG
>JADCJJ010000379.1 GCA_020247085.1 Myxococcaceae bacterium | reverse complement strand
TTCAGGAAAAGCAGAGCTACACCTGAGCAGTGCAGCACCAGGGTGGGTAACGGCGTTCCCACGTCATGGTCCTGCTCGGGGCGATCGCGTCCGGCACTGACCGTGCATTGGCCTCGGGTGAACCCCACACCGAGGACTTACCGATGCCCACACCGTTTCCCTGGCCGGCCACGTCGCCGGCCGCTCTCGTCGACGCTCCGGCTCGAGCTGCGCTGCTCAACGCGCGGTCGGGGTTCTTGCAGGCGCTCGCGCCCGCGGTTCTCGGAGCGGGCCTGGTCGCCATCGCGTCGACGGCAGGTGCTGCGTTGTCGGGCTCAGATCGCTCGCCTGCCGAGCTGCTCCGCGGGCTCGCCGAGGCGGTCGGGATTGCGACCCCGGTGTTCGCGCTGATGTTGACGAGCTCGCACGAGAAGCTCTCGCCGGGCTCGGTGCTGAGCCTCGTGTCGGTGGCGACGGGCGTGGCCGGGCTGGCGTCGGTGCTGATGGTGCCGCTGCTCGGGTTCCTGTGGCTGTGCTCCGACGGTGGCCACGCGCTGGGCTCGGGGTTCGCTTCTGCGGCGCGTTTCGTCGCCGTGCCCGTGGCCTTCATGCTCGCGGTCAGCCTCGTGTTGGTTCGCGGGCTCCGCGCGATGGGCGTCGCGTCGAGCTGGAGCGCCGTTGGCTTCGGAGGGCTGGCTTTCGCGACGCTCCTCTTGCGGGTGTCGCCGCTGCTGCGAGGTGGCGCATGAATGCGACGACGGTCGAGGCGACCGGAGCGGTCGAAGCCTGCGCGCCAGTCATTCTTCTCGCCCCGTCTCCCTCCCGGGCCGTCGTGGCAGCGCCGCCTGCCATCGAGCTCGGCTCGCCGTTCGCGCCGTCGCTCGAAGAGGGCGTGCAGCTCCGCGAGTTGCTCGAGACGCAGCCTCGCTCGCTGCTCCGCGAACTTCTCAGCGACCCAAAGGCGCTGGCCGAGCGGCTCCTCGATGGTCGTGCCGCGACCACGATGGTGGACACGGCGCTCACCCTCGTCGGCTCGGCAGCGGTCGCGGGGGCGGCGCTCGGCGTGGCGACGAATGGCTCATCGCTTCGCGCGATGGCGCTGCTCCCGTTCGCGTTGATCCTCGCCGTCATCGCCGCGCTCGGCCCGGTCGCCGCGTCGGCTGTGATGGTTGGCGCCAGACTCCCGTGGCGATTGCTCGCAGGCGCGTTGACGATGGCGACGGCGCGCGGGGCGATGGTGCTGTGCGCGTCGGCGCCGCTCTCGGTGCTGGGGATGCGCGCCGACCCCGAGTGGCTGGGCCCGCTGACGATCGTCTTCAGCTTCGGCCTCGCCGGCTTGTCGTCGGGTCGACTGATTCGAAAGCTGATGGAGCAGGCCGCCCTCGTCGCCCGGGAGCGTACCGGCGGGGAGCTCGGTGCAGCGCGGATGGAGCGCGTCGCCCTCGTCGGGCGTGTTGGGCTCGTTCAGCTCGCCTTCACCCTGACCATCGCGGTGTGGAGCTTCCGGATTCTCGGGTGACCCATGGTGCTCTGTCTCTTCGTCGGCGGGTATCTGGCGGTAGGCGTGGGGGTCGCGGCCATTGCGTTTCGGCGACGCGTCTCCCTCGTTCAGGTCGTCCTGCTGGTGCCGCTCTGGCCGCTCTTGGCGCCGGCGGTCTTCTCGGAGCGCGCCGTGATGGGAGGCCTCGTGACGGACCGAGAGCGGACGGTGATCGAGCGCTTCCGGGAGTACGTCGTCGTACGCGGCAGGCAGCTCGAGGCACTGCGTCGGTTGCGGTCGCGTGGTCGGGCGAGCGAACGCCTCACGCAGCTCGAAGGGCAGGTGGAGCGGGACCTCGAAGACGCGCGGCGCCTGCTCGAGGAGTTGGAGGACCGAATCGCGCTCGCTCATGTGGCGGCGCTCGGGCCCACGGCGGGCGACACGGTCGATCGCCAGCATGTCGAAGCGCTCCTGGCGCGGGCCGATGCGCTGGTGCACGAGACCGCGCGTGACCTGGGCACCGACGCGCCGGTGGCAGCGTCGTGAACGGAACGTCGAGCCCGTGGCGCTCGGGCACGTAGCTCGCGTGGCGCAGGCCCCGGGCGGACGTGACGAGGGCTCCATTCTCCGGACGGGCCGAGCGAAGTGCCCGCCATCATCGCCACCAGCTCGGAGCGGAACGGCGGCACCTTTCAGGCGATGCCGAAAAGCAGGTCGCGCGCCACGCCGAGCGGCAGCAGGTCGGACTGGAAGAAGGGCGTGAGCCAGCGCGTGACGAATGGATGCCAGGCCAGGCGCCCGCGCCGGGTTCGGGAGGAGCGGGAGAGCGCATCGTCGACGCTCTCGGCGCCCTCGAACGACTGGGCCAGCATCGCGGCGTCGACGAGGGCGAGGTTGGCGGCCCGGCCGAGGTGTTCACTCATCGCGCACGCGCTGTCACCCAGGTACACCGCGCGGCCCACGTTCCACGGCAGGTGCACGCCTCTGGGCTGGCGCGGCCCTTACCGGCCGACCCGGCGAGGGGCGTCAGCGAAGCCTCGAGGGCGGCGAGCGTCTGAGGGCGGGAGGCGGGGGCCGCGGCGAGGCCCCGGTCCACGGCGCTCGCCAGGGCAGGTGGCAGGTCGGGCCGGAGGCGGCCGAGCGGGTCGCGGGGCCCGCCGCACCCCATCTCTCCGTCCGACGAAGCTTCGAGAGCGCCGTGGAGCTGGAAGAAACCCCGGCGCCTCGTGAAGCGGTAGACGCCCGAACGCAGGGCTCGATGCGGGGGGCTCGTGCTCGGTCTCCCGCTTTGAATCCCGCATCCCTCGGCTCGACACCGGCACTGGACAGGCCAGCACGAGGACTGCCGCGCTCGTCAGCGCGAAGCAGCGCACGTCACAGGTGTACCGCGGCTGAGCGGGTGGGCCCACGGCCGTCAGTACACCATCAGCTTCCTGGCGCGGACGAAGCAGGCGCGCGTCTCGTTTGCTGCGTCCACCGCGACGTCGATGTGCCCCGGGTCGGCGTCGCCGAGCTCGACGCGTCGCCAGAAACCGTCGGGACCAGCCCACACCGACTCGAGCTCGTTGCCGTGGTTCACCACCAGCCGGGGCAGGCCAGCCGAATCGGCCGCGACCGCGTGCTGCGACGTCGAGAACACTTCGACGAGCGACTGTCGAATCGTGCTCGCGCTCAAGGGCGTCGAGAGCGCGACGTCGTGAACCCCGGTGCCGCTCAGCAGGTACGCGCGCGTCGAGCCCGTCGCCCACATCGAGGCTCTTCCGCCGAGGCTCGTCGGCAGGGAAACGACCGTCGTCCCGGAGGGAGTCCAGCCGATGAGGAAGTAGGCCGAGAAGGAGCCGTTGAGGGCAGCGGCAGGGAAGAGCAGGCGGGAGCCGTCGAAGGTGACGTCACCGGAGAGGGACTGGTTGCCGTTGGTGGAGATGGGCAAGGGGAGGGAGAGGAGGGAGCGGGTCCAGGAGCCTGGGGCGGAGCGGACGGCGACGACGAGGCGGTCACGTTCACAGGTGAAGGTGCCACAGGGGAGGGTCGGGCGAACGCCGTAGACGATGGAGGGGGCGCCTGAGAGGCCGAGGGTGAGCGTGGGCCAGGCGTGGTCTGTGCTGCTGGTGGTGAGGGGCTCGGTGGGCGAGTCGACCCGCTCCCGGAGCCAGGAGGCGCCTGACTTCGTGGCGTAGAAGACCTGGCGGTCACGCAGGTGGAGGAGGTGCGGGGTACCGTTGGCCTCGACCTGGAGCTGCACGTGCTGCTCGACGACGCCGCCCCTGTTGAAGCCCATCGCGTCCACCACCTCGAGCGCCCAGGTGCTGCCGTTCCAGCGGCCGTACATGAGGGCGGGGTGCGTGGCGGTGGTGAAGGCGATGGCGACGTTGTTCGTGGTGCCTTCGTACTTCACGTCACAGGCGCCGCCGGACACCTCGAGGGTGCCGCCATCGAGCACGGGCATCGGGGTGGCGAGCAGCGCGGCCTGCGCCGACTGCGTGCGTCCCGTGGCTGGCGACTGAATGGCGAACTGCCAGGTGACCTGCCCGTCGGAGCTGTCCCGGCGAACGATTCGCGCCGAGAGCTCCGCCAGCGAAGAGGCAGGCAACGTCCACTCGGCGGTCAGCCCCGAAGCCGAGAGCGCGCCTGACGAGGCCGAGAACTCGACGCGTTGGACGACGGCCGGGTCGACATGAACCCGGAACCGCTCGCTCTGGCCCGCGACGTATGTGCCGGCGCCGCCGAGACGCTCGAGGCCCCGGACACCGCGGGCGTCACCGGCTCCCTCCATCAACGCGGTGGGCGCCAGGGTGTCAGGGTCGGCGCAGGCGACGACGAAGCAACACGACAGGACTGCGAGCGGACGGAGGGGCTGAGGGCGCACGGCGGAGAAACCCCCGACGTGCCGCGCGAGTGCAACGATTCCGACGACAGAATGGTCGCGACGCATGCGCGCTCGGATAGCGGCCGGGTGAAAAACTGAGGCGCGGCGGTCACCTGGCCGATGGGGTCGACAGGGCCAACGAATTTGTGGTTCTCGACGACATGGCCAAGTCCTCGAAGCCCTGCGCCGTCCCTGCCTCCGACAAGAC
>JADCJJ010000378.1 GCA_020247085.1 Myxococcaceae bacterium | reverse complement strand
AGCGGATTGTTGAACAGCACGGCGCGCGTGCGCGGGCCCACCGCGGCTTTGAGTTGCGCCAAATCGAAGCGCCAGTCGGGCGGCTGCAGCTTCACGAATTTCGGCACGCCGCCCGCCCGCTTCACGAGCGGAAGATAGGCGTCGTAGGCGGGCTCGAACAGCACCACCTCGTCTCCGGGTGCGATGCACGCAAGCAAGGCGCCCGCAATGGCTTCGGTCGCACCCGAGGTCACCATCGTCTCGCGTTCGGGATCGAGCGCGATATTCTGGTGGGCGGCATAGTGGCCAGCGATGGCGCTGCGCAGTTCAGGCAGCCCCATCATCGGCGGATACTGGTTCCAGCCCTCGACGACGGCTTCGGCCGCTTTATGGCGCACGTCGGCCGGGCCCGGATCGTCGGGGAAACCCTGGCCGAGATTGATCGCCGCATGCTGGCGCGCGAGCAGCGACATCTCTTCGAAAATCGACGTCGAAAGATTGGCGAAGATCGGGTTCAAGGGCGTCACTGCACCTGCAGAAGGTCGCTGAGGCGCGCAAAATGCCCAAGCAAGCAGGTCAGGTCAAATCAATTGAATTCCGGCCCTATTGATGGCATTTTGAGAGGAGTTGATGTTGATGTTTCCCAATTACCCCTGTTCCTCAGAAAATTTCGACGGCTTAAATGACCAAGAGAACGACGCGTAACGACTCCGCCCCGTCCGACAGTGATTTCCAACCGGCCTTTCTGATGCGCCCGCCGCGCGCAACAACCGGCGCTGCGCCCACGGCGGCCCCGGCACCGGCACGTCGGTCCCCCGCGCCTCAACAAGCAGCGCCCCAACAAGCAGACCCGCAACAAGCCGCCCCGCAGTCGCCCGTCCAGCAACCGGCTCCCGTCGATGCGTGGGCGGCCCCGCAGCCGAGCATGTATTCGCCGGCCGTGCCGCTCTACGATTCGCCGCAGGCAGCGGCTTCCAGTGCGCCGCCGCCGCGCCCGTCCGCCGAAGGACCCGTGCACGGCATCGTCAAATGGTTCAACCACGCCAAGGGATTTGGCTTCATCCTGCTCGACGACGGGCGCGAAGTGTTCGTGCACAGCAATCGGCTCGATCCGAGCTTGTCGCGCGATCTGAAGCCCGGCCTCGATGCCGATCTGATGATCGTTCCGGTCGCCAAGGGATTCGCCTGCCAGGAGCTGCGCCGCTTGGGCAGCGACGCCACCCAAGCCAATCTCGAGCGCGTCGGCTGGAAACCGCAGACCGAGATCAAGCGCGCACCGCCGAGCGGCCATCAGACCGTGACGGCGGTCGTGAAGTTCTTCAACGCGCAAAAGGGATTCGGCTTTGCCGCCCCCGACGCCGATCTCGGGCGCGACATCTATCTGCCCGCCCGCGTGCTCGAGGCGGCCGGCCTTGCCGGGCCGCAGAGTGCCGGCATGTCGGTCGAGATCGACTACGTCAAGACCGAGCGCGGCTTCGAAGCGCTTGCGTTGCGCGCCTTGGCGCAAGCCGCACCGCAGTCGAGCCACGGCATGCACGGGCAGGGCTATTCGTCGGGGAGTGACGCGTTCGAGACCTACCCGTCGATGCCCGACGAGCCGCCGCATCGCGTGCTGGGGCCCGGCGATTTCGTGGAGCCCTGGCGCCCGGCCTGACGGCCGATTTGCGGGCGCCGCATCCGGAGGATTTCGATGCGACGCGCGCTGCTTGGTTTGACGGTTCTGTTGGCGGTCTTTGCGGGGCTGCGGGATTCCGCCTTTGTCGTGCCTGTCGATCTCGAACTCGTGCTGGCGGTCGATGTGTACTACAGCGTCGATGCCGACGAAGCGCGATTGCAGCGCGAGGGTTATTTCGCGGCGCTGCGCCATCCGCGCGTGCTGCAGGCCGTGTCGTCGGGCCCGCACCGCGCCATTGCGGTGACTTATGTCGAGTGGGCTGGCAGTTTCTACCAGCGCGTGGTCGCGGATTGGACCGTGCTGCGCGACGCCGCCAGCATCGAGAGTTTCATCGCGCGCATTGCGGCCGTCCCGCAGCAGCCCGCCAGCCGCACCTCGATCAGCGGGGCGATCGATTTCTCCGCACGCCTGTTCGATGACAATGGCTATGAAGGCACGCGGCTGGTGATTGACGTTTCGGGCGACGGGCGCAACAACCATGGCCGTCCGGCGCGCGACGCGCGCGACGCGGCCGTCGCCAAGGGCATCACGATCAACGGCTTGCCGATCTTGAGCGGCAACGAAAATTTCGGCCGCCCTGCCGAAGACGGGCTCGAGGAGCATTACCGCGAAGAGGTGATCGGCGGTCCCGGCGCATTCGTGATCCCGGCCGAGTCCTTCGCCAATTTCACGAGCGCCATTCTTTCGAAGCTGGTGCGCGAGATCGCAGGCACGCTCCCGCAGCTCGCGAGCCCGGTCCCTTAAGCGTCATCCGTCGGCTCGAATTTGAGGGCCACACCGTTCATGCAATAGCGCAGGCCCGTGGGCCGCGGACCGTCTTCGAACACGTGGCCCAAATGGCCCTTGCACGCGGCGCAATGCACCTCGACTCGCGTCATGAAGAATTTGCGGTCTTCGCTGCGCCCGCACGCGTCGGGCAGCGTGTCGGTGAAGCTCGGCCAGCCCGTGCGGCTGTCGAACTTCTTCTTGGAATCGAACAGCGGCGCGTGGCAGCCTGCGCAATGGAAAATGCCCGTGCGCTTTTCGCGGTCGAGCGGGCTCGAGCCGGCGCGCTCGGTACCGTGGCCGCGCAGCACCGCGTATTGCTGCGGCGTCAGTATGCGCCGCCACTCTTCGTCGGATCTTTCCATCTGTGCTGTCCTTGGGGGGCTTCGGCGAGGAGGCTCAATTCGCCAGCCACACGCCGGCGGGGTCCTGGTTGAGATAGTGCGAGGGCAGCGCCTTCCAACCCTGAATGCGCTTGTCGTAGACCACGATGCGGTGCCACCACAGCAGCGGAGCGGTCATGCTGCGCGACAGATAGCGGTCTTCGAACTCGCGGATCAAGCGCTTGCGTTCGGCTGCGTCGCCAGTGCGGCGTTGGCACTCGAAGAGATCGTCGAGTGTCGCGTCTTCGTACAGCGAGAAGTTCGTGGGCGAGCGCGAGCTCGACACGTAGAGGCGCAGCATCTGGTTGGGGTCGTCCACGTCCACGCAGTTGGAGTCGAGGCCAACCTCGTGGTTGCCCGCGATGTAGGTTGCCTTCTGATGGGCCACTTCCATCGGCGATACTTCGACCTTGAAGCGGTCGCGCTCGGCCGGCGTGAGGCCGCGGAACTTGGCCATGATCTGGCCGCCTCGAAGCGCAGTGACCATCACGGCGCCCGACATGAAGACGATGCGGAAGCCGTCGAGATAGGGTTTGCCGGATTCGAAACAGGTGGGGTTGCGCAGTCCGGTGCGATACGAGCCGCGCGATTGTTCGGGAGGGGCCCGTCCCGTCGATGGCATGCT
>JADCJJ010000377.1 GCA_020247085.1 Myxococcaceae bacterium | reverse complement strand
CGGCGGGTACGTCAAGATGCACGGCGACTACCCGGGTGAGGAGCACGACTTCGACGACCCGGAGCGGCACCGGGGTCTCTACGCGGCGCCGTGGTGGAAACGCGCCGTCATCATGGCCGCGGGTCCTGCCTTCAACCTCGTCTTCCCCGTCTTCGCCTACTTCGCCGCCTTTCTCGGCGAGCACACCATCATCGTGCCGCGCGTCAACTGGGTGGCCCCCGACATGCCCGCGGCCCTCGCCGGCATCCGGCCGGGCGACCTCATCACCCGCATCAACGGCGAGCCCATCACCCGCTTCGAGGACATCGCCCAGGCCGTGGCCGACGCGCCCTCGCCGGTCCCCGTGACGGTGGCGCGAGACGGGCAAGAGCTCACCTTCCAGGTGAGCCCGGTGGTGTCGGTCGACGACTCGAACGGCGTGCAGAAGACGCAGCGCGGCTGGCTCGGCATTCAGAGCGGCGGGTCGGCGCCGGTGCTGGGCGTGCCAGCGGGGTCGGTCGCGGCGCAGGCCGGGCTCGAGACCTTTGACCGGGTGTTGACGATCAACGGCGAGCCCGTCGCCGACGAGTGGGCGCTGCTGAGGGTGCTCCAGAAGCTCGAGGGCCCGCTGACGGTGCAGGTGGCGCGGGTGGCGCCGCTGACGGTTGGCGGCGTCGACGTGGTGGTGCCCACGACGATGACGGTGACGGTGCCGAAGCAGCCCGGCTCGCTCTACGAGGCCCTGGGTGCAGAGAGCGGTGAGCTCTACGTCGCGCAGGTGCTGCCCGGCTCGCCCGCCGCGCGCGCCGGCCTCAAGCCGGGCGACCAGTTGTTGGCGGTGAACGACCAGCCGGTGCGGTCGTTCGCGCTGTACGAGCGCAAGCTCAAGGCCCAGGAGGACCGGCGCTTCAAGATCACCTGGCGCAGCGGCGCCGAGGTGAAGTCCGCCGAGACGGCCTGCGCCCTCGAGACGACCTACGACGCCTACAAGAACGCGCGCAGTGTGCTCGTCTTCGGCACCGCGCGCTTCGTCGCGGTCACCGCCGAGGGCACCCAGCCTGAGACCCGCACCCTCTTCGTGGGCCCGAAGGAAGCAGCGGTGATGGCCCTGAAGGAGGTGCCCCGGGCCATCAAGCTCATCGGCCTTGTCATCGCGAAGCTCTTCACCGGCGGCGTACCACTCGACGCCGTCGGGGGCCCCATCGCCGTCTTCCAGGTCGCCACCCGGAGCGCCGAGGACGGGCTCGACACCTACCTGATGAACATGGGAATCGTGTCGGTGAACCTGGGCCTGGTGAACCTCTTGCCCATCCCCATCTTCGACGGGTTCGCGCTGCTGTCGGCCTTCTGGGAGGGCATTCGCCGCCGGCCCATTCCGCCGCGCGTGCGTGAGTACGCCAACATGCTGGGCCTGGTCGTCATCGCGATGCTGCTGGTGCTGGTGTTCAAGAACGACATCACCAAGCTCATCAAGCAGGCGGCCGACGTCACCGAGCGCGGGTAGGACGGCGGCCGGCGCCCCCGCCTCAGGCCTTCGGCGCGACCCAGGGCTCGTCCTTCACCCCGGCGCTGAAGTTCGCCATGCGGGCCATGGTGAAGAGCAGGTCTGACAGGCGGTTCAGGTACACCACCACGTCCTGCTCGACGTCGCCGGCCCGCATCAGCGGCACGATGCGGCGCTCGGCCCGCCGGCACACGCAGCGCGCGTGGTGCAGCGCCGCCGCCGCCTTCGTCCCACCCGGGATGATGAAGCTCGTCAACGCCGGGAGCTGCTGGTCGAACCCGTCGATGGCGCTCTCCATGGCCGACACCCACTCGGCCTTCATCTGCGGGATGTGGGCGGCGGCCTTGCTGCCCGCCGGGGTGGCCAGGATGGAGCCGATGGTGAAGAGCTGGTCCTGCAGGGCCTTCGTCAGCTCGTCGAGGGCGCCCAGGCCCTCGGCGCGGGCCATGCCCAGCACCGAGTTGAGCTCGTCGATCTGCCCGTACGACTCGACCCGGTCGCTCTCCTTGCCGACGCGCCCGCCGCCGAAGAGAGAGGTATCTCCGCCATCGCCCGTCTTCGTGTAAATCTTCATGCGCACGCACCTAACGCCGCGTCGACGCCGCGTCCACGAACCCTGCGTGTGAAAGCGCGCGATGGCGACCGGCGCCTGGCTCGAGATCGTCCACCAGCCTCACCGGCTCGAGCTGGCGGGCAGGCCGCTGCCGGCCTTCACGCCGTTTGGTGTGCCGCCGGGACGGGTGACGTTCATCGGCGGCTTCGGCCAGCCGCTCGGCGTCGACGTCGCCGCCGGGGTGGTGACGCTGCCCGCCGACGGCCGCGCCGTCGCGCCGGGCGGGCTGCTCTCGCTCGGGAGCATCGGGCTGCGGGTGCTGTCGTCGCCGCTGCAGACGAGCGCCTGGCCCTCCGACGTCGCGCGCCCCCTGACGGCTGACGACGAGACGCTGCGCGTCGTCGCCGATCTGCTGCTCGAGCGGGGGTACGCGCTCGGCCACCGCGTGCTCGCGCGCAGCGCCGACGATGGCTCGTGGCTCGGGCCGTTCGGCGTCGACGAGGTGACGGGGTGGCGGCTGGGGCTGGTCGACGAGCTGCGCCTGTCGCGCCTGCCGTCGCGCTGGGCCGCCGCCGTCGCACTGAGGAACCTCGCCATCTTCGGGGTGGTGCGCTCGCTCGTCTTCGCGGTCGAGTGGGTCTTCGAGGTGAGGGCCTTCCTCGAGGCCCTCATCGCCCAAGGCGGCCTGCCGTTCCTCGAGCGCCTCGAGGTCGTCGCGAAGCTCGACCATGCCCAGGCGGCCCAGCTCGACCGGCTCGTGCTCGACGGCCGCGCGGCTGCTTTCCCGCGGCTGGGAGACTTGAGGCTGCGCACCGGGGGGTGAGGTGCGCGGCTCAGCCGGCGATGCGCTGGAGTTCGACGAAGCTCACCCCGGGCGTCTGCGCGGCCCGGCGCTGCACCTCGCGCCACTGCCCGCGGTCGAAGGCCGGGAAGAAGGTGTCGGCCTCGACGTCGCGGTCGACCTCGGTCAGGAACAGGTGCGTCGCCAGCGGCAGCGCCTCGACGTAGAGCGTCGCGCCGCCGATGACCATGGGCATCGGGTCCTCGGCGCGGGCGAGGGCGAGGGCGTCTTCGAGGGAGCGCGCCACCTCGCAGCCCGGTAGGGCGGCCACCGTGCGGCTGACGACGACGTTGCGGCGCCCCGGCAGCGGCCGGCCGATGGATTCGTGGGTGGTGCGCCCCATCACCACCGCGTGGCCCATCGTCACCGCCTTGAAGTGCGCCAGGTCTTCGGGGAGCCGCCAGGGCAGGGCGCGCGCGCGCCCGATGCCGCCGTTGCGGGCGACGGCCACCACCAGGCCCAGCGGGGCGCGCGTCGTCACACGGCCACCGGCGCCTTGATGGCGGGGTGGGGCTCGTAGCCCTCGAGCGTGAAGTCCTCGGCGCGGAAGGCGAAGAGGTCGCGGCGCTCCGGGGCGAGGCGCATGCGGGGGAAGGGCCGGGGCTCGCGGCGCAGCTGCTCCTGCGCCTGCTCGACGTGGGTGTTGTAGAGGTGCACGTCTCCGAAGCTGTGCACGAAGTCGCCCGGGCGCAGGTCAGACGCCTGCGCGAGCATCAGCGTCAGCAGCGCGTAGCTGGCGATGTTGAAGGGCACGCCGAGGAAGACGTCGCCGGACCGCTGGTAGAGGTGACACGACAGCTCGCCGTCCTGCACGTGGAGCTGGAAGAGCGTGTGGCACGGCGGGAGCGCCACCTGGTCGGCCTCCTTCGGGTTCCAGCCCGTCACCAGCAGCCGGCGGCTCATCGGGTTCTCGCGGAGGTCGTGCAGCAGCCGGGCGAGCTGGTCGACGCCGTCGTTCGCCCAGGTACCGTCGGGCCGCGGCGTCGCGCCGAAGTTGCGCCACTGGTGTCCGTAGACGGGGCCCAGGTCGCCTGCGGGGCGGCCGAAGCGCGCGGTCTGCTCGGAGGTGGCCCACTCGTCCCAGATGGTGACGCCGGCGGCCTGCAGCGACGCCACCGTCGTCTCACCCCGAATGAACCACAGCAGCTCGTGGACGATGGACTTGAGGTGCACCTTCTTCGTCGTCAGCAGCGGGAAGCTGCTGCGCAGGTCGAAGCGCAGTTGCCCGCCGAAGAGCGCCCGGGTGCCGGTGCCGGTGCGGTCGGCCCGGGGCTTTCCGGTCTCGAGGACCCGCTGCAGCAGCTCGAGGTACGCGCGCTCGGACATGGGCGGGAAAACAGCAGAACCGCCCCGGCCTGTCACGGCTCGACCGTCATCGCCTCGCAGGGCGCGCCCTCTCCGCTCGCCCCCGCCGGCGACTGCGTGCCGGGGCGCGGGGCAAGGCGGCGCCCGGGCCGGCCCCGCACGCCGCGAGGTCGGGGCCATCAGCCTGGCTCATGGTTTGATTCTGAGTTTCACTTTCAAAATCGAAAGTCAGGGGCAGGCGCGTTACAGGGGCCTCATGCGAGCGATGGCACTCGTCGTGGTGGTGGCGCCGGTGGTGATGGCCGCCGAGGCGTCGTCCGATTGGCACCGGGTGGTGGGCCTCTTGCAGTACCTCGAGGGTGACTACGAGGGCGCGCTGGCGTCGAAGGACGCGGCCGAGCTCGAGGAGCAGCGCGGCCTGGCCGACGAGGCGGTGGTGGCCCTGGAGTCGCTGGGGGCCGAGGCGGCGCCGTTCCTGTCCCGCGCTGAGGCGCTGAAGGCCGACATCGCCGCCGAGGCGCCGGCGGCGCAGGTGGTGGCGCAGTGCCGCGCCCTGGTGGCCGACCTCGTCGCCGCGCGTGGGCTGTCGCGCGCGCCCCGCTCGGCGCCCGACCTGCCGGCCGGCCGGGCCCTCTTCACCGCGCAGTGCGCGAGCTGTCACGGCGCCGAGGGCCGCGGCGACGGGCCGGCGGGGGCGGCGCTGACGCCGGCGCCGGCCAACTTCCATGACGCCGCGCGCATGGCCACCCTGTCGCCCTACAAGGTGTTCAACACCACGACGTTCGGCATCAAGGGCACGCCGATGCCGGCCTTCCCGGGCCTGTCGGACGCCGAGCGCTGGAGCCTGGCCTTCTTCGTCGTCGGCCTGCGGCACCCGGCCTGCGCCGGCGAGCCGCCGGCAGTGACGCTCGAGGCGCTCGCCACGAGCCCCGACGCCGACCTGGCCGCCCGCCACGGCGCCGCGGCGGTACCGTGCCTGCGCGCGGTGATGCCGTCAGTGAATGAGGGCGGCGCGCTCGGCCGGGCGCAGCGCGGCCTCGTCGAGGCGCGGCGGCTGGCGTCGGCTGCCGACTGGGACGGCGCCCGGGCCGCGGTGGTGGACGCGTACCTCGAGGGCATCGAGCCCCTCGAGCCGACGCTGCGGGCGCGAAACCCGGCGCTCGTCGAGCGGCTGGAGCAGGGCTTCACGAAGGCCCGCGTCGCCGCCCAGGCCCGCGCGCCGGGGTTCGACGCCGAGGTGGTGGGCCTGCAGGCGCTGCTCGACGAGTCGAAGGGCGAGCGCCACGGCGACTTCTGGTCGGTCTTCGTCGCGGCGCTCTTCATCCTGCTGCGCGAGGGCTTCGAGGCCACCGTCGTCGTCGGCGCGCTGCTGGCGGTGATGAAGAAGATGCAGGCCGACGCGCACCTGCGGGTCGTTCACCTCGGCTGGGTGTCGGCGCTCATCTTCGGCGTGCTCGCCTTCGTCTTCGGGCAGGCCCTGCTGGCCGGCGCCAACCGGGAGTGGCTCGAGACGGTGGTGGCCCTCTTCGCGGTGGTGATGCTGCTGTACGCGGCGCTGTGGCTCAACGCGCGGGCCACGATGAGCGCGTTCATGACCGAGCTGCGCTCGAAGATGAAGGACGCGCTGGGGCGCGGCTCGATGGTGGGCCTCTTCGTCATCTCGTTCACCTCGGTGGGGCGCGAGACCGTCGAGACGGCGCTGTTCCTCCAGGGCCTCGCGGGGGACTCCCGCGAGGGCGTGATGTGGGGCTCGGTCGCCGGCGGGGTGGCGCTCGTGGGCCTCGTCGTCTTCGTCCGCACCGTGGGGTTCCGGCTGCCGATGCAGGCGCTCTTCAAGGCCTCGACGGTGTTGCTCGTGGCGACGGCGGTGATGCTGCTCGGGAAGGGGCTGCACGGGCTGCAGGAGCTCGGCGTGCTGCCGCTCGCGCCGGTGCCCTTCGTCACCATCGAGCCCCTCGGCATCCACCCCGACGTCGTCTCGCTCGTCCCGCAGCTGCTGCTCGCGCTCGGGCCGCTGGGGTACTGGTGGTGGTCGAAGCGCGGCGCGTCGCGGCCGGCCTCGTCGGCGGCCTGAGGCGCGAGGAGCCGCCGAGGGCGCCTCCGTTCACGTCGGCGTGCGCCCCGGCCGGAGACGTCGTCGTGGCTCACCATGCATGCCCAGCCGCGCGCGAGGGAGGGGGCCCGCCCGTCGGCCCGAGGCCCGAGCGCGTAGCCGAGGTTCGCGGCGAGCGTTTCGTCGTGAGCTCAGGGAGAGCGCGTGCGCTTATTGGCGCGGTGAGCGGCCGCTGGCCGGTCGGCGCCGGGCGTTCAGCTCGCGGCGGGCAGGCCCGGGGTGCTTCCTCGCTGCGGTCAGGGACGGGGGGCGCTACACGTCACCTCGCAGCCATGACGTCTGACGCGCACCCGGTGAAGGCGGAGCTGAGGGCGCTGTGGAGCCTCGCGCTCCCGCTGGCGTTCGCGCAGGCAGGTCAGGCGGCGATGGGGCTGGTGGACACGGCCGTGCTGGGCCGGCTGTCGGCGACGGCGCAGGCGGCCGCGGGCCTGGGCAACTCGCTGACCTTCACCCTCCTGTTCTTCGGCATGGGCGTGCTCTTCGCGCTCGACCCGCTGGTGTCGCAGGCCATCGGCGCGCGGCGCCCGGCCGAGGCGCGGACGCACTACTGGACGGGCGTGTGGCTGGCGCTGGTCACCTCCGTCGCGGTGCTGGTGCCGCTGCTCTCCCTGTCGCCGGTGCTGGCGTGGGTCGGGGTGCAGCCGGACGTCGCGCAGGGGGCGATGGACTACGTGGCCTGGCGGGTACCGGGGGTGGCGGGGCAGTTGCTCTTCGTCGTCGCGCGCTCGTACCTGCAGGGCCTTGGCAGGACGAAGGCCATCGTGGTGGCGATGGTGGTGGCGAATCTGCTCAACGCGGCGCTCGACGTGCTGCTCGTCTTCGGCGCCGGCCCCCTCCCGGCGCTGGGCATCGCCGGCGCCGCCATCGCCACCTCGGCCTGCACCTGGGCGCAGTTCGCGGTGCTGGTGCTCGCGCTCGGGCCCGCGCCCGACGGGGTCGAGCGACGCCCGAGCGCGGCGGCGCTGTGGCGCGCGGCGAAGGTGGGCATTCCCGTCGGCGCGCACCTGTTGGCCGAGGGCGGCGTCTTCGGCCTCGCGGGGCTGCTCGCCGGGCGGCTGGGGGCCGACAGCAGCGCGGCGCACCAGGTGGCGCTGACGTGGGCGAGCCTCACCTTCTGCGCGGCGGTGGGCATCGGCAGCGCGGGCTCAGTGCGGGTCGGCTGGGGCGTCGGCGCGAAGGACCCGACGGCCGCGCGGCGCTCGGGCGTCGTGGCGCTGGGGAGCGGCGCCGCCTTCATGTCCACCACGGCGCTGCTCTTCGTGCTGGCGCCCGGCCCCCTCGCGCGGCTGCTGTCTCCGGACGAGCAGGTGGTGGGCGTCGCCAGCGCGCTCTTCGTCGTCACCGCCGTCTTCCAGGTGTCCGACGGCATTCAGGGCGTCGGCGCGGGAGTGCTGCGGGGCTACGGCGACACGCGCTTCACCTTCCTCGCCAACCTCGTGGGGCACTGGGCGGTGGGCCTGCCGCTGTCGCTGTGGCTGGGCGTGCGGGGCGACCTCGGCGTGGTGGGGCTGTGGTGGGGCTTGTCGGCGGGGTTGTCGGCCGTGGCGGTGGCGCTCTTCGTCCGGTTTCGATGGGTGAGCCGTCAGCCGGTGCGCGCGCTCGTGCCCACCCCCGAGTGAGCCGCTCGGTGTCTCCCGGCCGCAGGGCTGCTCCGGCCCGAGCCCTCCGCCGCCGTCAGAGCGCGCGCTTGCCGAGCAGCCGCTGCAGCGGGCGGGGCAGGGCGCTCGCGAGCCACACCGCCTGGGCCGTCGGCGCGGGGAAGGTGAAGAAGCGGTCCTTGCGGACGATGGCGCGCCCCATGCGGTCGGCGGCGTCATCGGTCTCGAGGAGGAACGGCATCGGGAACCGGTTCTTCGCCGTCAATTCGCTCTTCACGAAGCCGGGGTGAATGACGGTCACGGCGAGGCCCTCGGGCTCGAGGTCGAGCCGCACGCTCTCGAGCCACGCGGTCAGGTACGACTTCGAGGCGTTGTAGGCCCCCACCTTCGGGAGCGAGACGAAGGCGGCCAGCGAGCTGACGCCCACGAGGTGGCCGCGGCCCCGCGCGAGCATGCCCGGCACGACGGCACACAGCGTCGCCGTCGCGCCCATCACGTTGACGTCGAGCACCTTGCGCACCCGCTCCCACGACAGCGCCTTCGCCGGCAGCTCATCACCGACGCCGGCGTTGGCCACCACGAGGTCGAAGCCGCCGGTCTCGCGGTCGAGGGCCTCGATGCGGGCGTGCGCGGCGTCGGCGTCGGCGACGTCGAGCACCAGCGGCTCGATGTGGCCCGGGGCCTCGGCCCGGAGCGAGGTGAGCTGCGCCTCGCGGCGCGCGGCCGCGTGCACGACGACGCCGCGCCGGGCGAACCAGAGGGCGAGCGCCCGGCCCAGGCCGCTCGAGGCGCCGGTGACGAGCGCCCGGCCGTACGGCGCCGTCACGGGGGACCCCCGCACGAGACGTAGAGCGACAGGTCCCTCGCGTCGTGCACGTTGATGGCGAAGGGCGACGAGAAGAGCTGCTCGAGGCCGAGCTGCACGTCGCTCGTCGAGACGAAGCGGTCGGGCTTCGCGGGCGACGCCTCGAGCACGTCGAGCCCGGCGCGAATCGGGCCAATCTCTCCGCAGCGCCCCTCGTGGACGTGCGCGGGCTGGGGCTGGCGGTCGAGGGGCGCCGAGAGGTCGACCTCGACGCGCGTCGAGTTGGCCGACAGCGCCGTGAGCAGCGCGAACCCGTTCTGGCCCGAGTTGTTCTCGGACCGCATCGAGAGGCGCTCGCTCCGCGGCCCGCAGGCGCCGGCCACCACCACGGCGGCGAGCGCCGCCACGCGTCGAATCAGCATGGGCCACGTATAGCCCGACGTCGTCGCCGTCGCGGGCCTCGTCGAGCATCGCGCCCCGGAGCGTCGTCGGCCGGGGCCCGTGCGCCCGCGGGCGCCCTCAGGTCCGAGCGCTCCACCAGCCGCGCAGCGCGCTCCGGGTCTCGGTGATGGAGGCCTGGGCCTGCGCCGAGACGCCCGTCGGGAAGTCGTCGCGCCGGTGGCCGGCCAACACCTCGACGCAGGCGTGCACCGATCGCCCCAGCGCGCCCAGGTCGTACCCGCCCTCGAGGAACAGCGCGAGCCGCCCGCGGCAGAGCTCGTCGGCGAGCTGCTTCATGGCGCACGCCATCGCCGCGAAGCCCCGCTCGGTGACGTCCATGCCGCCGACGGGGTCGGCCTCGTGCGGGTCGAAGCCGGCGCTCACCAACACGACGTCGGGCCGGAAGGCGCGGGCGATGGGCAGGAAGACGTCGTGGAACACCGCACCGTAGTCGGCGTCGCGCCGGCCGCCCGGGAGCGCCACGTTCACGGTGTAGCCGGCGCCCTCGCCATGGCCGGTCTCGTGGGGCGCGCCGGTGCCCGGGTAGTACGGGTGCTGGTGCGCCGAGCAGAACAGGACGTCGCGGCGGGCCTCGAAGAGGTGCTGGGTGCCGTTGCCGTGGTGCACGTCCCAGTCGAGCACCAGCACCCGCTCGGCCCCCGCCCGCTTGGCCGCCTCGGCGGCGACGGCCACGTTGTTGAAGAGGCAGAACCCCATCGCGCGGTCGGCCTCGGCGTGGTGCCCGGGCGGCCGGACGAGCGCGAAGGCGTTCGTCGCGCGGCCCTCCATCACTGCGACCGTCGCCTCGACGGCGGCGCCCGCGGCCAGCAGCGCGGCGTCGGCGCTCGAAGGGCCCATCGCCGTGTCGGGGTCGAGCTGCGAGGAGCGCCCGCGGAGCGACAGCACGTGGGCGACGTGCGCCTGGTGGTGCACCGCCAGCAGCTCGTCGCGCGTCGCCTTTCGCGCGGCCTCGGCGCGGGTACCCGGCACCGGCGTCGCATCGAGCGCCGCCCGGACGGCGCGTAGGCGCCCCGGTGACTCGGGGTGCATCGGCCCCGCCTCGTGCAGCTCGCAGCGCGAATCGGCCCACAGCCAGGTCGTCAAGGTTGAAGCCTCATGCGGTGCTCCATACAATCCCCCTCGTGGCGGCGCGAACGCGAAGGGTGGGGCTGACGTGGGCGATCTTCGGCACCTTCACCACGGCCCTCTTCGTGCTCGTCTTCGTGCTCTTCATCGTGCTGCCGCAGCAGGCCCAGGGGCCGCTCGAGGACACGCTCTTCAACCGCGGCAAGGCGGTCGCGCGCGAGATCGAGCGGAAGATCGTCATCGGCGCCCGCGAGGGGCTCGACCAGGAGGCCTCGAACGAGATCCGTACCATCGTCGGCAGTGAGGACGAGATCCGCGCGGTCTGGGTGCTGGTGTGTCAGGGGGCCGAGTGCGGGCCCGGCGACCTCATCGCCATCAAGCCCAACACGGACCCCGAGCTGACCCGCGCGGTGCTCGGGGCCTTCAACGCAGGCAATCGCCGCGCGCGCCTCATGCTCGACTCAGGCGACCTGCTGGTCTCGGACGAGGTGCAGCCGCGCACCGGCGGCGGCCGCGGGCACGTGCTGATCCTGCTCGACACGGCGCGGGTGCGCGAGGCCATCGGCAGCGTGCGGCAGACGCTCCTG
This sequence comes from Myxococcaceae bacterium, assembly GCA_020247085.1. Lineage (GTDB taxonomy): Bacteria > Myxococcota > Myxococcia > Myxococcales > Myxococcaceae > Xiheimicrobium > Xiheimicrobium aquaticum. Next base: position 7,309 of record JADCJJ010000377.1, on the reverse strand, counting down.
GTCGCGCTCCTCATCAGCGTCGCGGTCTTCATCGCGCTCGTCGGCGTGCTGTCGCGGGTGCTCATCATCGCCCCCATTCGCCTCATGCGGTCGCAGGCGCTCAGGCTGTCCGAGGCCGACCTGTCGGGCCGCATCGAGGGCGCCACCACCCGAGAGCTGCAGGACCTGTCCGAGGCGCTCAACATGATCGGCCAGGGGTTGCGCGACACCATCGGCCGCGTGCGGGGCGTCGCCGAGAGCGTGGCGCAGGTCATCGACTCGATCAGCCGAACCGCCGCCACCACCACCGGCGGCTCGTCGACGGTGCTGACCCGCGTCGAAGAGACCTCGAGCGCGATGGTCGAGATGCTCGCCAGCCTCAGGGGCATCTCCGAGAACATCGAGACGCTGTACGGCAGCGCCGAGGACTCGAGCTCGAGCATCCTCGAGATGGCGACCACCAACGACGAGGTGGCCGACAACGTTCGCAAGATGGCCGCCTCGGTCGAGCAGACGACCAGCGCCATCGAGCAGACGACCTACTCGATCAAGGAGGTCGCCCGGAACGTGCAGGACCTGCTCAAGAGCGCCGAGCTGACCTCGTCGTCGATTCGCGAGATGGACGTGGCCATCAGCCAGGTCGAGACCAACGCCGTCGAGACCGCCCGGCTCTCGGAGCAGGTCTCGAAGGACGCCGAGCTGGGCGCCGAGTCGATCCAGAAGACCATCGTCGGCATCGACAAGATCAAGGATAGCTCGCGCGCGGCCTCGACGGTGATCGAGCAGCTCGGCCGCCGCATCTTCGAGATCGGCAACATCGTCGACGTCATCGACGAGGTGGCCGAGCAGACGAACCTGCTCGCGCTCAACGCGGCCATCATCGCCGCGCAGGCCGGCGAGCATGGCAAGGGCTTCGCCGTCGTCGCCGAAGAGATCAAAGACCTCGCCGAGCGCACCGGCGCCTCGACCAAGGAGATCGGTGATCTCATTCGCGCGGTGCAGGACGAGTCGCGCAACGCCGTCACCGCCATGAACCAAGGCGTTCGGCACGTGGAAGACGGCGTGCTGCTCGGGCGCGAGGCGGAAGGGGCGCTCAAGAAGATCCAGGAGTCGGCGAGCCGCTCCACCCAGATGGTGAAGGCGATCGCCAGCGCCACCCGGGAGCAGACCCGCGGCTCGAAGGACGTCACCGCGGCCGTCGACCGCATTCGCGAGACCGTCGAGCAGATCAGCAAGGCCACCGACGAGCAGGCGCGCGGCTCGGAGCAGATCATGAAGTCGGCCGAGCACATGAAGATGCTCACCACGCACGTGACACGCTCGGTGCAGGAGCAGGAGCACGGCTCGAAGCAGATCAGCCGCTCCATCGAGAACATCAACGAGATGGTGACGCACCTGAACCGCGCCAAGATCGAGCAGACGCGTGGGTCGGAGCAGGTGCTCAAGGCCATCGAGACCATCAAGGCGGTGTCGGAGCAGCAGAACCGCTCGGTGAAGCAGCTCGAAGAGGCCATCGAGACGCTGCGGCAACAGGGCGAGGTGCTGCGCGGCGAGATCCGGCGCTTCCGCGTCTGACGCGGGCGGTGAGGTGGGCGGTCAGGCGCCGTCGCTCGCAGGCATTGGAAGGGTCCAGCCGGGCCTCAGGGCGTCGAGGATCCACTCGTTCCCTCCACAGGCGAGGCGGCCCCGGGGCGTGGCGCGGGCGTGCTCCAGCCAGCCGTCAAGGCGGCGCGCTGCCAGTTCGTCGTCGCCGCTCGCCTTCGCGACGCAGGCCTCGAGCAGGTCGCCGTACCAGGGCAGCGTCTGGGTGCGGCGCACCTCGACGAGGCAGGTGGCGGCGCCGTCGGGGTCGCCCTCGTGCAGGGCCAGCAGCGCGCCGAGCTGGTGGAGGACGTCAGTCGAGACCCAGGCGAGCGTGGCCTCGTGCGCGTGGGGCCGCGCGGCCAGGAGCAGGGCCTTCGCCGCCGCGGGGTCGCCCCGCTCGAGATGGGCGACGGCGGCCAGCACCGTCACGGGTTCTGGTGGGGCCTCGGAAGGCGGCAGCAACGGCTCGAGCGCGATGTCTTCGAGGACGGCGGCGGCGCGGCGCCCCGCCCGCACGCCCTGCACGACGGCGAGCGCCGTCCAGTAGGCGACGATGGCCCGGCCGCCGAGCACCTGGTCGACGTCGTTGCCCGCGATGGCCGTGGCCTCGCGAAAGCGCCCGGGCGTGGCTGCCGACACCAGCACGAGGACGCCGGTGACCCAGCCGACGCCGAGGGCCGAGGTGAGGGGCGCGCCGGTGTGCTGCCAGGCGAGGGCGAGCGCGGCGGTCGCCAGCAGCGAGGCGAGCGGTCCGCCGAGCGCCACCAGCTTCAGGCGTCGGCGCAGGTCATCGGCGCCGATGGGCAGCGTCGCGAGGGCCCCTCGCAGCGTTGGCCGGCCCCACCGCCAGCGTCGCTCATCCGCGCTCCACTCGAGTGGGCCCAGCGAGAGGCGGTCGACCTCGAAGCGCATGCGGCGCGCGACGACGAGGTGCCCGAGTTCGTGCCAGGCGAGGTGGAGGAGCCAGGCCGTCACCGTCAGCGCGGTGACCGTCGCGGCGATGGGCGCCACCACGCGCCAGGTCCGCTCCTCGCCCAGCACGTAGAGCCGCGCCAGCGCGCCCCCCGTGAGGGCCCAGAAGACGACGCGCCGGAGCCGCTGCGCCGTCGTCATCGGCCTCGCCCCGTCTGCGCCACGCCCCGTGGCGGCGGCTCCGTCGGACCCATCGGCGCGCCCGTCTAGCGTGTCGGCGCGGGCATGGCAGGTCCGACGGGTGGCCGGGCGTGGATTTCGGGAAACCCGGGGACGGCTGGTGTACGAGCCGGGGGCCCATGCCGGCGCACGCTTCAGCCCCCTCGACGTCGCTCTCGGGGCGCCAATGGGGCGTCGTGCTCGTCGTCGCGGCCCTGCAGTTCGTCAACATCCTCGACTTCGTCATCGTGATGCCCATCGGGCCGCGGCTGTCGACGGCCCTCGGGTTCCCCGCGTCGCACCTGCCGTGGATGAACGGCAGCTACACGGCGACGGCCTCGCTGGCCGGGCTGCTCGGCGCGCTGTTCCTCGACCGCTTCGACCGCCGGAAGGCGGTGGGCGTGGCGGTGGCCGGCCTCACCGTGGGCACGGCGCTCTGCGGCTTCGCGGGCGACTTCACCACCCTGCTGATGGCGCGCAGCGTCGCGGGCGCCTTCGGCGGCCCGGCGACGTCGCTGTGCTTCGCCATCATCGCCGACACCATTCCGCCGCAGAGCCGCGGCAAGGCGATGGGGACGGTGATGGGCGCCTTCTCGGTGGCGTCGGTGTTCGGCGTGCCGGCGGGGCTCTGGCTGGCGGAGCACGTCGGCTGGCGCGCGCCCTTCTTCGTCGTCGCCGGGCTCGGCGCGGCGGTGATGAGCGGCAGTGTGCTGTTGCTGCCGTCGCTGCGGGGCCACCTCACGGGGGAGCGCCGGGGCGTGAGCGACCTGCTGCGCCTGGTGCTGGTGCGCGACGTGCAGCTCTCGTATCTCATGACGGCCGTCGTCATGTCGGCGGGCTTCGTCCTCATCCCCAACATCGCTGCCTACCTGCAGTTCAACCTGGGTGTACCCGAGTCGCTCATCAAGTACGCGTACCTGGCCGGCGGAGTCGCGAGCCTGGTGGCCACGCAGGGGGGCGGCCGGCTCGTCGACGCCTTCGGCTCGTTCCGCGTGGGCACCCTCGGCACCGCCCTCGTGCTCGTCGTGGTGTTCACCGTCTTCTACCTGCCGCGACAGTCGATGGCGCCGGGCCTGGTGCTGGCCGCCTTCGCCGGTTTCATGATGGCGCAGGGGCTGCGCAACGTCTCGTACACCACCCTCACCACGAAGGTGCCTGACCCGGCGCTGCGCGCGATGTTCCAGTCGCTCCAGTCGGCGGTGCAGCACGGGGCGACGGCCCTGGCGGCCTTCGGCTCGGGGCTGCTGCTGTCAGAGGCCGCGCGCCCCCTGCAGCCGGGCGACCGGATTGATCGGCCGCTGCGCATGCTGGTGGGCATGGACCAGGTGTCGCTGGTGTCCATGGCGCTGTCGTTGTGCATTCCGCCGCTGTTGCTCGCCGTCGAGCGACGGGTGCAGGCGCGGTCGGTCGCGGCCACGGCTGCGCCGGCGTCCGCCGATTGATTGATCGTCGGTGCTCATGTCGGCTACAGGCGCGCACCCATGAAAGCCCTTTCGCGTACCGCGCTCGTCTCGGCCTGCCTGACTGTCTCTCTCTCCCTCGCCCAGGAGGAGGTCGAGGTGGCGGGCCCGAAGTCTGCCGCGCAGACGGAGGCTGGCGCCGGGGGGCGCAAGCCCATCACCCGGTCTGACCGCGAGGCCGCGGTGAAGGCCGCTGAAGAGAAGAAGAAGGCCGACGAGGCGGCGGCGAAGAAGGCCGCGGAGGACAAGCGCAAAGCCGACGAGGAGGCCGCGCGGCAGGCGGCCGCCGCCGAGGAGGCGCGGAAGAAGGCCGAGGAGGAGGCCCGCGCGAAGGCCGAGGCCGAGGCCAAGCGCCTGAAGGCCGAGCAGGACGCCCTCGAGGCGAAGAAGAAGGCCGAGGAAGAGAAGAAGGCCAAGGCCGAGGCCGAGAGGAAGGCCCTCGAGGAAGAGAAGAAGCGCATCGAAGAGGAGAAGAAGCGCCTCGCCGAGGACGAGAAGAAGCGCAAAGAGGACGAGAAGCGCGCCGCCGAGGAGAAGAAGAAGGCCGACGCCGAAGAGAAGAAGCGCCTCGCCGAGGAGGAGAAGCGCAAGAAAGAGGAGGAGAAGAAGCTCGCCGAGGAGAAGAAGCGCGACGAGGAACTCGAGAAGAAGCGCGCCGAGATCGAGAAGGTGCGGCTCGAGCTCGAGAAGAAGAAGGCCGACGTGGAGGAGCGCCGGCTGAAAGAGGAGCAGGCGAAGCTCGAGGCCGAGGAGAAGCAGAAGAAGGCCGAGGCCGAGGCCCGCGCCGCCGCCGAGGAGAAGCAGAAGAAGGCCGACGAGCTGAAGAACTCGGCCGAAGAGAAGAAGCGCCTCGCCGAAGAGGAGAAGAAGCGCAAGGAGGAGGAGCGCAAGGCCGAGGCAGAGAAGAAGAAGGCCGAGGCCGAAGAGAAGAAGCGCCTCGCCGAGGAGGAGAAGAAGCGCAAGGAGGACGAGCGCAAGGCCGCCGCCGACGAGAAGAAGCGCCTCGCCGAGGAGGAGAAGAAGCGCAAGGAGGACGAGAAGGCCGCCGCCGCCGAGGCGCGGCGCCTCGAGGCCGAGGCGAAGAAGTACGAGGAGGAGCAGAAGAAGGAGGCCGCCCGGCTCGCCGCCGAGGCCGCGAAGAACCCGCAGGGCACGCCCCCGCCGTCCGAGCCGAGCCGTCGTGTTGTCCGCCCCGGTGAGGCGCCCCCGCCCTCGGCGCAGCCCGCCGTCGCCACCGGCACCCCGCCTCCGTCGGGCCCCACGCCGAGCCCCGCCACGACGGCCACCCAGCCGAAGACGGCCGCGCCTGGCGCCTACCTGGGTGGCAAGGCGGGCGGCGGCGCGATGCTCCCGGCCAGCTCGCTCGAAGAGGCCAAGGCCGACCCGCGCTTCTCGGCCGCCGCCCTGGTCGAGGACGCCCGCGTGAAGGTCGTCTCGATCAGCGACCGCTTCACCTTCTTCGCCATTCCGTCGAGCGGCTGTGGTCAGGGCCAGCATTACGTCACCGCCGAGCTCATCGCGCCCTTCGACGGGCTGCCTCAGGGGCTGCCGGTCGTCCTGCGCATCGACGACGTCACGCTGGGGCCCACGCGCGCTGGGGTCAGCCTCGCCTTCTCGGGGCTGCGGCGCGCCGGCAAGAGCCAGGACGGCACCTTCGTCTACTGCGGGCGCGGCACCGCCTTCCCCGTTCGCCGCTGAGCCCCGGGGGCGGCTGCATGGCCCTCGCTCCGTCACCGAGTGCCGAGGCGTGGACGCCCGTTCGGCGGTAGCCGCACGGTGCGGGGCGGACTACAAGTGTCGCGCGATGTTCAACATCGGGACCGGTGAGATCATCCTGATCGCGGTGGCGGCCCTGCTGGTGCTGGGCCCTGCCAAGCTTCCGGAGTTCGCCCGTGGCATCGGCAAGCTGGTGCGGGAGTTCCGCCGCCAGACCGACGACGTGCGCAACGTCGTCGAGCGCGAGTTCTACAAGATGGACGAAGACTTCGCTGCGCTCGACGCGCCGCCGGTGTTGCCCCAGCCCGCGCCCCACGCCATCGCGCAGGGGGACCTCGAGGGCGACGCCGCGGCCCCCGAGGCGCTGCCCGCGCCGTCGACGAATGAGGCTTCGCAGGTGCTCAAGGGCGCGCCTGCCGGGGTCGAGCAACCGCCAGAAGGCGTGGTGTCGGTCGAGGCTCCTGCGGCGCCGGCTCCATCGACGGAGAAGGCCAGCTCCTGATGGCGGCGGTGTCGAGTCCCGAAGAGTTCAAGATGAGCCTCTTCGAGCACCTCGCGGAGCTGAGGGCTCGGCTGTCGCGCGTCGTCGTCACCGTGCTCGTGCTCGGCGCTGCGTCGCTGGCCCTGGCGCGGGAGATCTACGGCTTCCTGATGCGCCCGGTGTTGATGTCCCTGCCCGCGAGCTCGGCGCAGCTCGTCTACACCTCGGCCATCGAAGAGCTGAACGTGCTGATGAAGATCGGCCTGTACGCCGGCGTCTTCCTCGCCACGCCGGTGCTGCTCTGGCAGGTGTGGGGCTTCGTCTCGCCGGGCCTGTACGACGACGAGAAGAAGATGGCCGGCCCCTTCATCGTCTTCGGGACGCTGGCCTTCGTGGCTGGCGCAGCCTTCTGCTACTTCGTGCTGCTGCCGCAGATGTTCCAGTTCCTCCTGCAGCGCGAGGACGTGGCGATCATCACCCAGCGGCTCGACACCGCGGCCCTGCGCGAGCGAGACGCCCTGCGCTTCCTCTCGTTGGGTGACGTCGAGCGGGCGGGGGTGCTGGCGCGCACGGCGGTAGGCGATCTCTCGGCCCCGGGCGACGGCAAGCTGACCGACGACGGCCCCGGCCTGGCGCTCCTCAACAAGCGCAGCGTCGACGTGACCGCCCGGCTCGAGGCGCTCGGCCGCCTCGTCGACGCCGCCCGGGCGGGCTTCGGAGACGCGGCCCGGCCGGTGCTGCTGCAGGTGATGTCGAAGCGGCTCGCGGCCCTCGAGGCCTTCGGCACGGGCGACCTCGAGCGGGCCTCGGCCCTGGCCGACGAGGGCGCGGCGGTGCTGGCGGGGGTCGCGCCGGTCCGGGCCTCTGACTTCGCCGAGCTGTGGCGGCTCGAGCGCACCCTGTCCGTCGGCGCGGCCACCGTTCAGGCGATGAACTGGACCCGGCCGATGCTGTCGAT
>JADCJJ010000376.1 GCA_020247085.1 Myxococcaceae bacterium | reverse complement strand
TCGAAGTCGATCATCCACCAGGCGCGCGCGTCACCGTACCCCAGCCCGCCGAGCGACAGCGGCGCCGCCGGGAAGTGGAACCGCACGCGCGCCAACGCCGGCTCCAGCGACGAGAGCGCGCGCCCCAGCCCCACCAGGTCTGACCCCGGAGCCCCGAAGCCGTGGCACAGCACCACCACCCCCTCGCACGGCCCCTCGGGCCTCGCCTGCTCCGTCACCACGTCGAGCCCACCCAGCACCGAGCGCATGACGCGGGCGTGCACCACGTTTGTGGACCCTCGACAAGCCCTTGACCTCGCAGGGCAGGGCGGGTTCGCTGTCTTGCGTGGGCTTTCGGTTGACAGTGACCGCGGGTGCCGGCGCCGGAGGCTCGTTCGCCTTCGACGCCGAGGCCCGCCTCGGGCGCACCGCAGACAATGACGTGGTGGTGAAGGACCAGGCCGCCTCGCGCAGCCATGCGCGCGTCTTCTCCCGCGGCGGCGCGTACTACGTCGAAGACCTCGGCAGCGCCAACGGCACGAAGCTCAACTCGAGCCGCGTCAAGCAGGCCCGTGCCCTCAAGCCCGGTGACGCCATCGTCATCGGCGACACGGTGCTCGAGTTCTCCGTCGAAGACGCCGGTGCGGCAGAAGCGGCCGAGGCCCCCTCGTCGACGCTCGACGAGGACCGTGATGACGCGGCGGCCGTCCCGGCTGACGAGGACGGGGCGGGCGAGGAGGAAGCGCAGGAAGCAGCCCCAGAGCCTCCACGGGCGTCGTCGCGCCGGCCCCCGCCGCGTCGCTCCCGCCCGCCCGCCCGCACCTCGTCGTCCGACGACGAGCCCCAGGACGACGAGGGCCCCGACGGCTCAGCCGATGACGCGGCGCCGGAGGGCGACCCCCCTCCCGAGCGCTCTCGGTCGGGAGCCGCTGGCCGGGGAAATGCCCTGGCCCGCCGTGGACCCGCCACCCCCGCCGCGCCGCCCCGGTCCAGCCGCGCCCGCGCCGCCCTGGCCGTTCGCGACGAAGCCGAGTCCCCCGAGCTCAGCGTGGCCGACCGCGCCCGCGAGCGCCGGCAGCTCAACCAGTCGGCCACCGGGCGCGTTCAGTTGATGTGGAGCGACCTGCCCCGGCCGGCGCGGCTCCTGCTCGGCGGCTTCGGCGCGCTGTTCGCGTTGGCCACCTTCGGGTTCGCCGCCTGGGTCGCGTGGCCGCGCAACGTCGTCAACAAGCCCGAGCCCCGCGCCCTCCGCGCCGACGGGCTCCCCCTCGAAGACAGCTTCGGGCTGGGCGCCGTGACGTTCCAGACGCCCGACCAGAAGGCGCTCGCCTTCACCGCCACCGCGCCGACCCGCGTGGTGGGCGTGCTCCACTACCAGGCCGCGCAGGTGTCGGCCGACGAGGTGAGCATCAACCTCAACGGCAACGACCTCGGCTCGGTTCCCGCCGACGACCTCGACCCCGACTCGCGTGAGCTGGAGGTCGTGCTGCCCGCGGCGCAGATGAAGACCCAGGAAGAGAACCTGCTCGTCTTCGACAACACGAAGAACCCGCCGGGCGAAGACCCATGGAAGATCTGGAACCTCTGGGTCGAGGTCATCCCCGTGCCTGACATGTCCGCTGACGAGGCCCGGCGTCGGGCGCAGCTCGAGCTCGACAAGGCCGCCAAGGACTACGAGCTGCGCGAGGTCGGCGCCGCGAACCTCTTCCGCTCCTGGAAGACCTACCGCGAGGCCTGGCTGCTGCTCGAGGCGACGCCCGACGCGCCCCCGGAGCTGCTCAGCATCGCCCGCACGCGCATGAAGGAGATCCGCCCTGAGCTCGACCGCAAGTGCAACGCGATGCTGGTGAAGTTCAAGACCATCGTGAACACCCGGCAGAACTCGTACGAAGACGCGCGGCAGGTGCTCGAGCACATCCCCGAGTACTTCCCGACTCGCGAGCACCCCTGCCACAACTTCTCGAAGGCGATGCTCCGGTCCGTCGATGGGCTCGACTTCGCCGCCGAGGGCGACGAGGGGTAGCGCTGCGTGGCGGCGCTTCGAGGTTGTGTTGGGCTCGGGTTTGGCTAAGCGGCCCGCATGGAACAGGCCGCGCCGAAGCAGCGCTCCCCGTGGTTCTACGTGCTCTTGGGCTGCGGTGGCTTCGCGCTGCTGTCGTGCCTGGGCGCCTTCCTCGTGCTCGCCGTCGGCGTGAAGAAGGTGAACGACCTGCAAGAGGGCGTCAGCAACCCGAAGGTGCGCACCGAGAACGCGCGGAAGATGCTGGGTGAGCTGCCGCCCGGCTACGTCTCGGCCGTCTCGCTCAGCATGTTCGGCCTCGTCGACATCGCCGTGCTGACCAACGGCGAGGGCCTGGCCGACGGCGGTGTCGAGGTCGGCGACCGCGTGTTCACCTACTACCGCATGGTGTCGAACGCCGACAACGAGCGCACCAAGGCCTACTTCCGTTCCGGCGAGGGCGACCTGGGCTCGCTGCGGAACAGCGGCGTCAACATCGACAAGGAAGACGTCATCAAGCGGGGCAACCTCACCGTCGCCGGACGAAAGCTGTATTACGTCGCCTACCGCGGGGTGTTCGGCGTCGGCAACGAGTCCGCATCAGACGGGCTCAACCTGGCGCTGCTCTTCGACTGCCCCGGGGAGCAGCTGCACGCCGGCGTCTGGGCCATGCGCGACCCGACGCCACAAAAGCCGATCGCGGAGCTCGACCTCACCGGCACCGTGGCGGACGAGGCGGTGCTGGCCGCGTTCGTCAAGCCGATGAACCCCTGCGGGCGTTGACCGCCCCGCCGTCGCCGGAGCCACGCCATGCTTGACGTGATGTTGGTGTCCCTGCTGGCGCAGCTCGACGCCGGCGTCGACCAAAGCGCCTGGCCGGCGCCGCCGCCGCCGCCAGCCGTCGAAGGCGTGGCGCCGGCGCGACCCCCGCCCTCCGTCGCGCCCGTGCCTGGCGCCGAGGCTCCGCCGCCCCGCGCCGAGGCGCCAGCCCCCCCACCCGACGCGCCGCTGGCTCGCGTCGAGGTGAGCGTGCCCCCGGTCGAAGGGGCGCCACCGGCGCCGGCCTCGGCCGAGACGACCTCGCCCACCAGCGGCTTCGTCAAGGGCGAGCTGTCGATGTACCTGGGGAGCGACCGCCTGGTGGTGAAGCACAGCCGGGTGGGCGTCTCGGCAGGACTCGACCGCTTCGAGTCAGCGTTCTACCTGCTGGTCGAGCCGATGGTCGACCTGCGCTTCCTCGACGGCAAGCTGGGTTTCGGCTTCGGCGTGCCGCTGCGCTTCGAGCTGGTCAACTTCGCGACGAATCCGGCGACCGGCGCCCCGCTCCTCACGCAGAACCTCGGGCGCCTCCGCCGCGAGGACTGGGACCAGGTGCACGACTTCGGCCGCGTGCTCAAGTACGTGACGTACGGCCGCAAGGAGGACCCGCTCTACATCTCGGCGGGCCAGCGCTACGCCTCGTCCATCGGCCACGGCGCCATCATGCGGCGCTACGCGCCGAACATCGACATCGACTACCCGCGCGCCTCGGCGCAGGTCGACGCGTACAACGAGTACGGCGGCTTCGAGCTCTTCACGAACGACCTGCTCGAGTGGAACACCCTGGCGGGCCTCGCCTTCATCAAGCCCCTCGTGTTCCTCGACCGGGACAACCTGCTGACGAAGAGCTTCTCGGTGGGCGTCACCGCCGCGACCGACTGGCGGGCGCCCTTCACCATCCGCACCGAGGCGGCGACAGGGCTGCGCGAGGTCGACGCGTCGGGGCGCCTGCTGGCGAACGAGCGGCCGGCGGTGCTCGTGGGCCTCGACGCCGAGGTGAAGGTGGTGAAGACGAAGCACGTCGACCTCAAGCCCTACCTCGACTACTCGCACCTGCTCGGCGGCGACGGGGGCTTCACCGCGGGCGTGCTGGGGCGCTTCAACGTCGGCAGCACCCTGGTCAACGCCTTCCGCGTGGTGGGTGAGTTCCGCGTGCTGGGCAGCCGCTACCTGCCGAGCTACTTCGACACCTTCTATGAGATCGAGCGCTTCATCTTCACGAGCGAAGAGGCGCCGGGGTCGCCGGTGCGCACGGCCCTCACCCGTCAGCAGTTCCTGCTCGAGCGGGGGCTGGGGCAGCGGCTCGGCTACTACCTCGAGGGCAGCTGGGGCATTCCGGGCAAGGTGGGGGTGACGCTCGCCGCCGAGGGCGTGTCGAACTCGCCGGCCACCAACCTCATCGCGCACCTCGAGGTGCCGGTGCTCGACTTCTTCCAGGTGTTCGGCAGCTACTACAAGCGCGGCATCACCACCCCGGGCGCCATCTTCCGCATCGACCCGCAGGTGCCCGACACCATCTTCTACGCCGGGGCGCGCCTGAAGATCCTGCCGTTCCTCTTCGTGAACGGGCGCGCCTACCAGACGTTCCGGCGCGACCCTGAGCTGCGCCGGTACGACAACCAGTTCGGCTTCGTCGTCGACATCGAGATTGGCTACGAGTTCAAGGGCAAGAAGAGCGAGACCGTCGCGACGCAGCCGGCCGAGGTGCCGGCCCCCGAGTCGACGCCCGCCAGCGAGCCCGCGCCATCGTCGCGCTGAGGTGGCCGGCGCCACAGCGGCGGGGTTCCAACTCCCGCGGGCAGGCGGGGCGTCGGCGCCAGGGGTCGGGCCGGCCGTGGGGCCGGGTTTGACTTCGCCACCGGAGCACTTTCGGTGCTGGGCATCGTCGTCGGTCCTTTGCAGCAGAGCGCATCGTCAATATACGGGTCACCGGTCCGGTTCGGGCCGCAAGGGGAGGATCCATGACTCAGCGTATGCGTCGAAGCGCCGGTGAAAGGTTTTGCCCACCGAGGCCACCACGGTCGATGACCACGTCTCGACTCGTCACCGCGCTCTTGTCATTGACCGCTTCCCTCGCCCTGGCGCAGGCCGCCGCCGGCGTGAGCGACGAGCGGGTCTCCTTGCCCGGGGCTCCAGGGAGCATCGACGGCGTCGGTGACAACGCCTCGGTCGAGGGGAACCAGGGGGCGATGCGGTACCGGGTGACCGTCGAGGTGCCGAAGGGGTTCCCTGGTGTGACGCCGGCCATCGACTTCACCTACAGCTCTGCGAGCGGCGCCGGGCCTCTGGGGATCGGCTGGTCGATGCCGTCCTTCAGCATCGAGCGAATGACCTCGAAGGGGCTGCAGCGCTACGACCGCGACGATCGCTTCGTCGTCGACGGGAGCGAGGAGTTGCTGCGGGTGGCCGAGGCGGGTGCCGACGCCACCTACCGGTCGCGCTTCGAGAGCGGTTTCGTGCGCTGGACCTGGAAGAACCGCGGCACGGGGGAGGACGGCTACTGGACCGCCGAGTACCCCGACGGCCGCATCGGTACCTTCGGTGCCGACAGCCAGGGCTCGGCGGTGACATCGGCCCAGGTGCGGGTGCCCACGACGAGCCGCGTCTGGCGCTGGCATCTCACCCAGATGGTCGACGCGTTCGGCCACGTCATGCGCCTGTCGTGGACGAAGGACACCTCAGGCCACCCGCTGCTCGACCGCATCGACTACGTCTTCGACGGTACGGCACCTCGGCACTCGGTGCGGTTCACGTGGGAGGGACGCAGCGACATCATCAGCAACGCCTCGCCGGGCTTCGAGCTGCGCCTGACGCAGCGGCTGAAGGATGTCCGGATCTTCTCGGGCACCACGAACGCCGAACTCGTCCGCACCTACGTGCTCAACTACGAAGCCGCCGCGACGTCGGGCGGCGCTTCGAGGCTGACCAGCGTCAGCCGCCTCGGCCGTGGCAACGCGATGTACCCGGTGACCTTCCGCTTCGCCTACTCGAAGACGCTCGGCGGCGGGTGTGACCAGAGCTGTGAGAAGCCCTTCGTTCGCGACATGGGAACGCTGCCCGGCGTCGACTTCTCGACGGGCCGCGCGACGCTCATCGACATGAACGGCGACGCGCTCCCGGACGTCATCTCGAGCGACCCGATGGGTCGCCACACCATCTACTATGCGAAGCTCGACGGCGAGGGCCGCACCAGCTTCGACATGAACGCGCGACAGAGCGCGCAGACGATGGGCTCGAGCCCGTTCCTCATCGGTGACCCGCGCGTGCAGGTCATCGACGTCAACGGCGACTGCTTCGTCGACATCACCCAGGCGAAGGTGCCGACCCTGTTGTGCAACAACGGCTCGGGAGACTGGGTGGCGGCGACGTTCTGTGCCCCCTCGGCGCCGGGCCTGCCGTCGTCATTCACGCCTGAAGATGACGCTGACAGCACCCAGGCCGACCCGAAGTTCGTGCGCTTCTTCGACTACGACAACGACCGCCGAATCGACTGGTTGCGCACGTACTCGAACAACGCGGGCACCGAGGTGCTCGTCAACTCGCCGACGGGCTTCAACTCGGTAACGGTGCAGAACATCGGGCTGACGTTCGACGAGAGCCCGTTGCAGCTGGCTGACATGAACGGCGACGGCCTGCAGGACCCGGTGGCCATTCTCGTCTCGGGGAGCCTCGTCCAGGTGCAGTACAAGTTGAACTACGGCTTTGGAAACTGGCAGGCCGATTGGTCGCTCATCTCGCTGAGCGGCCTCGACCCGACCCAGGCGAACCTCGCCGAGCTGCAGGACGTCAACGGCGACGGGCTGGCTGACGTCGTGGTGGCGACGGGCAATGAGGTCAAGCTTGCGCTCAACCGCAACGGTGCGCGCTTCGACAGCGTCATCACCATCTCGAACGCGTCGCTGGGTACGGGAATGATCCCCATTCGCCAGGCGAACTCGGTGGTTGCCTATGCCGACATGAACGGCAACGGCTCGGATGACATCGTGTTCATTCAGCCCAACGGGTTGGTGCAGTACCTCGAGCTGTTCCCCGTTCGCCCCAACCTCATCGCCCGCATCGACAACGGCATCGGCAACGTCCAGCTGTTGTCGTACGGCACCAGCATCGTCGAGCAGGCGCGCGACGCCGCGGCCGGTCAGCCCTGGGTGAACCGTGTTCCGAACCCGTACACGATGGTGAAGCAGCTGCAGTCGTTCGTGACGCTCACCGGCTCGGACACCGGGGGCCTCAAGGAGATTACGAACTTCCGTTACCACTCCGGGTACTACGACGGCGTCGAGAAGCAGTTCCGGGGCTACGAAGAGGTCGAGCAGGAGCTGGCGTCGGACATGTCGCGTGACGCACAGGAGCCCGGGCTCGTCATCGACACCTACGACGTCGGCAAGCGGCCGGCGCCCACCAACAACGACCCGCTCTTCGCGGGCCTGAAGTTGCGCAGCCGGGTGCTCGCCACGGGCGGCGCTAGCATGGCCGTGCTAACCGATACGTCGTGGTTGTACGACCGGTGTCCCGTCGCCGACGTCGGCACCGCGCCGGTGGGCTTCCAGTGCCTGCGCTCCGTCACCGTCACCGACGTCGAGCGCGACGTGGCCAACGCCGTCACGACGCGCACCGAGTACGAATACGACGGGTACGGGAACAGGAAGGTCGAGCGCGAGCTAGGTGTGATTCACTTCGGGACGACGGCGGCGCCGCGGGCCTGCGAGGCCTGCCCGGCTCAGTCAGGCACGTTCGGCAAACCGTGCGGCATGATGTGCACGGGTGACGAGCGCTTCGTGACCCGGGACTTCATCGTGCCCGGCCCTGCGACCGTGAACCGCTGGTTCCTCAACAAAGCCGTCCGCGACAGCCAGGGGGCCACCGACGGCATGCCGGCGACCGAGACGACGATGTTCTACGACGGGCCCGACTTCGAAGGCTCGGCCACGGCGCTCACCCGGGGGCTGGTGTCGCGCTCGGTGACCCGCTTCGGTCCCGGCGCCAACGACGTCATCACCGAGCGCTTCCGTCACGACACCCACGGGAACGTGGTCGAGCGCATCGAGCCGAACGGGTCGCTCACCCTCACGACCAACCACCGGCGCTCGTCGACGTTCGAGCCCGCGGGCCTGAACATCGTCTCGACCGAGGTGCGCACCGGAGGCAACCCGGTGCAGGCGCTCAAGCGCGACTACGTCTGGGACGTCACCTGGGAGCAGCTCGCGCAGTCGTCGAATTGGTACCCGGTGGTGAACAACGCGCCGGGGGCGCCGATTCTCCAGACGAGGTACCGGTACGACGAGCACGACCGCACCATTCGCATCCTCGAGCAGGGTGACACCGACGCCAACCCCTCGCAGGAGTTCGTGTTCGAGCTCGGCGACCCGAGCTCGCGGATCCTCGTGCAGACGCGCAGCAGCCCCACGAGCGGGCTCGACGTGGTCGAGGCTCGCTGTCTCGACGGACGCGGGCGGATCTACCAGACGCGGAAGAAGCTCGACG
>JADCJJ010000375.1 GCA_020247085.1 Myxococcaceae bacterium | reverse complement strand
GACGGGCGCCTTCGCGTCGACGAGGGCGCGGGCCTCTTCGACGAAGCCCCCCAGGTCGCGCTCGCGCACGTTCATGCGAATGCCGATGTAGCGGCGGCCGTTCTCGCGGTTATTCGACGCTCGCCCGCGCCCCGTCGAGACTTGCGCCAGCACGCCGAGGGGCACGGTGACGCCGCCCTCGACGGGCACGCGCTGGCGCTGCAGCTTCTGCACGTCGTCGCGCTCGCCTTTCGGCAGCCGCAGCACCACGTCGAAGCGGCGCTCGCCGTCCCAGAACTCGTCCACCGGCCGGCCCGCCACCGCCGTCTGAAAGACGTGTTGGAAGCTGCCCAGCGACATGCCGTAGCGCGCCAGCGCGAAGCGGTCGGGCTGCACCTGAATCTGCTCGACGGTGCCGCTCTTCACCAACGCGAGGTCGGCGATGCCGCGCACGCCCGACAGCGCCTGCTTCACCTGCTCGGCCTTCTGCTGGAGCGCCACCAGGTCGTCTCCGAAGAGCTTCACCGCCACCTGCCCCTGCTGGCCCGAGATGCTCTCGTTGACGTTGTCGCGAATGGGCTGGCTGAAGTTGACCTCGATGCCAGGCACGCCGGCCACCTCTCACGAGAGCCCCGCCAGCACGTCGCCCAGCGAGCGCAGCGGCGGTGGCCACGCCTCGGCGGGCCTGAGCTTGACGAAGAGCTCGAGGTTGTTCGGCAGCTTGGGGTCGGTGCCGTCCTCGGGGCGGCCGAGCTGCGTCAGCACGCGGTCGACCGCCGGGAAGCGCTGCACCTTCTCGACCAGCGACGGCACCAGCAGCCTCCCCTCGGAAAGCGACACGTTCGTCGGCAGCGTCACCGTCATGTAGAGGGCGCCCTCGTTCAGCTCCGGGAGGAACTCGGAGCCCAGCGTGCGGCCGGCGGCCAGCGTGCCCAGGAGCAGCAGCGCCGCGGCCGACAGCGTCGCCGCCGGGCGGTCGAGCGCAGAGCGCAGCGTCGGCCCGTACAGCCGCTGCGCCAGCGCCAGCACCGGCGACTCGCGGTGCTTCACGGGCCCTCGGTACAGGTACGAGGCCAGCACCGGAACCAGCGTCACCGAGAAGACGAGCGCGCCCACCAGCGCCGCCGCCACGGTGTTGGCCATCGGCGAGAAGATGCGGCCCTCGACGCGCTCGAGCATGAAGATGGGCAGGTACGCCGCGATGATGATGAGGAGCGCGAACACCGTTGGCCGCGTCACCGCCGCGGCGGCCTTGCGAATCCGCTCCTGGTGCGGGCCGGGGTTGTGGTCCTTCAGCGCCAGCGAGACGAGGATGGCCTCGACGATGACGACGCCGCCGTCGACGATGACGCCGAAGTCCACCGCGCCCATCGACAGCAGGTTGGCCGACAGCCCGCGCTGCCGCAGGTAGACGAAGGCCGTCGCCAGCGAGAGCGGGATGAGCGTGGTGACGATGAGGGACGCGCGCAGGTCGAGCAGGAAGATGAACAGCACCAGCGTCACCAGCAGCGCGCCCTCGAGCAGGTTGTGGCCGACGGTGCGCAGCGTCGCGTCGACCAGCTCGGTGCGATCGTAGAAGGGCTCGAGGCGCGCGCCGTCGGCGGCGAGGCGCTCGTTGACGTGCGTCACCTGCGCCTTCAGCAGCTCGAGCACCTGCGAGGGGTTCTCCTGCCGGCGCATCATCACGATGCCCTCGATGGCGTCGGGGTTGCCGCCCTCGCTCACCACGCCCTGGCGCGGCGCCCAGCCGTCTCCCACCGAGGCCACGTCGCCCACCGTCACCGGCGTACCCTCGCGCTCGGCCACACCCACCTTGCGAAGGTCATCGAGCGTCTGGAACAGACCCTGGCTGCGAATGACGAACTGCTCGGCGCCGCGCTCGAGCGTGCCGCCCGACGCGTTCTGCGAGCCGGCCTTCACCGCGGCCTCGAGGTCCTCGATGGTGAGGCCCAGCGCGGCCAGCTTCTGCGGCGACGGCTCGACCTGCACCACGCGCTACAGCCCGCCGTAGCTGACGACGTCGGCGACGCCGGGCACGCGGAGCAGCATCGGGCGCACCACCCAGTCCTGCAGGGTGCGCAGCAGCATCGGGTCACCCTTCGCGCCCTTGAGCGTGTAGCGGTACACCTCGCCGATGGGCGTCGCGGAGGGGCCCAGCGAGGGCGTGACCCCGTCGGGCAGCTCGGCGCCGCGCAGCCGCTCCAGCACCTGCTGGCGGGCCCACAGGCCGTCGACGCCGTCGGCGAAGGTGAGCGTCAGCTGCGAGAGGCCGAAGAGCGAGAGGTTTCGCAGCCGCGTCATGCCCGGCGTGCCGTTGAGCGCGCGCTCGAGCGAGAGGCCGATCTGCCGCTCCACCTCCTCCGCGGGCTGCCCCTCGAAGAGAGTGATGACGGTGACCTGCGTGTCCGTCGGGTCCGGGAAGGCCTCGATGGTGATGGCGCGAAACGCGCTCCAGCCCAGCACCAGCACCAGGCCCGAGAGGAAGAGCACCGCGGCGCGGTTCTTGAGGCTGAATGAGACGAGGCGCTCGAACATCGTCGCTCAGCGCTCCCGGGACAGCTCGACCTGGTTGAGGAGCAACAGCGCGCCGCGGCTGACGTAGCGGGTGCCCTCGTCGAGCCCGCGCAGCACCTCGGTGCGGCCGCCGCTGCGCCGCCCGGTGACGACGGCGACCGGCTCGAGGTGGCCCTCGGCGCGCGCGACGAAGACGACGACGCGCTGCCCCTGCGTGACGAGGGCCGCGTCGGGCACCGAGATGACGCGCTGGTCCGTCGGCGGCTCCACCACCACCTCGACGAAGGCGTTCGGCCGCAGCACCCGACCGTCGTTCTTCGCGCGCACGCGCACCTCGACCGTGCGGCGGCGGGCGTCGACGACTTCGCTCACCGTCTCGACCACGCCGGGCAGCGACGTCGAGAGGCCCTGCGGGTGAATGGTGGCGCGCTGGCCGGGCGAGAGCGAGGCCACGTCGAACTCGAGCAGGTCGCCGATGACGAGCACCTCGTCGAGGTCGCTCAGGCGAAGGAGCGGCCGGTCGCGGTCTGGTGTCACCTCCTGGCCGGTGAAGACGTCGAGCTCGACGACGGTGCCGCTGCGGGGGGCGCGCACCCAGAAGAGGTTGTCGCCCGCGGCCACCACCTGCAGGCTGCGCCGCTTCGCCTCGGCCGCCTTGAGCGCGAGCTCGGCCTCGGCCAGCTCCGCCTCCGAGGCCAGTACGTCCTTCTGAGAGATGGCCTTCAGCTCGAAGAGTTCCTTGTTGCGCTCGAGCAGCCGCTGACGCACCAGCACCTGCGCGCGGGCGCCCTCGGTCTCGCGGTCGAGCTCGGCCCAGGCGCCGCTGCGCACCGAGAAGAGCCGGTCCTGGGCCTTGACGCGGGTGCCCAGGCGCACCTCGACGGACTCGATGCGGCCGGCGAGCGGCGCGCCGACGTTGGCCGTGCGCTTCTCGTCGAGGTCGACCCGGCCGGGCACCGGGAGCGGCGGGAGCGGCTCCGCGCGCGCGGCGACGTCGAGGCTGACGTAGCTCCACTGCGGCGCGTCGGCCGCGAGGGTGACGGTGGCGCCGTCAGCGCTGAGGCCCGTCCGCGCCTCAGCCGGCGTGGGGGGCTTCGAGCACGCCAGCACCGCCGCCAGCACCACCACCCAACGCAGCTCAGTCGACATCGGCGAGCTCCTTCGGCACCACGAGCGGGCTCCCCAGCACGCGGGCCCGCTCCAGCCGCAGCCGGAACGAGGCCCGGTCGAGCTCGTTCTCCATCAACACCAGCTCGGCCCAGGCGCGGCGGGCCAGCAGGAGCTCCTGCAGCGGCGCGGCGCCGCGCGACACCGCCGCCTCGAGCCGGTCCACGACCGAGCGCGCGAGCGGCAGGCTCGAGGCCTTCAGGTGCTGCTGGCGGGCCTCGACGGCGACGAGCTCTCCGGCCAGGCGCTCGGCCTGGGACGGCGCGAGGGCGACGAGGCGCTCCCGTCGGGCCGCGAGGTGCCGGCGCAGCGACTCGGCGGCGCGGGCCTCGGGCTGCCCACGGTCGAACATCGGCAGCGGCACGCTGACGCCGACGAAGAGGCTGTTCTGCTGGTTGCCCGAGATGACGAAGCGGTCGTGCACGTAGCCGGCGTGGACGGTGACGTCAGGCAGCACCCGGTTGGCCGCCAGCGTGGCCGTGGCCGCGGCGGCCGCCTGCGCGGCGTCGAGGCCCTTCACGTCGGGGCGCTCCTCGAGGGCGGCGCTCACCGGCACCGGCAGCTCGAGCCAGGCCAAAGCGCGCGGCGCAGCGGCAAAGGGCAGACACGGCAGGCCGGACAGGTCGGTGCACGCGCGGAGCGTCTGCTGCACGGCCTCCTCGGCCTCGCCGAGGGCGGCGCGGGTGGCCTCCTGCTCGAGCTGCGCCCGGTCGGCGTCGAGCACCGACGCGTCGCCCTTCTCGGCCCGGGCCCGCTGGAGCGCTGCGAGCTTGCGCGCGTCCTCGGCGAGCGAGGTCAGCGTGGCGACGCGGACTTCGGCGGCCGCGACGTCGGCGATGGCGGCCATGACGTCGAGGACGCGCTGGCGCAGGCGGTCCAGGGCGCTCAGCGCGGTAGCCTGAACCTGCGCGTCGGCGGCCTCGGCGCGCGGCCCGCGCTTGGCGACCTCGAGCAGGAACGAGAGCCCGATGGAGAGGTTGGGGACGTTGAGGAGCGGGGCCTCGAGGCCCGGCGGGTTGAGGGGCCCGACCGGGATGGTGCCGACGCCGACGTCGAGGCCCGGGTTGGGCAGCAACCGCGCCCGCTCGACGGCGCCCCGGGCCGCGCCCACCTCGGCCCGCGCCTCGCGCAGGTCTGGGGCGAATTGCCACACCATGGGTGAAAGTGACGCAGCGCCGTCGAGCACGGAGAGGTCGAGCGCCGCTGGTTGCGCCAACAAAACCAAGGTGAAGACTCCCCACATGCGGGCTCGAGGCCAGCAAGGACTGGTCCAGCCGGGGCGCGGCGGTGGTCCGCTGAGAAGGCCCAGGTGAGCCGGGCCCTGGCCAGCGCCCCCCGCGTCGACCCTCGCCCGGGCGTCGTGAGCTCGAGTCGCGCCGGGTGATTGCATAACCTGGCCGATGTGAAGCTCGTCGCCGGGCTGTACGAGTCCCCCATCACCGAGTCGCTCGACGAGGCGCTCCGACGGCTCGAGCGCGAGGCCACGGCGCGGGCCCCGTTGAGCGACGCCAGCGCGCCGCAGGTGCTGGCGCGGGTGCTCCACGACGCCGCGGTGCGCGCGCTGAAGTCCATCGGCGGCGACGACGCGGTGCACGCGCAGGTGGCGCTGACGAACCGCGTCCTCACCGCCCTCGGCACGGCCGCCGCGCACTCGGGCCTCGACGCCGGCGAGCAGCTGCGCCAACCGGGCGAGCTGCTGCTCTCCGTCTCGGACGCCGCAGGTGCGCGCCTGGGCGGCGGTGAGGTTGTGCGACCGAGCCTGCCGCTCCGGCACAGCGACCTGCTGGTGAACGGCCCGCGCGACCTGCGCGTCGGCAGCGAGGTGCGCCGGGAGCTCGCCTCGGCCGACCGGGTCGACCTGCTCGTCTCCTTCGTGAAGTGGAGCGGCTTCCGGCTCCTCGAGCCCGACCTGCGCCGGTTCCTCGAGCGCCGGCCAGGGCAGCTCCGTGTCCTCACCACCACGTACATGGGCGCCAGCGAGGAGGAAGCCGTCGAGGGCCTGCTCGCGCTCGGCGCGCAGGTGAAGGTCTCGTACGATCTGCGGCGCACGCGGCTGCACGCCAAGGCGTGGCTGTTTCATCGCGACACCGGGTTCAGTACCGCGCTCGTGGGCTCGTCGAACCTGTCGGCCGCCGCGATGCTCGACGGCTGCGAGTGGAACGTGCGCCTGTCGAACGTCGACAACGCGCCGATCCTCTCGAAGTTCGTCACCACCTTCGAGCAGTACTGGGAGGACGGCGAGTTCGAGGCCTATGAGCGCGCCCGCTTCGTCGAGCTGGTGACGCCGCGCGACCCGAACCTCGACGCGCTGGCGCGGGCCGTCGAGCTGCGCCCCTACCCGCACCAGCAGGCGGCGCTCGACGCGCTGGCCGAGGAGCGCCGCCACGGCCACCACCGCAACCTCGTCGTGGCCGCCACCGGCAGCGGCAAGACGGTCATCGCGGCGCTCGACTATGCGCGGCAGTGCGCCGGGGGGCGGCGGCCCCCGCTCCTCTTCGTCGCGCACCGGCAGGAGCTGCTGCGCCAGAGCCTCGCGACGTTCCGCGCCGCCCTGCGAGATGGCCACTTCGGCGAGCTGCTCGTGGGCGACGACCGGCCCGTGCACGGCCAGCACGTCTTCGCGTCGATTCAGGCGCTGCACGCCCGGCGGCTCTCGGGCCTCTCGCCGACGGCCTACGAGGTGCTCGTCGTCGACGAGTTCCACCACGCCGAGGCCGAGACGTATCGGCGCCTGCTCGAGCACCTCACGCCCCGGGTGCTGGTGGGCCTGACGGCGACGCCGGAGCGCGCCGACGGCCGCGACGTGCTGCGCTGGTTCGACCACCGCGTCGCGTACGAGCTGCGGCTGTGGGACGCCATCGAGAAGGGCCTCGTGGTGCCCTTCCAGTACTTCGGCGTGCACGACGGCACCGACCTGTCGACCATCGACTTCAAGGCTGGCCGCTACGACGTCACCGCGCTCGAGCGGCTCTACACGGCCGACGACGTGCGCGCCCGCGCAGTGCTGGTCGAACTGGAGCGGAAGGTGCCGAAGACCGACGGCCTCAAGGCGCTCGGCTTCTGCGTCTCGGTCAGGCACGCCGAGTTCATGGCGCGGTTCTTCTCCGAGCGCGGCGTCGCCGCCGTGGCCGTGTCTGGCGAGTCGGGGGACGACGAGCGCGCCGCGGCGCTGCGCCGCCTGGCGCGAGGGGAGCTCAAGGTGGTGTTCTCGCGCGACCTCTTCAACGAGGGCGTCGACGTGCCGGGCGTCAACACGGTGCTCTTCCTGCGGCCGACCGAGAGCGCCACGGTGTTCCTGCAGCAGCTCGGCCGTGGCCTTCGCCATGAGCCGGGCAAGGCGTGCCTCACGGTGCTCGACTTCGTCGGCGGCGCGCACCGCGAGTTCCGCTTCGACCTGCGCTTCAGGGCGCTGACGCGGGCCGCGACGAGGCGCGAGGTCGAGCAGGCGGTCGAGGCGGGCTTCCCGCACCTCCCGGCCGGCTGCGAGATTCGCCTCGACCGCGAGGTCGAGCGGGTAGTGCTCGAGAACGTGCGCGCCCAGCTCGGCGCCCGGACGGAGCAGCTCCGCGCCGACCTGCAGCGCCTGGGCGACGTGTCGCTCCCCACCTTCCTCGAGGCGACGGGGCTGACGCCCGAGGAGCTATACCGGACCGGCGACGCGCAGCGCGCCCTCACCAACCTCAAGCGCTCGCTGCAGGTCCCCCCGGCGCCGCCGCTCTCGCTCGAGGCCGCCCGCGCGCTGGGGCGGGCGCTGCACGTAGACGACGAGGGCCGCCTCGACCGCTGGCGTCAGTGGCTGAGCGCCGAGGCCCCCCCGCCCGTCACGCCCGACGACCCGCTGGCCCTGATGCTGTTCGCCCTGCTGGGCTATGGCCAGCGGCCGGTATCCGAGCTGTCGCAGTGCTTCTCCGCGCTGTGGGCCGAGCGCGCGCTGGTGGGCGAGGTGCGTGCGCTCTTCGACCTCCTGGCCGACCGGAGGCGCCGCCCCACCTTCGCGCTGCCGGGACTCCCCTTCAGGGTCCACGCCACCTACTCGCGCGACGAGATAGGCGCCGGGCTGCGCGAGCTCCGACAGGGGAAGCTGCTGCGCACGCAGGCAGGCGTGCTCGAGTCACGACCCAACGGCGCCGACGTGCTCTTCGTCACGCTCGACAAGGACGAGCGGCACTTCACCCCCACGACGCTGTACCGCGACTACCCGCTCTCACCGACGCGCTTCCACTGGGAGTCGCAGGGCGCGACGCGCGCGGACTCGGCGACGGGCCAGCGGTACCAGCGCGCCGGGCGCGACCCCGCCTGGCGCACGCTGCTCTTCGTCCGAAAAACCAGGCACACCCCGACGGGCGTGACGTCGCCGTACCTGCTCCTCGGCCCCGTGCGGTACGCGTCGCACCAGGGCGAGAAGCCGATGCAGCTCATCTGGGAGCTCGAGCGGCCGATGCCGCCCGACTTCTTCGAGGAGGCGAAGATCGCCGCCGGGTGACGGCCCTACTCCACCTCGCTCGCGTCCACCGCCGTCGCCACCACGCGCAGCGACACGAAGCCGCTCTTCTCGTGAATACCGTTCACGATGCGGTTGGTGATGGCCGGTGGCGAGTACATCTCGGTCTTCGACGGGTCGGCCACCGCCAGCTTGCGGGCGCGCTCGAGGTCGGTCTGAATCGCGCCCTTCACCCACCCGGTCGCCAGCTCGTTGCGCTTGTCCGCCGGCAGCGCCGCCGCCTGTGCCACCTGCGCCGCCGCCGGCCCGATGCCCTGGAGCGACGCCCGCGCCAGCTGCATCACCTGCGCGTTCACCGTGCCGCCCGGGGCGAAGTCCTGCGGCTTGCCGCCGAAGGCCACGTAGAGGCTCGCGGCCGCGCGCTCCGTCCACGCCGCAAGGCCCGTCGCGTCACCAGGCGCCCGCGCGAGCGCCTCGCCCACCATCAGCTTGTTCACCACCGGCAGCGCCTCTTTGAGGAACGCCTGCTGGTCGAGGCCCATGCGCTCCTGCACCGTCTGCCCGAAGCCCAGCACCGTGGCGCTCGCCGCGTAGCCGCCCACGTCCTTGAAGGCAGAGTACGTCTCGACGAAGTCGTTGAGCAGGTCCGCCGTCGTCTCGGGCTTCCACGCCAGGCCCCGCCCGGGCGGCAGCGGCTGCTTGCCGGTGAAGGTGCCGTTGGCGATGGAGCCGTCGAAGCGCGCCGCGGTGAAGGCGTCGTGCTCGGCCTTCGACAGCGGGGCGATCTGCGCCGGCGTGAGGCCCTCTTTCTTCCACAGGGGCTCGAAGCGCGTCTCGTCGGCCGCCGTGAAGGGCCGCCCGTTCGCCTCCTGGAAGCGCGCCTTGAACTGCTCGAACAGCGCCGGCCCCTCGGCGCCGAAGATCTCGGCGAACGACTCGGGGTTGTGCGGCACGTTGAGGCCGACGTTGAGCACGATGGTCTTGTGCTCGGCGCAGTACGTCTGCCACTTCGGGTCGTTCTTCAGGTACGGCTCGCCCTTGATCCAGTCCCGGTAGAACTGGAGCGTCGTGTTGAGGTCGGCCGTCTTGAAGACGTCGTTCTTGTAGTCCGAGGGGAACTGCACGCCCTTGTTCAGCACGCTCATCGCGCCGAGCAGGTTGCGGTTGAGCGTCGCCTGGTCGGTGCCCTGCATCGACACCACCTGCACGTTGGCCGGGTAGCCTTTCACGCCCCAGGTGCGCTGGTGGTAGGTCTCGGGCGAGTTCACCGTCTTCGCCTCGCCGATGTACGCGCCGAGGTGCGTGTTCCCCATCTCGGGCTTCACCATGGTGGTGGCGAGCGCCTTGAGGTCGCCGGTGTGCTCCTTCGGCTTGATGTAGGCCACGAGGCTGAAGATGGGGTCGCTGGCCTTGAGCCCCATCTCCTTGCGCAGGTGGTCGTCCATCGCCTTCGAGGCGGCGGCGTCACCGTCTTTCACGGGGATGAGCCGCATGCCCACCTTCCCGTCGCCCAGGTCGTAGTGCATGTCGCGCACGTTGTGGGTCTTCACCGAGCCGTCGCCCTGCAGCACCTGCACGTCGGTGGTGCCGAACTTCTCGGGCTTCACGCCGCCGTAGGTGCTGTCGAGCACGGCCTGCTTGATGCGCGCGCCCTCGAAGGTGGCGGGGCCCTGGAAGTGCACCGCCGGGCGCACCGGCACGCTGGCGGGCGTCGTCGGCGTCGCGGGCGTCGTCACCACCGACGGCGCCGGGTTCTGCGGCGTCGTCGGCCGCGCCGGGCGGCCCGGCTGGTTCGCACCGGGCGACCACCCGGGGCGGGTGGGCGTCGTCGTGGCCCCGTTGGTCGCCGGCCGTGACGGCTGCGTCGGGCTCGACGGGCCGGTCGGGCGGTTCGGGCGGGTGGTGCTCGAGTCAGTGCGGCGTGGCATGGGTACCCCCTGTTCGTGGAGAAGGACGAGAGCCGAGAGATAGCCCGCGCCCCTCCCGCCGACGAGGCCCGCGAGGGTCCTTGACGCGACGCATCACCCAGGCTGTCCCGAGGGCGGCGACGCCACCTCGAGGCCAGCGCGCGGCGGCTCGCCAGCCGTCGCCAGCGCGCGGCGAGGCCGCAGCAGCATGCGCAGAATCCCGGGGAAGACCACCAGCATCAACACGGTGGCGCCGACGATGCCGAAGATGACGACGGTGGCCAGCGGCCGCTGCACCTCGCTGCCGGCGCCGGTGTTGAGCGCCATCGGCGCGAAGCCCAGCGCCGCCACCGCCGCCGTCGTCAGCACCGCGCGCAGGGTGTGCGAGGCGCCGCCGATGATGGCCTCGTCGAGGCGCGCGCCCGCCTCGAGCTGCCTTCGCACCTCTGACGCCATCACCACGCCGTTGAGCACCGCGACGCCCGCCAGCGCGATGAAGCCCACCGCGGCGGGGATGCTGAACGACATGCCGCGCACCAGGAGACCGGCCAGCCCGCCGATGAGCGCCAACGGCACCAGGGTGAACACGGCGAGCGCCTGACGGGGGCTGCCGAACGCGAGGACGAGCATGACGAGGATGATGGCGAGCGCCAGCGGCACCACGAGCGCCAGCCGGGCCTGCGCGCGGGCGAAGTTCTCGAACTGCCCGCCCCACGACACCGAGTACCCCGTCGGCAGCGGCACGTCCGAGGCCACCTTCGCCCTCGCCTCTGTCACCCACGACACGAGGTCGCGCCCGCGCAGGTTCACCTCGACGCGCACCGTGCGCTCGAAGTTCTCGCGCCGCACGGTGGTGGGCCCCTCGACTTCACGCACCGAGCCCAGCTCATCGAGGTTCACCAGCTTGTCGTCGAACGTCTCGACCTGCAGGTCGCCCACCGCCGCTGGAGAGACGCCCGAGGGAGGTACCACCACTCGTACGTCGAAGCGCCGGGGCCCGTCGTAGATGATGCCCACCTTCCGCCCCACGCGCGCCGCTTCGATGGTCTCGAAGGCCTTCTCGAGCTCGACGCCGTAGCGGGCCAGGCGCTCCCGGTCGGGCGTGAACGTGAGCGTCGGCATGCCGGTGAGGCGCTCGATGCGCACGTCGCCGGTGCCCTGGAGCTTGCGCACGACGTCGCCGATGGCAGCGGCCTTCTCGTTGAGCACCGCCAGGTCCCTCCCGACGAGCCGAATGGCGACGTCGGCGCGGCTGCCCGAGATGAGCTCGTTGGTGCGGTCCTCGATGGGCTGGCTTACCGAGACGAAGGTGCCCGGCACCTGGTCCTCGACGCGGGCCTTGAGCAGCTTCGCCATGCCCTCGAAGTTCTTCGCCGAGGTCCACTCGTTCTCGGGCTTCATGCGAATCAAGATGTCGGTGGCGTCGTTGCCGCGCGGGTCGAATGCCATCTCGGCGCGGCCGGTCATGCCCAGCACCGCGCGCACGTCGGGGAACGCGAGCACGGCCTGCTCGACCTGCAGGTCGAGCCGCCGGGCCTCCGAGAGCGCCACCGACGGCGGCCGCCGAATGCCCAGCACGATGTCGCCCTCTTGAATGCGAGGCACGAACTCGGCGCCGCGCGTCGATTGCAGGAACCCGAAGACGCCCAGCAACCCGACCGACAGCGCCACCCACGCGACGCGGTACCGGAGCGCCGCCGGCAGGAAGGCGCGGTACTTCTCGGTGAGCCGCTCGAGCCAGTGCGGGCCGTGCTCGATTCGAGGTGGCAACAGGAAGGCCATCACGCCCGGGAAGAGCACGACGGAATAGAAGAGCGCGCCAAAGAGCGCCGCGGCCATCACGACGGTCATGGGGCGAAACATCTTCCCCTCGACGCCCTCGAGGGTGAGGAGCGGCAGGTAGACGAGCATGATGATGGCCACCGAGAAGGCCACCGGCCGCGCCACCGCCGAGGCGGCCTGTCCCAGCTTCGCGTCACGCTCCTCGGCGGTGCGCATCGACAGCCCGGCCGCTGCCGCCAGCACGCCCTCGAGCACCACGATGGGGCCGTCGACGAGGAAGCCGAAGTCGATGGCGCCAAGGGACATCAGGTCACCGGTGACGCCCACCCCGTGCATGACGAACAGCGCGACGCTCATCGAGGCGGGAATGCCCAGCACCACCGCGAGCGCCCCGCGCAGGCTGCCGAGGAAGACGGCCAGCACCAGCAGCACCACGAGCGCGCCCTCGGCGAGGTTCTTGAGCACGGTGATGAGCACCCGGTTCACGAACTCGGAGCGGTCGTACATCGTCGTCAGCTTGACCCCCGGGGGCAGCGTCGACGACAGCTCGGCCACGCGCGCCTTCACCGCGGCGATGACGTCGCGGCTGTTGGCGCCCAGCACCATCATCACCGTGCCGGCCACCACCTCGCCCTTGCCATCCTTCGTGGCGACGCCGTAGCGCAGAGCTGGCGCCACCCTCACGTCGGCCACCTGCTTGACGGTGACGCGCTGGCTGCCGCCGCGCACGACGATGCGCTCGATGTCGTCCTCGTCGAGCAAGAGGCCCTCGCCGCGCAGCAGCAGGGTCTCACCGCGGTACTCGAGGTAGCCGCCACCCACGCTCGAGGTGGCGCGGCCGACGGCCGCTTCCAGCTCGTTGATGGTGAGGTTGAAGGCCGACAGTCGCGTGGGCGAGGTGACGATGTGGTACTGCTTGAGCTCTCCACCGAGGGTATTCACCTCGATGACGCCGGGCACCGCGCGGAGGCGCGGCACCAGCTCCCAGTCGAGCAGCGTGCGCAGCTGCATGGCCGAGTGGGTGCCGTTCTCGCTCTCGAGGGCGAAGAAGAAGATTTCACCCAGGCCGGTCGACACCGGCGCGAGCTGCGGCGGTGGGATGAAGGGGGGCAGGTCGGGCGTCACCTCCCGCAGGCGCTCGGCCACCAGCTGCCGCGCGAACCAGATGTTGGTGCCGTCCTTGAACACCGCGGTGATGACCGAGAGCGACGCGCGCGACACGCTGCGCACCTCGAGGAGCCCCGGCATGCCGTTGAGCGCGAGCTCCATCGGCGTCGTCACCATTCGCTCGGCGTCGGTGGGCGAAAGGCCCGGCGCTTCGGTGACGATGGTGACCTGCACGTTGCTCACGTCGGGCAGCGCGTCGATGGGGAGCCGCGAGGCCGCGTACAACCCGCCGCACAGCAGGGCGGTGAGCACGGAGGCCACGGCGCCTTTGTGGCGAACGGACGCGAGGACGAGCTTCTCGAGCATGGCGCGGAGGTGAATAGCAACCGCTCGCCCCACTCGCACGAGCCCCGCAGACCGCGCCATCACAGGCGACGGCCTCCCTCGAGGCGACGGGCGGCCGGTGCGTCAGTGCGAGCGCGCCCGTTCCCCTCGTCACGCGACCACCTTCACCCGCTGGCGCTCCGGGCGCTTTCGCTGGCGCAGCCGCGGTGACGCCAGCCCCCGCGCGCCGACCCCGACGCTGGCCACCTCGAACCTACGGCACCGTCACCATGCAGAGCAGCGTGTTGTCGGCCTTCCGGTTGGCCGTCCACACGAACTGCGCCGCCGGGTCCCACGCGATGGAGAAGTAGCCGTCCTTCGGCCCCACCTGCGCCGCGGTGTAGTCCGTCGCCGCCTCCCACGCCGAGGCGTCGAATCCGGGCGCTCGCCACCCCGCGGGCTCGGGCACACGCCGCGACAGGCAGGTCTGCGACGGGTTCACGGCCTTCTCGCACGCCGGGTTCAACGGGGCCTCGTCGATGACGAGGCAGCGCGTCGCCCGGCTCGACACGGCGACGACCTTGCCCGTCGCGAGGTCGACCAACTGAAAGATGAAGCCACCGTCACCCATCTGCTGGTTCGGCAGGCCGATGTACTCGAGGCCCGTCTCGTTCTGCGTGTAGTCCTTCACCACGAAGTTCAAGGTGAGGGGCCGGCTGCCGGCGAACGTCAGCCGCTCGGCGTTGAACGAGCGCTCGGTGGTGATGGGCACCGAGTCTTCACCCACCTTCACCTCGCCCACCCACAGGGCGAACCAGTTGTCGGCCCAGACGTCGACCCGGAACCGCCCCGCCACGTCACCGGCGTCGGGCAGCGGGGGAGTCGTCGTCGAGGCGTCGGCGGGCGAGGGTGACGGCGAGGGCGCCGCGCAGGCCAGCGGCAGCAGCCAGAGTGACAGCGCGAGAGCGCGCGGCCAGCAGGTCATCGCAGAGCGGCTCATGGTCGGGTGGAGCTCACGGTGATGGACGCGCGGCCCAGCGTCACGGGGGCGATGTCGGCCTCGAGCACGTCGCCGCGCTCCATCGCCGCTGGGCTCGAGAGGCGGGGCGGCGCCGAGAGCGCAGCGAGGGTGAAGGTGTACGACTTCGCGCCCGGCCCCTGGGAGCACGGCGGCGCATAGGCAAGCTGCGGCCCGTCGCTGGTGAGCCCGGCGACGCCGCCGCCGGTCGAGCCCGCTGAGAGCGCGCGGACCGCGCCGGGAATGCCCCACACCACCCAGTTGTACTTGAGGCCGTCGCGCGCGACCGTCGTCATCACCAGCGCGAACTCAACCGTCCCCGCGGGCACGCCCGCCCAGGCGAGCGGCGGGCTCAAGCCGCCCCCATCGACGTCGCAGGTGTACTCGCGCGGGAGCACGAGCCCGCCGTCGCCACCCTCGACGAAGCCCGGGCCCGAGAGCCTGAAGGACCCGGCGTCGCCCCTGGCTCCCGCATCGTCGGCCACGCCTGCGTCGAGGCCCGCGTCGGCCGTCAGCATCATCGCGCCGCAGCCCTGCAACACCACGCCCAGCACGAGCGCCCACCTCATGTCCGCCTCCTCGCCTCGCGCCAGCCGACGACGGCCAGGCCCAGCGCCACCCGCCCTCCCACCAGCAGCGACGCCTCGGCGCGCGCCACCCTCGGCCGCGGCTGCAGCACCTCGAAGGTGACGCCGCCGCCCGCGGCCACCAGCTGCGTCTGGGGCTGCACGAAGCTCGCGACGACGGGCCCCGCGCCCATCGGCGAGCGCACGGTGACGGCCTTCGGCGACGGCCAGGTGCCGGTGGACTCGAGGTCGCCCCGCACCAGCGCGCCGTGCTCGAGTCCCTGGGCCGAGAGCGTCACCGCCAGCGTGCGCAACGCGATGGGCTCGATGAAGCCACGCAGCACCAGCGGTGCCACCTGGCCGTCGACCTCGAGCACCGTCTCGGACGTCAGCCGGCGGCGGAGTTCCTCGTACGCGACCTGCAACTCGGCCTCGGGCAGCACCGCCCCCTCGGTCGGCGCCCTCCCCAGCAGGCGGAACACGTCCCACTCGACGTGCACGTCGAGGTGCCCGTCCCGGAGCGTCACCCGCGTGGTGCCCTCGTCGAGCGGGTGCGCCTGGGCGGCCGCGCCGAGCACCATGACTGACAGCAGCGCGCGGCTCGTCATGGGCGCCTCACTGGCCGCAGTACGTGCCGGTCCGCACGCCGCCATCGGTCGTGAACGACTGCTCCCGGAATTCGTAGCAGCCCGCCGCCGCCGCCGGCCGGTACGAGCTGGAGAACGTGCGCCCCTGCCACTGGTACGTCATCGTGGCCACGCCGCCGTCCCCTTCGACGAAGGTGAGGTTCTGCACGCCGCCCGGCGGCTTCTGCCCCGGCGGCGGCCAGGCCTCGGTAGCCGTTGTTCTCGCGGCCCCCGGGGCGCGGCACCAGGTCGGTGAGGCGCTGCTCGTCACCCGAGTAGAAGCCGCCCGGCGCCGGCAGCGGGTAGTACTTGAGCCGCGCGTCAGCCGCCCACACCGCCGCGTTGTTGAAGAGCCCGCCCAGGTTCGCCAGGTGCGCCTGCTCGTGGTTGCCGTT
>JADCJJ010000374.1 GCA_020247085.1 Myxococcaceae bacterium | reverse complement strand
TGCAGGACATCGCGTGCAGGACATCGCGTGCAGGACATCGCGTGCTGGGCGTCGCGTGCAGGACATCGCGTGCAGGACGTCGCGTGCAGGACGTCGCGTGCAGGACATCGCGTGCTGGGCGTCGCGTGCTGGGCGTCGCGTGCTGGGCGTCGCGTGCTGGGCGTCGCGTGCAGGACATCGCGTGCCTGGCGTCTCGTGCCGGACATCGCGTGCAGGACATCGCGTGCCGGACATCGCGTGCCGGACATCGCGTGCAGGACATCGCGTGCAGGACATCGCGTGCTGGGCGTCGCGTTGGGTGCGCCTCGTGCTGGGCGTCTCGTTGCGTGCGCCTCGTTGCGTCTCCCTCGGGGCCTCCGTCTCGTGCTGTGCACCTCGTGCTGTGCACCTCGTGCTGTGCACCTCCTGCCGTCCGCCTCGTGCCGTCCGCCTCGTGCCGTCCGCCTCGTGCCGTCCGCCTCGTGCCGTCCGCCTCGTGCCGTCCGCCTCGTGCCGTCCGCCTCGTACCGTCCGCCTCGTACCGTCCGCCTCGTACCGTCCGCCTCGTACCGTGCTGGGCGGCAGCGTCCTTCATCGACAGCGTCGCGCAGAGACGGTCCCGTCGCGTTCGCAGTGCTGGGGCCGACGTGGACCCCAGCCCATGGAGTTCACCTCGCGCAGTTGGCCTTGCGCCGCGCTCCAATGCATCGCGGAATGCAACTCCTGCAACGCTGCCAGCGCAGCGCACCGGGGCCGTGCGGTTCGCTGCCGGCGACTCGGAGCGTGCGCCTCTTGCGGTTCCGCTCGCAGCGCATGCCTCGCCGTGCGCCGCCGCGCCGTGGCGCTTCGTCATGGCCTACTCAGCATCGTTCGGCCCGGCCTGGGTCTCGCCACGCCCCCCCGTACTCCGCCCCGAGCACAGGCTCTCGCCGGGCTCCGCCACACCTACGGCCGACTCCGGCTCTCCTCAACGGCCGCTCCATCCATCCCGCGGTGTCCGGGGCTCCGACGGCCACGCCCTCCGGTCCGACCGCTCGACGGGTCACCCGTGACCTCAGAACGCGCCCCAGTCCGCCGAATCCCTGGAACGGCGAGCGCTCGGTGCCACCCAGCGCCCCCACCCGACGTCGAGCGGCCCTGAACCCCACGCCCCGCGGCGCCCCTGGACAGGTGTGGCCACCTCACCTCCTGGCGGCCGCCGCCCGAGGGAGCGCCATACCGCCGGCACCATCGGCCCCGCCGCCCCGGCGAGGCACGACCGGTCCAGCGGCCGAGCGCGACCGGCGCCTTCGCCCCAGCCTCAGCACGCCAGCCCGTTCCACGTGAAACACCCATCACCCACGAAGAGCGGTCGAGCCCACGCGAACCAGCGTCCAGCGCCTCGAGCCCCCCTCGCCGCCGGAAGCACGGCCTGGGTCACCCGGCCCCCCGCCGCCGCGGCTGAACGCCCACTTCCACACCGCGACCGCCGCGAAGCGGCCAAGCACCCGCGACGACCCGAAGCCCTCGAAGCCCACGGCCCCTCAGTGCGCCCCCCCCTTCAACGCGTCAGGCGCACCGCGGAAGGGGAGGGCACAGCGCCTGGGCGGGATGCGCGGACCGTGTCCGCTTCATGTGGAACCAGGCCCGGGCGGGGCCACGGAAACGTCATTCACCACCGGTAGGGCAGAGGACCCGTCACGGGCCACCTGGGCACCAGCCGCGCTTGTCTCGGGAGCACCCGTTCGCCCTCGGTTGCGCCCTCCTGTGGCACCCCCAGGCCGAAGGCTCGTCGCACGCATTACGCCCCGGCCGCTTCCGTCGAGGGCACCCCTCCTGCGCCCCCCGCCGGCCAGCCGACCGGAGGCCCCGTGCGACAAGCGCCTCGGAGGACCCTGGCGCGCCCGCCCTGACCAGCCCTCGGGCGACCGAGTCGGCCGGCTGAGGTGGGGGCTTCGGCGCCGAACCGCTCGTGTTTGCCGGGAAAGCGGGCGCGTCGAGCGCGGTGCTCACCCCACCACCCCATGAAGCTGCGACCCCGTCTCCGTGGACTCGATCCGCCCCGGACTCGCGCGCCAGCCACGCGCACCCCGGCGGGCTTCTCCGCGCGACGGCTCTCGCCTATGACGCCGCCCATGGGGCGAATCCTCGCGGTCTCGAATCAGAAGGGTGGGGTGGGCAAGACGACGACGGCCATCAACCTCGCCGCCTCGCTCGCCGCCGCCGAACAGAAGACGCTGCTGGTCGACCTCGACCCCCAGGGGAACGCCGGTTCAGGCCTGGGCATCGACCGCGCGACGCTGACAGGCAGCATCTACGACTGC
The DNA here is from genome assembly GCA_020247085.1 of Myxococcaceae bacterium. Lineage (GTDB taxonomy): Bacteria > Myxococcota > Myxococcia > Myxococcales > Myxococcaceae > Xiheimicrobium > Xiheimicrobium aquaticum. The sequence goes on along the minus strand of JADCJJ010000374.1, from coordinate 49,264 downwards.
CTCGTCGACGAGCGCCCCCTCGGCGAGGTGATTCAACCGACCGAGCTGCGCTTCCTCGACGTGGTGCCGGCCACGCCGGACCTCACCGGTGCCGAGGTCGAGCTCGTCAACGTCGACGCCCGTGAGCGCCGGCTCGAGCGCGTGCTGGCCGAGGTCGCCCGGGGCTACGACGCGGTGCTCATCGACTGCCCACCATCACTCGGCCTCCTCACCCTCAACGCCCTCGTCGCCGCCGACGCCGTGCTCATCCCGCTCCAGTGTGAGTACTACGCGATGGAGGGCCTCGCGCAGCTCCTGTCGACCGTCGAGGCCGTGCAGGGCTCGCTCAACCGGCGCCTCACCGTCGAGGGCATCGTGCTCACCATGTTCGACCCGCGCGCCAACATCTCGCGACAGGTCGCCGATGAGGTGCGCCGCGTCTTCCCCAAGCTCGTCTTCGACGCCGTCGTGCCCCGAAACGTCCGCCTCGCCGAGAGCCCCAGCTTCGGCAAGCCCGTGCTGCTCTACGACATCCGCTCCAAGGGCTGCGAGGCGTACCTGCAGCTGTCGCGGGAGCTGTTGCGGCGCCAGAACGCCAGGCGTCGCCGGGGCCAGGTGGCTTAGCTGATGAGCAAGAAATGGCGCATTCTCGAGGGAGCTACTTTTTCAACCCGTTGAATTCTCAAGCCATCGCAGGCGCGGTGGTGCTGTTGGAGGTCGCATGCCCGGGGTGGTGAAGGTTCTGACGAGCGCGCAGCGCAAGCCTGCGCTGGGGCGGGGGCTGGGGGCGCTGCTGCAGCAAGAGGCGCGGCCGGCGCCGACGGGGGGTGTGACGCGGCTGCCAGTCGACCAGATTCACGCGGACCGCGCCAACCCGCGCAAGGCCTTCGACGAGGCCGAGCTCGAGGAGCTGGCTGTCTCGCTCAAACAGCAGGGCGTGCTGCAGCCGGTGCTGGTGCGACGCGACAGCCGCGGCGGGTACCGCCTCATCGCCGGCGAGCGCCGGTGGCGGGCCGCGCAGCGCGCCGGGCTGCGCGAGCTACCGGCCATCGTGCGCGAGGCCACCGACGCCGAGGCGTACGAGCTCGCCCTCGTCGAGAACATTCAGCGCGCCGACCTCAACCCGCTCGAAGAGGCCGAGGCCTACCGGCGGCTCCTCGAAGAGCGCCGCCTCACGCAGGAGCAGGTCGCCGACCGTGTCGGCAAGGACCGCTCCACCGTCGCCAACGCGCTGCGCCTGCTCTCCCTCCCCAACGAGGTGAAGCAGCTGCTGGCCGAGGGCGACCTCGACATGGGGCACGCGCGCGCCCTGCTGGGGCTCAACCGCCCCGCCGACATCGTCGCGCTCGCCCGCGCGGTGGTGACCGACAAGCTGACGGTGCGCGAGGTCGAGACCCGGGTGAAGGGCCTCAAGCCCGCGTCGTCGAAGCCACCCCGCCGCGGGCAGGCCGCCGCCAGGGCGAGCCCCGAGGCCCGCCGCCTCGTCGAGGACCTGCAGCGACGGCTTGGCACGAAGGTCCATCTGGTGGAGAAGGGCTCTGGCAAGGGGTCCCTCGAGATCGAGTACTTCAGCTACGAAGACCTCGAGCGGATCATCGGGTTGATCAAGCGGTGACGCAGCACCACTGGGAACACGTCGCATGGCGCTATTCGGTGACAAGCGGGACGGAGCATCGCCCGCCAGGGAGGAGAGATCCGTGTCTGGCAAGGCAGGGCAGCTCAACGCGCTGTTGGGGAAGGGGAGCGAGTTCGAGGGGAAGCTGACCTTCGAGGGTGAGGTGCGCATCGACGGGAAGTTCACCGGCACCATCCTCACCAAGGACACGCTGACGATTGGCGAGGGCGCGAAGGTGACGGCCGACATCAACGCCGGCGTCATCATCGTGAGCGGCGCCGTCGAGGGCACCATTCGCGCGACGGGGCACGTCGAGCTGCACGCGCCGGCGCGCATCAAGGGCACCATCGAGACGCCGTCGATGTCGATGGACCGCGGCGTCATCTTCGAGGGCACGACGAAGATGGAGAACCTCACCGGGAAAGCGCCGCCAGCGCCGGGCGCGCCCGCGAAGTGAAGGCGGTGCTGGGCGGCGTGCTGGGGCTCGGCCTCGTCAGTGCGTGCCCCGAGCCGAAGAGCGCCTCCAACGCGCTCCGGGTACCGCTGCCCACCGGGTGGGTCGCGACGGCCGTGCCTGGTGGCCTGACGGTAGGGCCAAAGGGCCGCGTGGTGGCGACGCTCGAGCTCCGGCCGCAGCCCGTGCCACGCGCCAGCGAGCTGCGTGACGCGGTGACGGACGAGGGCGCCTCGGGCGTGCTCGTCGACGACGGCGAAGGCTACGCAGCCGTGCGGTACCGGCTGGGCGCCGAGCGCGACGCCTTTCTCGCGAGCAAGCGCGTCGGGGCGCGCACCGTCTTCTGCGCCTCGACGGCCCAGGCCACGCCCTCGGAGGTCGATGAGGGCCTCGCGCTGTGCCGCCAGCTGGGTGTCGAGGACTGACAGGCAGGCGGCCGGGCCCGGAGGCGGCGACGGCACGCCACGACGGCGCCGCTCGACCGACCGCGGCACCCGTCAGGTTCTCTCGAGTCGACGTCCTCCCCCCGCGCAGCGCTCGCTGCGCGCGGCCGACCCGCCCCCTCGTCCGAGGGGCCGCATGGAACGCGGGGACCACGCCCAGACGCCGGCTCCCCGCGACGCCGACCTTCGGCGTGACGCCGCTCCGGAGCTGCCGCCACCACGCGCCGCGCTCGCCTCGCTCGGCCGACCCACCCCCTCGTCCGAGGGGCCGCATGGAACGCGGAGACCACGCCCAGCGGCCAGGTCACCGGGACACCAGCGCCCGTCGCGACGCGGCGCCGGAACCGACTCCCGCCGCGGGGAGACCGACTGCCCGCCCACCGGCGGCCAAGAACGGAGACCACGCCGTGGCCCTCTGCGCGGAGCTGCGCCAAGGTGCTCCGCCGTCATGATCGTCACCTCCCGCTTCGCGGCGTTCGCGCTCCTCGCGCTGTCAGCCTGCGTGCCGACCTTCCCCGCGGTGTACACGCTCGGCAACCTGCGCGCGGACTCGGCGCGGTGGCCGGGCCACGCGCTGCTGCACTTCCTCTCGCGGTCTGACGACAACCCCCGGGCCTGTGTCGCCGGCAACCTCGCGCGCACCGACGACGCGCTCATCGACCCGTTCGTCGCCGGACTCGAACGCGAAGACGTCGACCTCGACCGCTGGGTGCGCTGCAGCACCTCGCTGTTGCCGACGCTGCCCCCGCCGAGCCGGCAGCGCTTCTACTCGCGCCTGGCGCCGCTGACGCGCGACAGCATCGCGGCCTCGGACCCCGCGCGGGTGGTGGCAGCCCAGCGCGTGCTCGCCGCGCGCCCCCGCGAGCCCTCCGAGGCGCTGCGCCGCCTCAGAGCCGACCTCGCCCGGCTCACCATCAGCGACGCGCCGACGCGCCGGGCCGTCGACACCCTCGCCCGCACCCTCGACCTCGACGAGGGCGTCCTCGACGGTGCGCCGCTCACGCCCGAGCGCATCGCGACCCTCGACGACGAGCGCCTGCTCCGGGAGCTCGAGGTGCGCTGCCCGACCGAGGCCCTGCGTCAGGGCGCACGGCGCCGCGTCATCCGGCTCCACCTCGCCGCCTCCAGCTTCGCTGAGGTCAAGGCACGCACCGAGGAGGTCGAGGCCGCCGTGATGGCCACCGGCCGCTGGCGCCAGCCCCTCGCCAGCCTCCTGCCCGCCGTGGTGCAGCCACCGCTGACGCTTTCCCCGGCGCTGCGCGCGTCACAAGCCCTCGACGCCCAGGTGACGCGGCTCTCCCTCGAAGACGGGAGGACGCCGCGCATCGACCTGCGCCCGCTCGTCCGCTTCGGCGTGGGCTGGAGTGCCGCGCTGCCCCTCTGCGCTCCACCCGACACCCTCGACGTCACGCCATGCATCGACGCGGCCGAAGTGCAGGTCGGCTCCGACTTCGCGACCCTTCAGGGTGACGGCACGCTCGTCGTCACCGAGCAGCTCGCCATGCCCGACCTGCTGGCGGTGACGCGCGCCGGCTTCGGCCTCGTGGTGCCGCTCGTCCTCCTCGGGCGTCAGGTTCAGCTGCTCCAGGTGCCCCTCGTCGTGCTCGAGCCGCCGTCCAACTACTTCGAGGGCAACGCCTCGACGCGGGGGCCCGCGGTGAACGTCGCGGTGGAGCCCACCACCCAGGGGCTGCTCGTCGAGGCCGTGGCCGAGACTGGAGCGCGGCGCCAGTTCGTCCTGCCTCGGGGCGCCACGTCCTTCGAGTTCGGCAGCCGGGGCGGCGCCGGGGTGCCGGGCCGCGCTGGGTCGCCGGGGTATACCGGCATGACGGGCTCGAGCGGCTTCTCGGCCTCGTGCCCGGGCTCTCCGGGCGGCAGCGGTGGCCGAGGCGGCAACGGCGGCCCGGGTGGCAACGGCGGACCGGGCGGACCCGGCGGCGACGGCGGCCCCGTGATGGTCGAGCTCTTCTGCGGCACGGCCTGCCACGACGAGCCCTTCGTGCGCGCCGTCTTCAAGTCGCGCGGCGGAGCAGGCGGCCCCGGCGGCCCGGGCGGGCCAGGTGGAGCCGGTGGGTCCGGCGGTCCCGGTGGCGGGGGTGCCAGCTGCTACTCCAACGGCCGCTCGACCACCGTCTCTGGCGGAAGCACCGGCCCACGGGGGAGTGACGGGGTCGCGGGCTCGAGGGGCCCCTACGGAGCTCCCGGCGCCGACGGGCCCGTCCAGCTGCTGCTGCGCTGAGCCGCGTCGCCGCTCGCGCACGGACGCAGCAGCGCGCCGCGCAGCCGCACGACAGGCCGACGCGCCGAGCGGAGTCGCGCCCGGGCAGCTCGCTGAATGCGCCTCCCCCACGACCCGCCACAGCGCCTCACGGCACCGTCGCAGGAACGGCTTCATGACCGCCGCCAGAGGCCCGCCAGCCCCCACACGCGACGTGTCCTCCGCCAGCCCGGGAGCGGACGCGGCGCGAGGCGACCCCTCTCGGGCGTGTCGCCCGCTCCGGCCGACTGACGAACCCTGCGGACCAGCGGCCGGGCCGCTGCCCATGCGCGAGCGGGAATTCCCCCTCGACTCGGGCAAGATGTTCGTGATGCGCCGACTCCTCTGGCTCTGCCTCTCGCTGCCGCCCACCGTGGTCCTCGCCCAGGCCCCGGCGCCGACGCCTCGCGCGCTCTTCGAGGACGGCGTCGCGCGCTACGACCGGGGTGATTACGAGCAGGCCGCGGCGTCGTTCGAGGGCTCGTACGCGCTGCGGCCGGTGCCCCTGGTGCTGTTCAACATCGCCCGCTCCTGGGAGAAGGCCGGGAAGCCCGCCAACGCCATCAACGCCTGGCAAGCCTGGCTCGCGGCGAGCCCCTCGTCTCCGCAGCGCCAGGACGTCGAGCGTTCCCTGCGAACACTGGGTGACGCGCTGGCGAAGCTGGGCCTTCAGGCCCTCACCATCACGTCACTCCCCGGGAGCGCGCGCGTCACCATCGATGGCGTCGCCCGGGGTACCACACCCGTGACCGTCGAGCTGCAGCCGACACGGCACCTGTTGCGCCTCGACCTCACGGGCCGAGAGCCCGTCGAGCGGGTCATCGACTTCACCCTCGAGGCGCCACGCGTCGAGGCGTTCGAGCTGCCCCCGCTCAACGCACCGACGCCGCGAGTGCTCCAAACACCCCCGCCACCAGCACCACCAGCGCCCTCCGCCGCTCGCCCCGCTCCACTCCAACCTCCGGCAGGGCCGGCCCCCCTCCCGCCCCAGACGCTCCCGCCAGGGCCGGAGCGCCTCGGCGCCGGCGTCGTCACCGTGCACCTCGAGACCGACAACCCGGGCGTGAGGCTGTACCGCGCGCTCGGAGACCCCCGCGGAGAGTGCCTGACGCCCTGTGACATGCCCATCAACCGGCCAGACGACGTGTTCTTCATCGCCGGGGACAACGTCACGCCGTCGAGCACCTTCGTGCTGTCGAAGCGGGCGCGGCGGGGACAGGTGAACATCGGCGTCAAGGCGGGCAACCAGAGTGCCAGCCTCGGCCTGGGCCTGGGCTTCGTCACCCTCGGCATGGCCGGGACCATTCCGGGCGCCGTGTTCCTCTTCTCACCGAGCGACAGCGCCTCCAAGGGGTGGGCCGCCATCGGGCTGACCGTCGGGCTCGTCAGCATCGTCGTCGCCGTGGTGGCGCTCGTCGTCAACGCCACCACCGTCACGTTCGACGACTGAGTCACAACCCGGCGGGGACCTCACGGACGATGTCCGAGGGGTCGCCGGGGTCGTTCGCGCGCGCGGCGTCCTTCGTCTCGACGGCCTTCGACTTCGGCGCGACGCGCCCGAGCCTCAGGGAAGGCCCCGCGCCCTGCGCTGGCTCCGGCGCCGCCTTCGGTGGTGGCGCCGGCACCGTGGCCCGCTCCGGCGCCGCCATCTCCAGAGGCCGTGGTGCCGCCTCCGCCGCAGCCGGAAACTGCACCGGCGCCAACACCTCCGTCGGTCGCGGTGGCGTCTCCGACGCGGGGCCCGGAAGCTGCACCGGCGCGAGCGCCTCCGTCGGCCGCGGTGGCGCCTCCGCCGCAGCCGGAAACTGCACCGGCGCCAACACCTCCGTCGGTCGCGGTGGCGTCTCCGACGCGGGGCCCGGAAGCTGCACCGGCGCGAGCGCCTCCGTCGGCCGCGGTGGCGCCCCCGCTGCCGCGCCCCCCGTCGCCGGGCTCGCGCGCGGCGAAAGCCACAACACGACGGCGGCTCCCAGGGCCACCGCCGCCAGCCCAACCCCCAGCACCCTCGGAAGCCGTGACGCGGACCGCGCCGCCGGCACCGCCAGCGCCCCGCCGTCGAGCGCCTCCAGCACCTCGTCCATCGAGGCGGGCCGCTCTGCCGGGCGCTTCGACAGCATGCGCGCGACGAGGCCTCGGAGGCGCAGCGGCACCGTCGTCGGCAGCGGCGGCGGCGGGCTCGAGATGTGCGCCGACATCACGAGCGCCGCCGTCTCGCCGACGAAGGGCGGCCGCCCCGTCAGCAGCTCGTAGACGATGAGGCCCAACGCATAGACGTCGGCCCGCGCGTCGAGCGCGACGCCCGCCGCCTGCTCGGGCGCCATGTACTGCGGCGTTCCCATGATGACGCCGTGGGTCGTCTGCTTCTGGTCGGGCGCGGGCGTCACCACCTTCGCGATGCCGAAGTCCACGAGCTTGACGAAGGGCTTCCCCGCCCGCTGCAGCAAGATGACGTTGTCGGGCTTGAGGTCGCGGTGCACCACCCCGGCGCGGTGCGCGACGGCGAGCGCCTCGGCCATCTGCCGCGCCAGCTCGACCACGAGCGCAGGCGCCGCCGGCCCCCGCCCGATGACGTCGGTCAAGGGCTCGCCATCGAGGAACTCCATGACGAAGTAGAACTGACCGGTGTCGGCGCGGCCCGAGTCGGTGATGTCGACGATGTGCGGGTGCCCGAGCCGGCTCGCCGTCATGGCCTCGCGCCGGAAGCGCTCGACGAACGAGGGCTCGTGGCTCAACTCGGGCTTCATCATCTTCAACGCCAGCGCCCGCCCCAGCTCGACGTGCGTCACCTTGAACACCTCGCCCATGCCCCCGGCGGCGAGGCGCGAATCGACCCGGTACCGGCCGTCGATGACGCGACCCAGCCACGCGTCGGGGCGGGGCGCCGTCGCCTCGACGTCGTCCGGGACGGCGGGAGTGGCTCTCGGGTGCGTCGGGTCCATGGGCGGCGCGCGGGCGGCGAGCCTACTCCCCGCGCCACCCCGGAAGACACCACGAGGCGCGGGCGCTCCCTCTCGGAGCCGCGCCGTGCCTCGCGGGCCCTGCGTCGGTTGGTCGCCGTCAGTCCTTCTTGCGCAGCTTCATCTGCACGTCGCTCGACCAGTGGTTCGCGAAGGCCTTCACGCACGTCGACAGGTAGCGGTCGTAGTTCGTCCACACCGTCTCGCCGTTCGACATCACCTTCGTGCCCCAGCCCGAGGCCATGATCTTGTCCTTGTTCGCGCGGAACCGGCGCAGCCACTCGGCGGTCGTCTTGCCGTAGTCGACGCGGCGGGTGTTCAGCTGAACGATCTCCCACGACTGGCCGCAGGCCTCGACGAGCTCCTCGAGGCGCGGGTTGAGGCCACCGGGGAAGATGACGTCGGCGGTGAACTTCAGGTCCTCGAGGTCCTTGCGGGTGCGCGGCACGCGGTCGCGCAGGATGGCCTGGAACCCGAAGCAGGCGCCCGGCTTCACCCACTGCGCGGTCTTGTTGAAGTACTCGCGGTAGATCTGCACCGCGAGGCCCTCTTTCTGCTGCGCCGGCGACACGAGGTGGTCGATCATCTCGATGCTGACGAGCGCGTCGTAGGGCTGCGGCGGCTTGAAGTCCTTGTAGTCCACGCACCACACGGTGACGCCTGGCAGCTTGCGGGCCTTGATCTCTTCGAACTGGGCGCTCGACAGGGTGATGCCGTGCACGTTCTTCACCTTGCGCTCGAGCGCCAGGTACTCGACGTTGGCGCCCCAGCCGCAGCCGATGTCGAGCACGAGCGAGTCAGGCGTCACCTCGGCGAAGTCGGCGAGCCAGCGGCTCTTGTTGCGCTGCGCCTGCTCGAGGGTGGTGTGCTCGGCGTCGAACACCGCCGAGGTGTAGTGCATGCGCTCGTCCAGCCAGAGCCGGAAGAACTCGTTCGAGATGTCGTAGCCGATTTCAACTTCTTCCTTCGTCGAGGTCATGTTCGCTCTCTTCGGGTGGGGACTTCGGGTTCGATGAAGCGGGGAGGGGAGGGGCGCGCCTAGGCGACGGCGTCGCCATTGAGCTCGCGGGTGAGCCGGTCGAGCTCTTCCTTGAGGGTGTCGGCGGCCTGCAGCAGCTGCTCCGGCTTGTGCAGCGACGAGATGAAGAAGCGGAGGCGCGCCATGTCCTCCTCGACGGCCGGGTAGAGAATGGGCTGCACGTTGATGCCGCGGGTCTTCAGCGCGTCGGAGAGCTGCAGGCACAGCACCGAGTTGCCGATGATGGCGGGCACCACCGCGGTGTCCTTCGACATGCCGGTGTTGATGCCGCGCGCGTGGAGCAGCTCGAGGAAGTACTTCGCGTTCTGCTGCAGCCGCTGCACGCGCTCCGGGTGCGCGAGGATGTTCTTCGTCGAGGCCAGGGCGGCGGCGCAGTTCGGCGGCGCCAGGCCCACCGAGTAGACGAAGCCGGGCGTGGTGTACTTGAGGTACTCGACGAGCGCGTGGCTGCCGGCGACGTAGCCGCCGCACGAGGCGAACGACTTCGAGAGCGTCCCCATCCACATGTCGACGTCGGCGCGGTTCACGTCGAAGTACTCGCCGATGCCGCGGCCCGTCCTGCCGATGACGCCCGCCGAGTGCGCCTCGTCGACGAGGAGCATCGCCTTGTGCTTCTTCTTCACCTCGATGAACTTCGGCAGCTCGGGAATGTCGCCGTCCATCGAGTAGGTGCCCTCGATGCACACCAGCACCCGGCGGTAGTGCGGCCGCAGGTTCGTCAGCATGCGGTCGAGCGCCGCGAAGTCGTTGTGCGGGAAGGGCCGGCGCTTCGCGCCCGACAGCTTCGCGCCCTGGATGATGGAGTCGTGCGCCAGCGCGTCGTGGAGGATGAGGTCGCCCGCGCCGACGACGTGGCCGATGACGGTGACGTTGGTGGCGTGCCCAGACACCAGCGCGATGCAGTCCTCGGCGCCGAAGAAGTCGGCGAGGGCCCGCTCGAGCTCGAGGGTGAGCGGCTTCTCGCCCGAGGCGACGCGGCTCGCCGACACCGAGGTGCCGTACTTCGCGATGGCGTCCTGCGCGGCCTTCGAGACGACCGGGTCGCCCGAGTTGCCGACGTAGTTGTACGACGAGAAGTTGATCATCTCCTTGCCGCCGACGACGGTGGTGTCACCGCAGACGGCCTCGTGCACCGAGAAGTACGGGTTGCGCAGGCCGAAGGCCTCGGCCATCTGCAGCCGCTCCTGGAGCGCCTCGTACTCGGGGAACTTCGCCGGGTTCCACGTCGACTCGTCCACCGCCACCGGGGCCGGGCTGACGGCCTCGGCCTCGTCGGCGGGCGCCAGCGCCGGAGCCGCCACCACCGGGGCCGGCGCCGGCGCGGCCGCCACCACCGGGCGCGGCGCCGAGGCCTTCGGCGCCTGCGAGGTAAACGTCGGGTCGCGCCGCTTGAACTCGGCCTTCGCGCCCGTCATGTACGCCAGCACCGCGCCCTGCGCGTCCTGCCACACGAGGGTGCCCGAGAAGACGTCGTCGCTCGACGCCTCGAAGGTGACGGTGCACTTGATGGGCCCAGGGCCGAAGGGCAAGCGCTGCACGAAGCGCCCGACGCCGATGGGGAAGCCCGCGCGCTGCTGCTTCGTCCACGCCCAGTAGCCGGCGAGTTGGAACGACGCGTCGATGACGAGCGGGTCGACGGCCCAGGTGGCGCGCAGCGGCTCCTTCACCCAGTCGGCCGGCGTCGAGCCCTTCACCCAGCCCACCACGCCGTCGTCGGCGAGGGCCTCGATGCGGGTGATGCCCTGCAGCCGCGGCCCGTGGAAGGTGAAGCCCCTGTAGAAGTCCTCGAGCGCCATCGGCAGCGGCCCGCCCGCGGCGAGGGCGCGAACGGCCGGCGCCTCACCGTGCGCGCCCCGCGTCACCGTGCCTGCGTACGAGCGCGCGGCGCCCTGTGACAGCGTCACCCGCAGCGCCCCCTCGCCGTCGCGCAGCTGCTGCGTCACGGCGACGTCGAGCCAGGTGGTGTCCGGCACGAGGATGGCGCGCTCGAGCGCGAAGTCCGTCACCGTGAAGGGCGAGAAGCCCAGCGCCGCCGCGGGCGCCACGTCGAGCGCCGCCGCCACCGCGTGGTCCAGCGCCGCCGCGAGCGGCACCACGCGCTGGCCGGCCATGGTGTGGTCGTTGAGGTAGACGTGGTTGAGCCGCGACACGGGGAACGACGTCGCGTGCATCACCGTGCGCTGCGGCAGGTCGCGCCCCAGCAGCACCTCGCCGGCGCCGCCGAGCAGCTCGACGAGGAAGGCCGCCACGCCCTCGTCGTCGCCGAGGAACGTCACGCCGCTCGCCTTGAGCTCGGCCTTCTTGAAGCCGGGAATCTTCCGCGCCATCTCCGAGTCCTCCCACGGCGGGGAGTCGATGGTGACGCAACGGGTGCCGGCGCGGGCCACGCGGGCCAGCATGCGGTTGGCCGCCGAGTAGTCCGTCTGCGCCGCGTTGCCGAAGCGGCCGGCCCACGAGCCGATGCCGGCGAACAGCGTCAGCGCGTCGCCCTTCGTCGCCTCGAGGAGCGCCAGCGCGCCGCCCACCTTCGTCTCGAGCACGCCGTCGACGGCGGCCAGCGTCTTCTTCTCGACCAGCGCATCGGCCAGCACGCCGGCGCCGTGCACCACGCCGTCGACGCGGCCGTGCGCCGCGCGAATGGCGTCGAGGGCGGCCTTCACGCTGGCGGCGTCGCGCACGTCCATCGGGTGGTACGTGCACGCCTTCGCGCCGGCGGCCTTCACCTGCGCGCAGGCCTTCGCCACCTCTTCGGACGGCGCCGAGCGGCCGGTGAGCGCCAGCGTCGCGCCGGTGGCCTTCGCCAGGCCCTTCGCCAGCTTCAGGCCCACGCCCTTCGCGCCGCCGGTGAGGACGATGACGGACGACGCCGAGAGGGTCGCCGCCTTCGCCGGCGCGGCCATGGGCAGCAACGACACCGCCACGCGGCCCTGCTTCGTGAAGCCCACCTCGGTGGTGCGGTCGCCCGAGAACAGCTCGTCGACGAGGTGCTGCGCGACGTCGGCGGCCGGCAGCGCGGGGTCGACGTCGATGGCCTTCACCAGCGCGTCGCTCCACTCCTGCGCGAGCGCCTGGGTGAAGCCGATGGCGCCGGCCTGGCCGAGCAGCTCCGGCGCGGTGCCCGACAGCCCGAAGCCGCCGCCCAGCCCCGTCACGGTGACGAAGAGCTCGGCCTTCTCGGCGGTGAGGCGCTGCGCGAGCTGCAGCAGCGCGCGCGTCGGCGCCCGGTAGTCGCCCTGCGCGCCCACCGCGAGGTGCACCACGCCGCCGAAGTCGCCCGGCGTGTCCAGCGCGCCGACGGTGGCCGCCACCCCACGCTGCGAGAGGGCCTTCGCGAGGGCCTCGGCCAGGCCCGCGCCGTCACGCGTCACCAGCACCGGCCGGTCGAAGCGCACCACCGACTCGGTCAACGTCGCCAACGGCGCCGGGGTCACCGTCGGCAGCCGGCGCTCGACGGCCGCGACCGGCGCGCCCTCAGCCTCGGCCTTCGAGACGCCCCTCGTCAGCGCGTCGGCCACGTAGTCGATGACGGTGGCCACCGTGGTGCCGCGGCCGAACAGCTCGCGCGGCAGCCCGCCCAGCTGCGGGAAGGCCTTGCCGATGGACTGGTCGAGCTCCACCAGCATGAGGGAGTCGAAGCCCAGCTCGCCCACCAGCGTCTGCTCGGCCTTGAGGCTGCCCTGCGGGAAGGCCGAGATGCGCGCCACCGCCTCGAGCACCTTGGCCGTCACCTGGGGCTTCACGTCGACCACGGGGGCGGGCGCCGGCGCGGCCTCCTTGCGCTCGGGCTCCTTCGACGAGACGAGGTTCGAGAAGCTCACCGGCTTCGCGTGCGCGTGGCCGTTCGTGTGGCCGTGGCCGTTGGCGCCGTTCGCCGCGGGGGCCGGCCCGCTCACCACCGCCGGCATCACCACCGGCTGCTGCATCACCGTGGCCCCGACGGCGCCGCCGGCCGCGGCCTGCAGCGTCGTCACCTGCGCCATCGCCTGCGCGAGCTGTGGCGCCTGGCCCTGGGCGAGCGACGCGATGGCGTTGGACTGCGCCTTCAGAATCTCAGCCTGGCTCTGCAGCAGCTGCATCTGCTGCTGGAAGAGGGCGATGAGGTCGTTCATGGGCACTCCGCGATTGGTGGGAAGGGAAGGGGAGGAAAAGAGTGACGCGCCAGCCGCCGCGCCCGCGGGCGGTGACGGAGCGACGAGGGGCTGCCGGGGCGCGCGCTGCACGCGCTCGACGGCCCAGTACCGCTGCGTCTCGAGCAGCGACGGCGGGAGCAGCGCCATCTCGGGCCGCTCGAACAGCGGGGCGGCGTTCACCGGCGCGCCCTTCACCCACAGCGCCCCCAGCGTCTGGAGGAACGCCATCACACCGTCGGCGCCGTCGGCCGACCCGAGCGTGTAGAAGCCCTGGGCCTGCTTCGCCACGCCGCGCGCGAACGAGGTGAGGGCGTTGCCGGCCCCCACCTGCACGAAGAGCGACGCCCCCAGCGTCACGCACGCCTCGAGCGCGTCGACGAACTTCACCGGCGCGGTGGCGTGCTTCACCCAGATGGCCTTCGCCTCGGCCGCCGACTCGTACCGCCGGCCCGAGATGCACGAGACGACGGCGCGCTGCGGCGCGTGCACCGGGAGCCCACCCACCAGCTGCGCCATGCCCGCGTCGATGCCCGCCATCAGCGGCGAGTGGAACGCGTGCGACACGTCGAGCCGCGTGCACTTGAGCCCCGCCGCCGAGAGCCGCTGCTGCGCCGCCTCGATGCCCGGCGTCGTGCCGGAGAGGACGACCTGCGTCGGGTGGTTGTGGTTCGCGAGGGCAGGGGCCTGGGAGCCCCGGGGCTGGGACGTGCGCCAGGCCTCGAGGTGGCCCTCGACGTCCGGGGCCGAGGCCATCACCGCCAACATCGCCCCCGGGTCGGTCAGCTCCAGCTCGTTCATCAGCTGGCCACGACGCGCCACCAGGGACACCGCGTCTTCGGCGCTCAGCATGCCCGCCGAGGCCGCCGCCGCGAACTCGCCCAACGAGTGGCCCAGTGCCACGTCGGCCGTCAGGCCCAGCGTGCCGAGGAGCTCGCTCAACGCCAACCCCAACGCCGCCATCGCCGGTTGGCACACCTCGGTGCGCGTCAGGTGCGCCTGCGCCGCCGACGGGTCCGTCCGGTCCTTCGGGTAGAGCGCGTCGACGATGGAGCACCCCGCCGCCTCCCGCGCCGCCGCGTCGAGCTCGGTGAGCCGCTGCGCGAGGAACGGCGAGCGCTTCACCAGGCCCTCGAGCAACCCCACCTTCTGCGCCCCCTGCCCGGGGAAGAGGAAGGCCAGCTTGCGCGCCTCTGCGGGCAACGGCGCCTCGGCGTACGCCACGCCGACCGGCAGCGGCTGGTGCGCCGAGAGCGCCGCCGAGACGTCTTTCAGCGTGCGCACCAGCTCGTCGCGCGACGTCGCCAGGAACGCCACCCTCGCGTCGAAGGCCTGCCGGTTCGCCAGGGCCGACCCCACCTGCGCCACCGAGAGCCGGTGCGCCTCGACGTGCGCGGCCAGCTGCGACGCCGATGCCGCCAACAACGCCGGCGTGGGCGCCGACAGCAGCACCAGCTGCGGCTGCTGTGCCTCCGCCGCCACCGTCACCGCCGAGGAGCGGCGCGCAAGAGGCGCCTCGAGCACCACGTGCGCGTTCGTTCCGCCGAAGCCGAAGCTCGACACCGCCGCCCGACGCGGCACGCCCGGCTTCGTCGTCCACGGCACCGCCTGCGCCGTCAGCTGAAAGGGCGAGCTCGGCAGGTCGAGCTTCGGGTTCAGCTCCTCCACCGCCGGCTGCGGCGGAATCACCCCGTGGTGCATCATCAGGCACGTCTTGATGAAGCCCGCCACCCCCGCCGCCGACATCGTGTGCCCGACGTTCGCCTTGATGCTGCCCAGCCAACAGTACGGCGCCTCGACCGGCCGCCCGAGCCGCTCCCCGAAGAACTGCCGCAGCGCCCCCACCTCGACCACGTCGCCCACCGTCGTCGCCGTGCCGTGCGTCTCGACGTACGAGATGGTGTCGACCCCGAAGTCGAGCCCCTCGTGCGCCCGCCGCATCGCGTCCTTCTGCCCCTCGGGCCGCGGCGTCATCGGGCCCTCACCCCGCCCGTCGTTGTTGCAGCCCGAGCCGCGAATCACCGCGTAGACCCGGTCGCCGTCGCGCTCCGCGTCCTCGAGCCGCTTCAAGATGACGACGCCCACCCCCTCGCCCATCACGAAGCCGTCGGCCTTCGCGTCGAACGGTCGACACGCCCCCGAGGGCGAGATGGCCCCGATGCGCGAGAAGCCGATGAGGTTGTCGGGCCCCAGGTTCAGGTACACGCCACCCGCCACGGCCACGTTCACCACGCCCGCCCGCAGGTTCACCACCGCCTCGTGAATCGCCACCAGCGCCGACGAGCACGCCGCGTCGATCTGCATCGCCGGCCCCGAGAGGTCGAACGCCTGTGAGACCGAACACGCAATCATGTTCAACAGGCCACCCGCGATGCTGAAGGCCCGCGCCGGCACCACGTCCGCCACCGCCGCCCGCACCGCCTCCTGCTCCGCCGGCGACAGCGCGTCGCCGTACTCGCCGTTCGCCAGCTGCAGCGCCCGGTGCCGCGCCGTCATCAGGTCGCGGTACTCGCTGACCGACGCCCCGAGGAAGACGCCCGTGTGCAGCTTGTCGAAGGGCCGCGTGTCGTAGCCCGCGTCCTGCAACGCCTGCCGCGTCGCCTCGATGGCCAGCCGCTGCTGCGGGTCCATCACCTGCACCCGCCGTGGCGCCATGCCGTAGTGCAGCGCCGCGAACTCGTCGACGCCGTCCAAGAACGCGCCCTTCAACACGTACGTCTTGTCCGGCGCCCGCACGTCCTTGGTGTCCACGAACGCCCCGTGCTTCCAGCGCGAGTCGTCGATGGCCTCGAACGTCACCTCGCCCGACGACACCACCCGCCACAGCCCGGGCAGGTCCGCCGCGTGCGGGAAGCGACAGGCCATGCCGATGACTGCGATGGGGGCGGGCTTGGGGTTCATGGGGGCTCGGGGGGGGGGCGGCGTGGAGGCCCTGGGAGACCTGGTGCCGTTACCAGGTCACCTCGGAGCCCGGCGGCATCAGCCGCTTCACCAGGGTGCCCAGGTCCGCCACGGTCTGCACCTTCGCCAGGTCTTCGTCCGGCATGCGGATGTTCAGCTTCTCCTCGAAGTGCGCCACCAGCTCCATCACCGCCACCGAGTCGAGCCCCAGCTTCGAGATGACCGTCTGGCCGGTGATGGTGTCGATTTTCTTGCCGCTCACTTCGAGCGCCGCCTGCGTGAAGAGGGTGGGGATGTGTACGGTCGCCATGAGGTGTGTCCTTGAACGAGGGTGCTGCGGGGAGTGGGACTGCGTGTTGCCAGAGAGGGAAGGGTTGATCAGAACAGCTTGCCGAGGCGGTTCGAGACGTAGTCGCCCGCGAGCTTGAGCTTGCCCAGCGCGTCGGTGACCGACTTCACCTCGAGCGCGTGCTCGGCGATGCGCCGCGCGCGGTGACGGCTCCGGCCGAGCAGCGACATCGCCACGTGCCGCGCGAGCACCACCTTCTCGGCGTTCGAACCCAGCGAGCGGTTGCCCTCCTTGCCCACCGTGCCGTCGAGGTACTGCTGCCGCGTCTTCGACCGCTGCAACTTCCCGCTCGACGTCTTCGGCAACGAGCCCACCGGGCACACCACCACGTCCGCCGGCGTCAGCTGCATCTGCTCCACGATGCGCTGCTTCACCGACTCCTTCAGGGCTTCGAGCTCGGTCTCGCTCGCGGTGCGCGCCTCGAGCACCACGATGAGCTCCTCGCTCGACGGGCCCGGCTTCGAGAACGCCACCGACGAGCCCTTGCGCACGCCCGCCACGTCGTCCACCAGCCACTCGATGCGCTGCGGGTCGTAATTGCGCCCGTTGATGATGATGATGTCCTTCTTGCGACCCACGATGTAGACGTTGCCGTTGGCCAGGTAGCCGAGGTCGCCCGTCTTCAGCCACCCGCCGCCGAACGTCCGCTCCGTCGCGTCAGCGTCACGGAAGTAGCCCTTGGCCACGCTCGGCCCACGCACCTGAATCTCGCCAATCTTCCGCTCACCCAGCCGCGCGCCCTGGTCGTCGAAGATGCCCACCTCGTGCCCGGGGAACGTCTTGCCGCAGTTCACGAACTCCTGCGCCTTGCCCTCGGCGAGCTTCGAGACGTGCACCGGCTCCGCCGCCCGCTGCTTCTGGTACGCCTCGGTGTCCACCACGTCCGTCGAGAGCGCCTCGTCGAGCCCGATGAAGCTGATGGCCAGCGTCGCCTCGGCCATGCCGTAGCAGGGCAGCAGCGCCTCGGGCTTCAGCTTCGCCTTCGACATCGTCTCGACGAAGGTGCGCATCGTGCCCGAGTTGATGGGCTCGGCTCCGCAGCCGAACGCCTTCACGCACGACAGGTCCCAGCGCGCGAGCTGCTCCGCCTTCGTGCGCTTCGTCGCCAGCGCGTAGGCGAAGTTCGGCGCGAACGTGATGGTGCCCCGCACCCGGTGAATCGTCTCGAGCCACAGCGTCGCCTGCCGCACGAACGCCATCGTCGGAATGAACGTCACCTGCACCTTGTGGAACATCGGCGCGATGACGAAGCCGATGAGCCCCATGTCGTGGTAGAGCGGCAACCACGAGACGCCGTGGTCCACTGCGGAGTCCGTCTTCAACCCATCCACCATGATGGCCCACGCGTTCGCCCGCAGGTTCCCGTGGGTCACCGACACGCCCTTCGGCGTCGACGTCGACCCCGACGTGAACTGCAGGAACGCCAGGTCGTCGTCGGTCACCTGCGCCGGGTCCTGAGACACGCCCTCGGGCGCAGGCCCCTTCAGCTCCTCGGCCGTGATGACGCCCTTCAGCGACTTCACGTGCGTCAGCCCCGCCCACAGCACCTGCTGCATCTTCGACAGGGTGATGAGGTACGCCGGCTCGGCCTTGTTCAAAATGGCCACCAACGTGTCTTTGTACGAGTCGAGCTTCCCCAGCGACAGCGGCGGGTAGAGCGGCACCGGCACCAGCCCGGCCCAGATGGCGCCCAGGAAGGTCGGAACGAAGTCCTCGCCGTCGGGCAACACCATCGCCACCCGGTCGCCCTTCTTCAGCCCGTACTTCCGCAGGTGGGCCGCCCGCTTCATCGCCTCCGTGCGCAGGTCGTCCCACGAGAAGAACTGCTCCTTCTGGTCCCGGTCCAGGAAGGTGTAGCCCTTGTCCGTCAGCCCCTTCGACTCGTCGATCGCTGCGATCAGACTCGGTGCGTTCCACGCTGCCATGTCAGCCTCCCAAAGCCGGTGAACTCGGCGCGCTCTCTACGGAGCCACTCCTACCCGGTCAAGGCGACGACCCTCTTCGACACCTGTGTGTCACCCGACCCTGGTGCCTCAGCGACCGAGAAGCCCGAAAATGACGCAATAATTACAATTATTTAGGCCGAAATTGCCATGACTGACCGACCATGGTGCTGCCTCAGCACGGTCCTGCATGAGCAAAATATTGCTCATTTTTCAGCGATGCGTGGAACCCCCACTTGGGTCACATCTGGCCGCTGGTCGAGGCTCGGGGCGCCGCCGCCGCACCGCTGGCTGCCCGAGGTGTCCGGGCCCTCACCGAGGTCTCACCCAAGCAGACCCCGTCGGCAGCGCGCTTCCGGCGCTCCCGTCGATGACGCCCCCCCGGGCTTCGCCGCTCGCAGGGCCGCGGCGTCGAGACGGGCAACGGCCTCGAGTCCCTTGTGCGCCCCCGACACGCCGCGGCCGGGCGCTTCTCGACGGACGCCACGGGCTTCGCCGGCACCCGGCCCGGCACCCGCCGCGAGCACGGCGCGCCACCCACGACGGGCCGTCCCCCGGTGTCGCTTCGGGGCTCTGGCCGGTGGCCTCGCCCTGCCGCGCCGCGGCGGCCTCGGAAGCGTCTCCTGGAGCGCCCGCTCCACCTCGGCGAGCAGCCCCGGTGAAGCCAGCCGACCGAGCCCGAACGTCGAGCTTCGGGCCGCGCAAGGTGGAGGTCCGCAGAAAGACGGCGCGGTCTTTCGAGGGCCGCTGACGCAGCTCGGCGCAGGAGCTCGGGGCTCTGGCGACCAGCGCGCTTTCCTCAACGGGCTGCTATGGGCCGCGCTCCGTCGCCTTCCCCCCGGAGCCCCATGCCGACCTCGATTCGCCGCCTCGCCACCACCGCCGCCGCCGACCAGGTCATCACGAAGGAGGAGGCGCAGCAGCTGGTCGCCCGCGCGACCGCCGACGGCAAGGTGACGTCGTACGAGCGCGCGCAGCTCCGCGCGGCCCTCGCCCAGCACCACGACCTGTTCACCGCCGACGCGAGGCGGGCCGTCGACGAGGTGCTGTCTCCGCGGCCGCCCCCGCCCGGGCAGACCGTCGCCCTCGACCCGACGCCCTCGCAGCGCCCCGTCTTCCTCTCTGCGGACGGCGGCTTCACCGTCAACGCCTCGGGCGCCGCCCCCCGCACGCCGGTCGAGCAGGGCGAGGCGCTCTTCCGCGCCGGCGAGCTCGTCGACAACGCCCGCGACAACGTCTTCGCCGCGCTCCCCGAGGCCACACGCGCGAAGGCCTTCGCCCAGCTCGAGCGGCACCTCGCCGTGACGCCGCCGCCGGCGGGCCTCGAGGCCCGGCAGGCGCTCCAGGCCCGGGCGTCGGCTGGCGCCGTCCTCTTGCACCTGCTCGAGGGCACGAAGGAGCCCCAGCTGCAGGCCACGATGCTCGCCGCTTACGAGCGCCTCGTTCGCGCCGAGCCCGACAAGCGCCTGCAGGAGAACCTCGTCTTCCACCTCTCGAACTCCAGCGCTGCCCGCAGCGGGCCCGCGAAGCAGGTCGCCGCCTCGCTCATGGAGGCCCTCGCGCCGCTCTCTCCGCCCTACGCGAAGTGGTTCGCCAACGGGAACTCGACGGTGAAGCTCGACTGGCAGATTGGCGACGAGTTCGTGGACGGCTTCCGCCGCATGCTCACCACCGCCGGCTGGCGCGAGACCCAGCCCGGCAGCGGCGTGTACCAGAAGGCCTTCACCGAGCCCGGCGTCGGCGAGACGAAGTTCGAGCTTCGCACCCGCCTCGCCGGAGGCTCCAATCTGCTCGAGAAGCTCGGTGACCCGGGCGTGCACATCATGGGTTACGACGGTCACGCGAGCTGGGGGAAGAACCAGGTGCGCTCCATCAAGAGCGCGCCCCGCCCCGCCAGCGGCGGCGACGGCCAGCTCTTCTTCTCGAACCTGTGCGTCGGAAAGTCGCAGCTCGACGCCTTCAAGGAGACGTTCCCCAACCTGCAGGTCGCGACGACCTACGGCAGCTCGGCCGTCGACACCGACATCGACGGGCTCGCCCGCCTCATCGCGAAGCGCGCGAAGTGGACCGACATCAACCCCTTCCTCGACCGCGTCGACGGCGAGCGGGGCCGCGACAACTTCATCACGCCCGCCTCGACGCTGGTGCGCGAGCAGGTGCTCGACCGCGACAATGACGGCCAGGCCGACTACCTCGACAAGCACTTCAACGTCTCGACGTTCAACGTGGCAACCGACACCGCCCGCGAGTTCCGCCCCGTCAAGCAGGACCGGCCGGCGGCGCTGCTGGACGGCACCAAGATTCACATCGCCGCGCAGGTGCTCAACACCGTCAGCGAGTTCTCGGGCATCTTGAAGCAGGTGAACGAGCACTCCCGCGTGCTGCCCGGCGGCTGGTTCGAGCCCGACGCCGGCGACGTCGAGGTGGTGCGCTTCGAGAAGGTGAAGGGCCGCGACGGCCAGCCCGAGTACCGCATGCGCGTCAACGCCCGCTACGCGCACATGAGCGAAGAGGCCCTGCGCGCCACCTGCGTGTTCGAGTTCAACCGCTTCCTGCAGGCCTCGGGCGAGCAGCGCCTCGACCCCGTCGACCGCAAGCTCGCGGCCGTCATCTCGTTCGCGCAGTCGCTCGACATCGACGACTCCTTCCGCGACGACGAGGTCTTCACCAACTTCCTCGCCCGCTACAACCTGCCGCCCATCCCCCGCGGCGACATCCAGGCCCTGCTTGACGCCGAGCACCACGACTACGCGGGGAACCAGGCGATGGTGAACGCCCTCAAGGCGAAGCTGGCGCCAGGGGTGCTCGCGACGCTCAAGAAGCCCGAGGTCGGTGAGCCCGTTCGCTACGTCTGACGCTCCGGACGCGAAGGGCCGGCCTGACGACGCGCGCTCCCACTCCCAACCGCGCGGCGAGCCCGCTCGCTCCGCTCGACGCTCCGGTCGCGAAGGGCCACCCTGACGACGTGCACTCCCGCTTCCATCCCCGCGGCGAGCCCGTTCGCTCTGCTCGACGCTCCGGACGCGAAGGGCCGCCCTGACGACGTGCGCTCCCGCCTCCATCCCTGCGGCGAGCCCGCTCGCTACCGCCCGTGTGCAAGCGCCAGCGCCGTGCTATCCGCCGCGACGTGTCCTCATCCCTCCTGACGGGCCTGCTCGGCGTCGCCCTCGGCATGCGCCACGCCGTCGAGCCGGACCATCTCGCGGCGGTCTCGACGCTGGCCACCGAGCAGCGCAACGCCCGCGCCGGACTGCTGCTGGGCGCGCTGTGGGGCGTGGGGCACACGCTGTCGCTGCTGCTCGTCGGCGGAACCCTCGCGGTGCTCGAGGCCCAGATGCCCGAGCGCGTCGCGGCCCTGCTCGAGCTGCTGGTGGCCATCGTCGTCGTCGCCCTCGGCGTGCGCGCCCTGCGCACCTCGCTCGCCGAAGGCCGCGCCGGCGCCCCCTCGACGCACCGGCACGGCGCCGTCGAGCACACCCACGCCGCCCCCCGAGAGCACCTGCACCTCTGCTCGTGGACGTTCGCCACCCGCCCGCTGCTCGTCGGCCTGCTCCACGGCCTCGCCGGGAGCGGCGCCCTCACCGCCCTCGTCCTCGCCGAGCTGCCCACCACCGCCTCGCGCCTCGGCTACATCGCCCTCTTCGGCGCCGGCAGTGTGCTCGGCATGGCGCTCCTCACCGGCGCCGCCGGAGTGCCCCTCGTCAGGCTCGCGCGCTCGCCACGCCTCGCCACGGGCCTGCTCGGCGTCGCCGGCGCGCTGTCCATCATCGTCGGGCTCTGCTGGGGCGCCGCGTCGGTGGCTCAGCTCGCCGCGTGACCGTGGCCCCCTCGCGCCGACGCCCCACCGAAGCGCTGCCCTGGCTCGCCCTCTCGCTCCTCGTGTGGGGTGCCGGCCTCACCGCCCAGCGCCTGCGCGCGACGCCGACGCCCGACGACGCCCTGCCGTCGTGGCAGCGCTCCTTCCGCGAGCTCGGCGAGGCCGACCAGCGCACGTACCGCCACCTGCGAGAGAGCCTCTACGAGCTCGAGCGCCACCGCGCCGAGACCGGCCGCTGGCCCGAGCCCGCCACCCTCCGCGACGCCGCCGTGGAGCCCTTCCACGAAGACGAGCGCTCCCCCGCCCGCGAGTGGACGCTCCGCACGCACGGCGTCTACGCCACCTACGTCGGCGTGCCGCGCCCACCCGCTGGCGCCGCGCGCTTCGTCGTCGTGTACGTCGAGCCGCCCCCCGAGGTGCTCGCCGCCGGACCGCCCCCGCCCCCCGACGACGAGGAGCACCACACCCTCGCCGACGGCACCCCCGTGCACGTCACCGTCTGGACCCAGGCCGACGGCCCCGAGCCAGTCCCCGACGAGGTGCTCGCCTTCCCCGCGGCCCAGGGCTGGGTCCAGCGCCTCGCCCGCTGACTCCCGCGCCCACCCCGGCGACCCGGGCCCGAGGCCCGCTCCATCTGCACACTCCGCCGAAGCGGACATTTCCGCCAAGCAAGATGCTTGACCACTATGGCAGACGCCAGTAGAAGGCGGACACTCATCGCGACCGGCTGAGGGATGGGCCCAACGACGCCGGGGCAACCTTCGAGGACTCGAAAGGTGCCAACTCCCGCGGAGCCGTGTCGGCTTCGAAAGATGAGTGGGCGTGGAGGCTCCACGGCCCGGGATGACGCCACAGCGGCCCGGGAGTGGAGTCGACATGACGACGAGCCGATTGCAGACCATCTCGGTGCGCGCGGGCATCGCGAGCGACGAAGCCCACGGCGCGGTGGTTCCGCCGCTGCACCTGTCTACCAACTTCACCTTCCACCGCCTCGGCGAGCGCCGGCCGTACGACTACACGCGCTCGGGCAACCCGACGCGGGCGCTCCTCGAGCAGGCGCTGGCCGACCTCGAGGGTGGCCACGGCGCGGTGGTGACGGCCTCGGGCATGGCGGCGGTGACGCTGGCGCTGCAGCTCGCCGGCGTGGGCGAGACGGTGGTGGTGCCGCACGACTGCTACGGGGGCACGATGCGGCTGTTCCGCTCGTACCAGGCGCAGGGGCGGCTCTCGCCCGTGGTGCTCGACTTCCAGCACCCCGAGGCGCTCGCCCGGCTGCGCACCGCGAAGCCATCGCTCGTGTGGCTCGAGACGCCGAGCAACCCGCTGCTGGCCATCACCGACCTGGTCGCGGTGTCGGCCGCGGCGCACGAGGTGGGCGCGCTCGTCGTCGTCGACAACACCTTCCTCTCGCCGTGGCTGCAGTCGCCGCTGGCCCTCGGCGCCGACGTCGTCGTCCACTCGACGACGAAGTACCTCAACGGGCACGGTGACGTGGTGGGTGGGGTGGTGGTGTCGAAGACGGCGGCGCTGCACGAGCAGGTCGCCTTCTGGGGCAACTGCCTCGGCCTGACGGGGGCGCCCTTCGACGCGTTCCTCACACTGCGCGGCCTGCGCACGCTGTCGGCGCGCTGGCGCGTGCACCAGGAGAACGCCGTGGCCGTCGTCGACGTGCTGACGCGCCACCCGGCCGTCGCGCGCGTCTTCTACCCCGGCCTGCCGTCGCACCCGGGGCACGCGCTGGCGAAGCGACAGCAGCGCGGCTTCGGCGCCATGGTGAGCCTCGAGCTGAAGGGCGGCCTCGAGGCCGCGCGGCGCTTCACCGACGCGGTGCGGGTGTTCTGCCTCGCCGAGTCGCTCGGCGGCGTCGAGAGCCTCGTCGCGCACCCGGCCACCATGACGCACGCGTCGATGCCGCCCGGGGACCGCGCCGTCGCGGGCATCGGCGATGGCCTGCTGCGCCTGTCGGTGGGGCTCGAGGCCGAGGGCGACCTCGTCGCCGACCTCCAGCGAGGGCTCGACGCGGCGCGGAGCCTCGAGGCCCCGGCGTTCAGGCCGCCTCCCGTCGAGGCGCCGGCTCCGCGCGTCTCCGGGTGAGCCCGGGCGGCGAGGCCCCAGGGCCCGACGAGCGCCCTCGAGCCCCACACCGAAGCCCGGCCCTCACCGCTCGACGAGGGCGAGCACGAACTTGTTCGTCTGCTGCGAGTCGATGACCCTGAGCCGCGCGCCTGCTGGCAACACCGAGCGGAGCACCTCGACGCGGTGCTGCTCGACGAGGAACCACGCGCGCGGGTGCGACGAGACGAGGTGGGCCACCTCTCCGCGCGGGTCGCGCGCGCCAACCTGCGTCACCTCGTTGCGCGAGTAGAACGTCTCCCCCTTCCAGTTCATCAAGAAGGCGCACAGGGGCTCGGCCGGCCTGCGCTCGGAGTGGTAGCGCGCGAGCAGGTCTCGCTGGGTCCAGTGTCGGCCGAGCTGGGGCCAGTGCACCCATGACAGGAACAGGGCAAGGCCCACGCCCATCATCGCCGTCCCTCGGAGCAGGCGTTCACCGCTCGCCCCCAGCGCCGCCATGCCCCCGATGACGACGAGCGCGAGAGACGCACCCGCGAGCGTCGCGCCGAGCGTCAGCCACCCCGGGGCTCCCTCGAGGAGCGGCCGGCTGACGAGCTCGGTGGGGTAGGGGCGGTCGTGGTTGTAGGTGAAGAGGTCGAGCCAGTGTCGAGGCCGCTGCGCGAGGTCCTTCACGGTGACGGCGAACAACACGAGGCCCGCGGCGAGCGCTGGAGCCGGGGGGCGAACGTCGTCCCAGCAGGCATCGAGCGCCAGTCCGATGAGGACCGCGAGCGGCGGCAGCATCGGCATGACGTAGTGGTGAAACCGGGTCGCGCTCATCGTGAAGAGCGTGAAGGTGACGGCGAGGGCGCTGGCCCAGGTGACGGCGAGCCTCCAGCGCCCCCCAGCCAGCCCACGCGTCGAGAGCACGACGAGCGCGAGCGGCACGAAGAGGACCCACGGGAAGATGGCGAACGCTCCCTGGTCGAGGAAGTAGGCGAAGGTTCCGCCAGGCGTGGTGGTGTGTACGCCGCTCGTGAAGCGGTCGAGGTGGTCGTAGACGAAGAAGCGCTCGATGAACGTCTTCCCCTCCTCGTCGCGCCCCTCGAAGCGCGCCATCGCGAGGAGCCAGGCCGCGGGGGGCGCGACGGCGAACAGGCTCGTCCACTTCGGCACCTCGGCGAGGCGCGCCTTCACGTCACGCCCGTCGAGAACGAGCCAGCCGCCGAACAGCACCAGGGCGGGGAGGAGACCGATGAGGCCCTTCGAGAGCACACCGAGGCCCACGAAGGTGAAGCTGGCGGCCCAGTCACGCGGGCGCTTCGAGCGCTCGGCGTGTGAGGCGAAGCACAGCGCGAGGATGAAGCAGCTGACGAAGGGCCCGTCGGTCATCACCTGTCGCGCCAGAAAGTCCACCAGCGGCATCGTCCACCACACGAGCGCCACCAGCAGCCCGGCCCGCCGCGTGGAACTGCGGGCGACCGTCTCGGCGAGCATGGCGCCGGCGAAGAGGACGAGGAGCGCGAAGGGCAGCCGAACGAACCACTCGACCCCGTCGGGCAGCGGGCCCTCTCCCGGGCGGCCCCACGGCTGTGCGCCCGAGACGAAGAGGCCGAAGGCCGAGAGCCACGCGACAACGGGCGGCTTCGAGAAGAACCAGGCGCTCTGCCAGTACGGGTGGACGAGGTCCGCGCGCGCGAGCATCTGGCGGCCGACCTCGGCGTAGTGCGTCTCCCACGGGTCCCACAGGCCGACGGCGCCGAGCCGCGGCAAGACGATGACCGCGCCGAAGAGGAACGAGAGGCGAAAGACCGTCGACGAGGCGAGGGCAGACCTCACCGCTGATGGGAGCTCCATCGAGACCCTCCTTTTCTGGTGCCTTGCGGGCGCGGCCCGCGGCGCCCGTCAGTCCGAGCGGGAGCCCCACCCGGCATCGCCGGGCGTGAGGCGGCGCGCGGGCTCGCGCGTGGAGGGGGCCAGCGGCGTCCCGTGGAGCTCCGAGGGCCCGACGCTCACCGGCTCGCCGGACGGAGGCAGCGGCGCGGCGCTCGTCTGACTGGAGACCATCATGGCGAAACAGGTCAGCACGGCCACCAGGAGCGGGACGACGACAGGCGCGGGAGCGGCGGGGACGACGACGTCGGCCGTCAGCCCACGCGCGGCGAGAGACCGCCACGCGAGCTGAGACAACCGCCGGGCGCAGTCGTCACAGACCTGGACATGAGGCTCGAACTCGTCCGCGCCATGGCCGGTCTCGGCGAAGCAGGCCAGCTCGTAGATGGACGGGTGCTTCATCGGCCGTCCTCTCCCATCGCCGCGCGGAGACGGGCGCGCACCTCGCACAGCACCTGGCGGAATCGCTGAACCGAGAGGCCGATGCGAGCTGCCTGCTGGGCATGGCCGTCGGAGCTGGCGAGGAGGCTCTCCATGACTTGCCTGCCGCGAGGCGGCACCTGCTCGAGGGTGGCCGACACGAGCGCGAGGCGGCGCCTCGCATCGACGATGGACTCGGGCTCTCCGCTGGCGGGGAGCTCGGCGGCGACCTCGACCTCGACGTCGACGTCGACCCGGCGCCTCAACACGCGATGACGCTCCGCGAGCAGGAACATGGCCTGCCGAATGACGAGCCCGGGCAGCTCGATGCGCTCCAGCCGGCCGGCGCGCTCGGCCTCGACGAGCCGCGCCCAGGCGTCCTGCGCGAGGTCGCGCGCGTCCTGGAGCCGCACGCCCCTGGAGAGCAGGGCGAGGACGACGACGTGGTCGTGTTCCGAGATGCGAAGCGTCCAGGCGTCGTTCATGCGCGTCACGCAAGGGAGAACGGTCGGAGCGCTCCGTCATATCGGCCCGTCGCGCGACGAGCCGGAGAATTCGAAGCGCCCGCGGCCCGCGCTCACGCCTTCGCGGCGCTGCGCTCCTCGAGCTGCAGCTTCGCCACCGCGCCGACGAGGCGCTCCCGCTCGGCGGGCCGCAGCTGCGTGAACTCGAGGTGCAGCTCGAAGGCGCCGGCGCCCGACGCGTGCGTCGCCACCACCACGCCCTCGACGCGGGTGAAGGCCTGCCCGCCCGCCTGAAACGTCGCCGCGACGCGCACGCCCGGCGGCAGCACCGCGCTCGCCGCCACCAGCGCGCCCCCGCCGCTCACATCGACGAGCCGCCCCCGCACCTCGCGGCGCTCGAGGGCGTGCCCCGGCCACGACACCGCCACCAGCGCGATGGGGCCCGACGCCTTCACCCGGGCAAACTCCCGCAGCTGCACGCGCACCGGCGCCTCGTCGTGCGTCAGGCGCAGGTGAACGCCCCCGTGCACCTCCTGCACGCGGCAGCGCAGCTCGTAGCGGGCCTCGCGCGCGTGCGTCAGCTCCAGGGTGACGGCCGCCCCCGGCTCGAGTGACGCCGGCGCCCGGAGCTCGACCTCGAGCCGCTCCTCGTCGACGACGGTCACCTCTCCGTGGGCAGCGCCCAGGCGCACCGCGGTGCCGGGCGCGAGCTCGCGCGTGGACAGGAGCGGCGCGTGCGTCGGCAGCCGGTCGAAGTGCAACAGGTGCCGAAGATGCCGCACCTGCCGGGCCAGCGGCTCCCCTCCGGGCTCGACGGCGAGGGCGCCCTCGAGCGCCTTCCCGGTGACGCGCTCGAAGGTGTCGAGGTGCGTCAGCAGCTCCATCGGCGCGACGCCGCCGGCCTTCGACAGCGCCCGCGCGAAGGCCAGCTCCTCGGGGGTGAGGCCCCGCTGCCGGGCGAGCTGCTCGACGTCGAGCGCGAGCCCCCGGCGCCGGCGCCAGAGCCCGATGGCCTGCGCCGCCAGCAGCAGCGCCAGGAGCCCGAGGAGGACCAGCTCGAAGCCCTGCGACGCGGCCTCGCGGTTCCGCTCGAAGGCCTCGGACACCGAGCGGAAGAACCCCTGCTGGAGCGTGCCGTCCATGGCGGCGATTGTCGCCCAGCCGGGGCCGCGCGTCCGCTCCACGCGCCACACCGCCCCCTCGCGCCCGACGAGGGCCCACACCCCCTCCCAGCGACGACGGGGCGCCCTGCCCCGGTCAGCGCGATGACGTCCCCACGCGCGGCGGGCGCCACGGCCTCGAGCACGAACACGTGGGCGCCGGCCGGCCCGCTGACGCCTTCGCCCGGGCTCGACACGACCGCGTTGCCTTCACCTTGCGGGGTGCCTAAGGCATCGTCACCACGTTTGCCCCTGCGCAGCTGCTTGCGCAGCGAAATCACCCCGCATTGCTGCCGTGACCTTCTCCATGCCCCTCTCTCTCGAACGACTCCCGATGCGATTCGCCGCCGTCGTCGCCCTGGCCGCCTTGACGCTCACCGCCTGCAAGAGCCGCGAAGAGAAGCTGAAGGCCGCCGAGGACGAGGGCAACCTGCTCGTCGCCACCAAGGCGAAGCTGCTCAAGGGCGCGGCCGAGGCCGTGAAGAAAGAGGGCAAGGAGGCCGCCCAGACGCTCGCCGAGAGCACCGGCGAGGTGGTGAAGGGCCTCGGCACGGGCATCGAGAAGGGCTTCAAGGAGGTGACGCTCGACGTGCACGAGTCACTCGCGCCGCAAGGCCTCACCGTCACCCGGGCCACCCGCGGCGAGGAGGGCACGGCGGCACACACCATCACCGTCTACATGTCGTTCGAGAAGGGCTGGACCGGCACCGTCGAGCTGCGCGCCTACGACGTCGCCGGGCGCGAGGTGGGCCGCGCGAAGACCGAGCTGGCCGAGAAGGAGGCGAACGCCCGCTACGTCGACTTCCGGTTCGACCCGCGCACGCCGCTCCTCACGGCGACGAAGTTCGACGTGCGCGCGACGCCGAAGGAGTGACGGGCCGCGACGCGCTCGCGGCTGGAGGAGGTTTGGGGTTTGGTCGCCGCGTCCACCGACCGGGGGTCTTCACGCCATGCCAGCTGCCTCGCTCTACGAGAAGTTCGCTACCACGCCGCTCTGCGCGGGCCTCTCCGCCGACGAGGTGAACTCGCTGTTCGAGCTGTGCGAGCAACGCCGCTTCGACGCGAGCGCCGCGCTCTTCACCGAGGGGCAACCCGGTGACGCGCTGTGGGTCATTCTCGAGGGGGACGTCGAGGTGTCTCGTGACGGGACGGTGCTCGCCGAGGTGGGCCCCGGCGCGGTCCTGGGTGAGCTCTCGCTGCTCCGCGACACCCCGACACGCTCGGCGACGGCCCGGGCGCTATGCCCCGTCGTGGCCGTGCGGCTGCCCCGGACGGCCTTCCGCAAGCGGCTGCTGGCGAACGACGTCGGCGCGCTGAAGGTGGTGAGCAACCTCGCCCACCAGCTCGCCGACCGCCTCTCGGCGCTCAACGACCGGCTGCTGTCGGGCGGGCGCAAGGGGCTGGCGGTGGCGCGCTCGGAGCTGCGCCGGCTCGTGCGCTGACGAGCGCTGCCCAAAGCGGAGCGTGAACCCCGCGGCCGACCCGCTGACGCGCCTGCCCCGCCGACGTGACGCCCGACGTCGAGCCGGACGAGGACGTGGCGACGTTCTCGCGCGAGGGGGCTTCGCCGCGCCTGGCCGACGGTACGAACGTCGCGAAGGCCGACCGGGCGCCGACCTCGGCCTCGCCCGTCAGAAGCGCCCCAGCCCGTCGCGTTGCGGCACCGGCCCAGCGGGCGCGAAGGTGTCGAAAATCCACTCCCCCGCGACGAACTGGTGCTGCATGCCGTGGTTGTCCGCCTCGATGGGAGAGTCGAAGAACCGGTACCACGAGCCGGGCGCAGGCGCGCCGTTGCGCATGTCGTCGGTGCGCTCGTGGTCGAAGAACAGCGGCGTCGTGGTGCCCAGGGTGAGGCCCATCGCCGAGTCGAAGGCCACCGCGCCGTCGGTGTCGATTTCGCCGTCGCTCGCGCCCCGCCCCGAGCGCACCCAGCGCGGCGCCGGGAAGGCGTCCATGCCGACCACGGCCTTCCAGTTCGGCAGGTTGGCGACGCCGAGCAGGCTCCCGAGGGAGACGTCGTTGGGCAAGCGGCAGCGGCCCTCGGCCACCTGCAGCGCGGCGTACTTGTCGAGGAACCACTGCTTCACGGCGTCGACGTCGGCCGACGCGAGGGCGAGCGCCGGGAGCATCACGTTCAAGTCCTGGGTCGCGACGGCCTGCCGCGCGTTCGAGAGGCTCGAGTGGACAGCGACGAGCGCGGACAAGAGCCTCCCGAAGTCGAGGACGATGCGAAACGTCTGGTCGCCGTCGATGCAGGCGAAGCCGAGCGCGGGCGCGGTCACCCGGCCCGACAGGTCGAAGGCGCCCTCCTCGTCGAGGTACACCGGCACCGAGAGGCCCTGCGCGGGCCCGAGCGCGAGGGTGACGAAGGCGTCGAGCGGGCTCGCCGCGCCCTGCTGCTCGACGAGCCATGGGCTCAGCTGGCTCGCGAGGGCCTGCGCCTGGGTTCGCGCCGCCGCGCCGAGGTCGATGAGCCGCCGGCGCCGGTCGAGACGCTCCGCGAAGCCGCTCAGCACGGGGTTCGACGTTCGCCCGAAGCCCTCGGTGCGCAGCAGGCGCACCGCCGTGTCGGCCCCCATCGTCATCACGATCCACCCGCGCTCGCGCTCGTTCTCGAGGGCATAGCGCGAGAACGCCGAGAGCTCGGGCGCGGTGAAGGCGCGGCCGCCGGGGCTGCGAGCGCCGCCCGCGTAGACGGGGATGAGCTGCTGCGCTGCGCTCTGAATCGGCGACGAGCCACGCCGGGCCTTGCGCGGGTGCAGAGGGCCGCGGTTGACGCGCTCCCAGAAGTCGCGGCGAAGGTCGCGCAGCGCGCGGCCGTTCAGCTGGCGGTCGAGTTCGTCGAACCCCGCCTCGATGGAGGCCTGCGCCCGCTGCACGCTGAGCGAGGCCGGCGCGAGGGTGGGGAAGCGCTGCGCGAGCCCGCGCAGCGCGCCGGCGAAGAGGTCGACCCCGGACCCCGTGCCAGTCACCTCGTTCCGCGCCACCGCCGACATGCGCAGCGCCGCCGTCTGTACCGGCACCCCGAGGTCCGCCAGGAAACTGCCCTCGTGCGGCGTGCCCAGCGTCACCAGCGAAACGGTGCGGTCTCGCACGTACACCATGCGCCGCGTGTCCTCGGCGCTGAGCGAGACGCCGTCGAACGGCACCTGCGCGGCGCGAAGCTCGGCCGCCGACGGCACACTGAGCACGAAGCGCGAGGTGATGCCGCCAAAGCTCTGGGCGACGAAGATGACGCGCGGCGTGCGGCGGAAGCGCTCCTCGTACCACCGCAGCGCGAGGTAGGCCTGGTTGGCGACGCGCTGGCCGGACTGCACGAGGCCGCCGGGAACGTCGCGGTAGGTGATGAAGGCCGAGCTGGGCGGAGCCAGGCGCGGAGCCCCCGCGGGGAACCCGGGCGGCGGCGGTGACACCTGCACCAGCGTGACGAAGTTCGCGGGCAACCCCGGGTTGTCGGCGATGTCGCCCTCGGAGAGCGTCGCGGGGAAGGTCGCGCCCGCGGTGCGGTAGTCGTCGTCAGCGAACGGCGCGGCGAAGCTGAAGAGCGGGTTGCTGGCGCCGGGTTCCGCGCCCAACAGGCCACGCAGGAACTCCACGCTCCACTCGTCGCGCGAGACCGGTGGCGTGTCGAGCGTCGCCGCGGCGGTTCCTGCCGAGTGCGACATGCCGTGCACGAGGATGTAGAGAATCGGGCTTCGGCCGGTGACGGACTGCTGCGTGGGCGTCACCTGCGTGAGGCCTGTCACCGAGAGGTTCGGAATCGAGACCTGGACCGTGCGGAGCCCAGCCGGCGTGACCGCACCGGCCGCGAGGCCGGACATGACCTGCACCTGCGCCCGGGTCGTCGTGCCGTCACTCCCGACGGCCGCCGCCGCGCCTGCCGCGTCGAGGTCGTTGGTGACGATGAGCCCCGCCTGGCCCTCGCTGGAAGTCGACTCATAGAGCCCCGCCGCCGTGACGGGGTTGGCGCGCTCAGCCGTGAACGTCGCCGTCAGCCCGTCCGCGAAGCGCAGCGTGCCGCTCACCTGGCGGCGCTCGACGCGCACGGCCTCGAGGACGTGCCCCGACGCGCTCCGGGCCGGCACCACCTCGCCCTCGCCGAGGGCCCCGTCCGCGAGCTGCGTCGCGAACCAGCCCGTCCGCGTCTCCCAGGAGTCCTTGCCGCAGACGTACGCGACGACGACCCCCTCTTCGAGCGCGACGCCCACCAGGGCATCGACCCCGTCGACATGCCCCACCCAGACTGGTGGGCCGTCGAAGGCCGGGGGCATCATCGCGGGCTGACAGGCGAGCCCGACCAGCGTCAGGCAACCGAGGGCGAGTCGCAGCATGCCGGGGAGTCGAGCAACTTCGACGCCAACGTCAACCGCGCAAGAGGGATGCCGGCGTCGTCGGTCTGGGCCGACAGGTGTCGGGTCCGCCCGACAGCGCCGAGGCCTGGGAGGTGGAGGAATGAAGCCTGGCGCTGAACCAGGCCGGTGGGCGGCCGATACCCGGTGACGCGGGCGCGGCGGCGGCCTCGAAAACGCTGGCCCCTGGCCGGGCCCGCGTGAAGATGCCCCTCGTGCATGCGCCGGTGCTGGGCCTCATCTCGGTCAACGACGTCTACACGCTGACCCACCTGCCACGCCTGGCATCACTGGTGGCCCACCACCGCAAGCACACGCCGGCCGACCGCTGGCTCGTGGTGGTGGCCGGCGACTTCCTCGCGCCGAGCCTGCTGTCGAGCCTGGACGGCGGGCGGCGCATGGTGCGGGCGCTCGACGCGCTGGGGGTCACGCACGTCATCTTCGGCAACCACGAGGACGACCTCGAGCCCAGCGAGCTGCTCGCGCGCGTACGGGAGTTCCGCGGCGTGTGGCTCGGCACCAACGTGCACGGCTTCCCCCACCCGTTGCCGGCGTCCGACGTCGTCGAGGTCGAGGGCCGCCGGGTGGGCCTCGTGGGGGTGGTGATGACCGACCCCGCCGTCTACCGACGCCCGCCCTTCGGCGGCGTCACCCTCGACGACCCGAACGAAGCGGTGGCCCGGGAGGCCACGCGGCTGCGGGCCGAAGGCTGTCACGCGGTCATCGCGCTCACCCACCAGTGGCTCACCGACGACCGCGCGCTCGCCGCCCGGGGCGTCGTCTCGCTCATCGTCGGGGGGCACGAACACGACGCGCACCAGGAGCGCATCGGGCAGACGGCGCTGTCGAAGTCCGGCATGGACGCGACCCACGCCGCCATCGTCACCGTCGAGCTGCGCGAGCCACCGCGCGTCACCGTGCGGCTCGAGCCCGTCGCGGCCTACCCCGAGGCGCCGGCGCTGGCGGCGCTCGTCACCGAGGCCCACGACTTCGTCGAGCGGCTGTCGGGCGCGGTGCTGGTGCCGGCGCTGCCGCACCCGCTGTCGGCCGGAGGCTCCCGCGCGACCCAGACGTCGATGGGCACCTTCGTCTGCTCGCACCTGCGCGACGCACTCGCGGCCGACGTGGGCCTCTTCAACGGCGGCGGCATTCGCGGCACCGCCGTGCACACCGTCGACCTCACGCTCGGCGACCTGCGCAACGAGCTGCCCTTCGACAACGAGGTGGTGGTGACGCGGCTCCCGGGCGCTGTCGTGCGCGACGCGGTGGCGTACTCGAGACGGCACGCGCCTCGCGGCGACGGCGGCTTCCTGCAGGTCGACGACCGGGTGCGCTTCGCGGACGACGGACGAACGCCGACGCACCTGGCCGGCGCGACGCTCGAGCCCGACCGGCTGTACCGCGTGGCGGTCCCGCGGCCGCACCTCACGGGCCTCGACCGCATCGAGCCCCTCGAGCGGTACGCGCGCACCCACGGCGACGTGGTGCCACCGCTGGGCACCGGGCGCGAGGCACGGCTCGTGCTCCTCGAGGCGCTCGCCCGGGAGCGCCTGCTCCGCCTCGGCGGCTTCGACGCGCTCGACCTCGACCACGACGGCCGCGTCACCCGCCAGGAGCTCGGCGCCGCCCTCGCGAAGGAAGGCGCTCCACCCAGCGACGCCACCCTCTCGCTGGTGCTCGATACGCTCGACCAGAACCACGACCGGCAGTTGACCCGGGCCGAGGTTGATGGGAGCGAGAACGACAGCGAAAACGACAGCGAGAGCGAGAGCGAGAACGGGAGCGGGAACGGGAACGGGAACGGGAACGGGAACGAGAGCGGGAACGGGAACGAGAGCGGGAACGGGAACGGGAACGACAGCGACAGCGAAAACGACAGCGGGAGCGGGAACGAGAGCGGGAACGAGAGCGGGAACGAGAGCGGGAACGAGAGCGGGAGCGGGAGCGGGAACGAGAGCGGGAGCGGGAACGAGAGCGGGAGCGGGAACGAGAGCGGGAGCGGGAGCGGGAACGAGAGCGGGAACGGGAACGAGAGCGGGAACGGGAACGAGAGCGGGAACGGGGACGAGAGCGGGAACGGGAACGAGAGCGGGAACGGGGACGAGAGCGGGAACGGGAACGAGAGCGGGAACGGGGACGAGAGCGGGAACGGGAACGGGGACGGGAACGGGAACGGGAACGGGGACGGGGACGGGGACGGGGACGAGAGCGGGAACGGGAACGAGAGCGGGAACGGGGACGGGAACAAGCCGTAGGTCGACCCCGGCGCGCACGAGGGCTCAGCGCGTAAGCGGGCCACCATCGCCGGGAGGGAGGCATCAATCCCGGCACGGGAGTCACCCTCAGCGGCTGGCCGTCGCGCCCGGCATCCCGGCGTCACACCCGGCGTCCTGCTGTCGCGCTCTGCGCCCTGGCGTCACCCTCGAGATTCCGGAGTCAGTCTCGGCGTTCTCGCGCCCACCTCAGCGTTCCGCAAACTCCCTCGGCGTCCACGCACCACCCTCGCCACCCGATGTCAGCCTTGAGGCTGCGGCTCAGCCGCTCCTTCAGCATCAACACCAACTGCGTCAGGACCTCGACCTTCTCCTCGAACTCGGTGATGCGCGCGTCCTTTGCTGCAAGCTGGGCATCCCGCGCTGCGACGCGGGCCTCAAGCTCGGCGGATGTGCTGGTCGCGCAGCTCGGTCACGCCAGCGCCGGCCAAGCGAGCCGCGCCAGCACGAGGAACTGAGCGCCGCGACGCGCCCGGCTGATCGACCCCCGCCCCCCTGAAGCGTTACCGTTCGACTTTCCGGACTCACCCTCGACATCCCGCGGTCACGCTCGGCGCAACCGGTTCATCCTCACCGCAGCGACGTCCGGCTGGGCGCAGCGGAATCATCCTCGCCGCAGCGACGTCACCCTCGGCGCAGCGGAGTCATCCTCGCCGAATCGACGTCACCCTCGGCGCAACGGAGTCATCCTCACCGCAGCGACGTCACCCTCGGCGCAACCGGTTCATCCTCACCGCAGCGACGTCCGGCTGGGCGCAGCGGAATCATCCTCGCCGCAGCGACGTCACCCTCGGCGCAGCGGCATCGCCCTGACCGCAGCGAAGCCGGCGTCAGCGCCGCGGAGTCACTGCCCACGGCACCAGGCGCTCTCCCGGCGCGCGGCGGCACGCGCAAGGAAGTCAGGGGACTGCCTTGTGCGGCGCCGGTCGACCCAGCGCGGCCGTGATGACACCGGCGAGCGCACGCTTGAGCGCCGGCACCTCGGACGCGGGGCGCCCCTCGACAATCCACGCCGCCGTCACCGTGCGGCCCATGCGTGTCAGCGCGTACAGCCGGAGCGAGAGGTCCGCCGGCAGGTCCGCGTGCTTGCGCCGCAGCGACGCCTCCCACCGCGCCGCGAGGTGGTCGTCGATGTCCCGCAAGGGGTGATGCCCGAGCACCGTCGGGAGCTCGTCCAGCAACACCCGGATGAAGGGCTGCCGGCCCAGGTTCAACTCGAACACACCGTCCAGGAACGGCAGCACCGCGTCCTCGAGTGGAAGCGGCTCGAGCGAGTCGAGCAGCGCATCGACGACCTCGCGTACCCGCTGCACGTAGCGCTCACACCATGCGCGCACGAGCGCGTCTTTCGAGTCGAAGTACTCGTAGAGCGAGCCGATGGAGACACCGGCGAGCACGGCCACCTTGTTCGTCGTCAAGCCCTCGAGGCCCTGCGTCTCCAGAATCCGAGCCGTGGCCTCCATCAGGGCGTCGACGGTGGCCTGCGCGCGCTCCTGCCGGGGCCTCCGTACGAGGGAGCGTGGGCGCTTCGGACGCGGGCGGCGGCGGCTCGAGGGCATGACGGGAACCCGAGTAGTGAAGACGCGGGCCGCTTGCCATTCTCCCCTTCATGCACGCCCCGCACGCAGCGCCGCTGACGAAGCTCCCCGGCCCGCCCAACCTGCCCCTCCTCGGCAGCCTGCCGTGGATGCTGGGCCGCGAGGGCGTGCTCATGCGCCTCCTCGAGCTCGCCGGCGTCCACCGCGAGGCTGGGCTGTTCCGCGTCGCCACCCCCACCGGCCACGCCCCCATCTTCGTCGTCTCGACGGCGCTGGCCGAGCAGCTCTTCGACGAGAAGCGCTTCCAGAAGGCCATCGAGGGCCCGCTCCTGAACATCCGCGAGTTCACCGGAGACGGGCTGTTCACCGCGCGCGGCGACGAGCCGGCCTGGGGCGTAGCGCACCGGGTGTTGTCCCCCGGCTTCACCGCCGACGCCATGGAGCGCTTCCTGCCGGCCATGCGCCAGGTGCTCGAGGCGCTGCTGATGCACTGGCGGCGCGCGCAGAGCCCCGTCGACGTCGTCGCCGACATGACGAAGCTCACGCTCGACACCATCTCGCTGTGCGGCTTCGCGTTTGAGTTCCGCTCGTTCGAGACCCCGGCGCTGCACCCGTTCCTCCAGGCGCTCGGCCGCGCGCTGCAGGAGTCGCTCGACCGCCTCCACCGACCCGCGCTGGTGAGCGCCCTGTTCCCGGGGAAGGCGCGGCAGCTCCGCGACGACGTCGCCACCATGGCCTCGCTCGTCGACGGCGTCATCGCCGCCCGCCGGGCCCAGCCGCGCGCCGAGTGGCCACAAGACCTGCTGTCGCTGATGCTGACCGAGGCCGACCCGAAGACGGGCGCGATGCTGAGTGACGAGAACATTCGCTACCAGGTGCTGACGTTCCTCGTCGCCGGGCACGAGACGACGGCCGGCCTGCTGGCCTTCACGCTGCACCAGCTCGCCTCCAACCCGCCGCTGCTGGCGCGGCTGCGCGCCGAGGTCGACGAGGTGCTGGGGACCCGGGAGCCGACCCGCAAGGAGCTGCTCTCGCTGTCGCTGGTGATGCGCACGCTGTCCGAGGCCCTGCGGCTGTGGCCGACGGTGCCGGTGCTCTGCGTGGCCCCGCTGGCCGACGAGGTGGTGGGCGGCTTCCACGTGCCCGCCGGGCAGCCGCTGAACGTCCTCATGAGCGCCGTGCACCGCGACCCGGCGGTGTGGCCCGACCCCGACCGCTTCGACCCGGACCGGTTCCTGCCCGAGCCATCGCGCGCGCGACCGTCGGCCGCCTACAAGCCCTTCGGCAACGGGAAGCGCTCGTGTACCGGCCGCATCTTCGCGCTCCTCGAGGCCACCATGGCGGTGGCCCTCATCGTGCGGGAGTTCGACTTCACCGCCAACGGCCCCCTCGTCATCGCTCCGACGACGTCGCCCAAGCCGAAAGGCCTGCGCCTCACGCTGACGCCGCGCCGCCGCTGACGGACCGCGAGGGGCCGGCGCCGGCCGTCAGCCGCCAACGGGCGCGACCTCGTAGTGCGAGGCGTAGGCGTTCTCGATGGAGGGGATGATGTCGACCACCTCGAAGTACGTCCCCCAGAACTCGGTCTCGCGCAGCGCCTCGACGATGGCCTGGTACTCGCCGAGCGCCTGCGTCTCCCAGACGATGACGTCGCTGACGCGGGCCGAGAACGCCTCGGCGTCGAAGAAGCGCATCTTCACCGCCGGGTGGCGCGCGAGGATGGGCTCGATGGACGCGCCGAGAAAGGCGAAGCGCTCCTTCGGCGGCTTCGCCAGCCAGGCGGTGGTGGTCTTGACCAGCATGAACATCGTGTGGGTGATGGGGCCGTGCATGGGGTTCTCCGGTGAGGGTGGGGTGCGACGAACGGCCCCCACCACGTCTCACGCCGGCCACATTGATTGAAGCCGCAACTCTGGCAACTTGTCGTTACCGATGACGACAAACCTTCCGGACCTCAACCTGCTGCCCGCGCTCGCCGCGCTCCTCGACGAGCGGAGCGTCACCCGCGCTGCCGAGCGCCTGCGTGTCACGGTGCCGGCGATGAGCCGCACCCTCGGGCGGCTGCGGGCCGCGCTCGGCGACGAGCTCCTCGTCCGCGCGGGCCGCGAGCTCGTGCTCACCCCGGCGGCGGCGGCGATGGTCGACCGGGTGCGGGTCGCGTCGAGCGAGGCGCTCGGGGCCCTCCGGCCACCGGCCACCACGCCGCTCTCGGAGACCGCCCGGACGTTGGTGCTGCGGTGCAGCGACGCGGTGGCGGCGCTGCTGGCCATGCCCCTCGAGCGGGCGCGCCTGCGCGAGGCCCCGCTGCTGCGGCTGCGCTTCGCGCACGAGGGCGACGAGGACGCGGTGGCGCTCCGGGAGGGCCGGGTGGACCTCGACGTCGGCGTCATCGACCTCGCCGCGCCAGAGGTGGTGACGCGCAGGCTGGCGACGGACCGGTTCGTCGGCGTCGCGCGGGCCGGCCACCCACTCGTGACGCGGGTGACGACGAAGACGTTCGCGGCAGCCAGGCACGTCTCGGTGTCCCGTCGTGGGCGAGCCTTTGGCCCCATCGACGCGGCGCTGCATGCGCGCGGCCTCGCCCGCGCGGTTGCCGTAGTGGTGCCCGACTTCCTCGTCGCCTTTCACGCCGTGGCGAGCTCGTCGCTCGTCGCGGCGGCGCCGGCGCTGCTCGCCGCGGCCTTCTCGCGGCGGCTGGGGCTGGCGTCGTTCCCGCTGCCCGTTCCCGCGCCGCCGGTCACCATCGGCATGGCCTGGCACCCGCGCGTGTCGAGGGAGCCGGCCCACGAGTGGCTCCGCGCGCAGGTGCAGGCGCGGCTCGGCGCGGGGGCGTCAGCGGGCGGGGCAGGGCGGTGACGCGGGGCAGGGCGGTGTCGCGGGCCACGGCCGCCGCCAGCCTGCTCAGGGCCGGGTGCCCCGGAACAGCACCAGCGCGTTGCCCCTGAGGGCCGACAGAAAGACCGCGCCGTTGGCCGCGCTGAGGAACCGCAGCTCGCTGAGGTTCGAGGGCTGCCCCGTGAGCGGCGCCCAGGCGCCGGCCCGGA
Organism: Myxococcaceae bacterium; assembly: GCA_020247085.1. GTDB lineage: Bacteria > Myxococcota > Myxococcia > Myxococcales > Myxococcaceae > Xiheimicrobium > Xiheimicrobium aquaticum. Next base: position 10,190 of record JADCJJ010000374.1, on the reverse strand, counting down.
AGTGCATGAGCGCCGGGCCTCCGGGCTGCGGCGTGCCGACCGCGAGGAATTCATCCGCGCCAAAGGCCGCGACCTGCTCGAGCGACCGACCCGTCGTCACCGGCGGCAGCACCGCCCAGCTCCCGCCCGCGGCCGCCCGCAGCGCCGAGCGGTAGCCCCCGATGCCACCGACGAGCATCGCCTCTCCGACGCCGCCGTCGCGCTCACCGAGCGCCATGGCCCGCCACATCACGGCCTGTCCGTCGAGGGCGATGGGCTCTTCGACGCTGGCGCCGCCAGTGACGCGCACCACCCCCTGGCTGCCGACGACGAGCACCGCGCCGTCGGGCAGCACCGCGCAGCCGTAGGCGCTGCCGACCCCGACGGAGTTCACCACCCGGACCCAGCGGTCGTTCTCGTAGCGGTAGAGAATGTCGCCGAGGCTCGTCCCGTAGGCGATGGCGTAGACCTGTTCCCCCCTTCCACAGAGGTGGCCGAAGCGGTCGGGCGCCATCGTGAGCCGCGTCTGATAGTTCGCGCCCTGGTCGCAGCCGCTCGCGCAGACGCGGGACGTGTTCGAGGCCGAGATGACGACGACGCGCCCCGTCGGAGAGACGTCCACGTCGCTCACGTCGGCGAGGTCGAACCCGGGCACCAGCGTGAAGGTGTCGCCCGTCGCGCGCAGCAACTCCCGAGCCCCCGACACCCCGTACAGCTCGCCGGGGCGCCCTGCGACCGCGAAGACCCCCACGTTCGGCGGCAGGCCCATGGCCGTCCAGGTGAAGGGCGGGGCTGCGCCACCACCGCCGGTCGAGGTACCGCCGCCGCCGCCGGAGCCTCCGGCACCTCCGCCGCCCACGCCGCCTACGCCGCCCGAAGTGCCCCCCGCGAGGCCTCCGGCCTGGGCGCCGCCGGCCTGACCACCGCCAGTGCCGCCACCACCACCAGCGTCTGCGTCTCTCCCGTCACCCCCCGCGTCGAGCCGAAGGGGCGTGATGGGAGCACACCCGGCGAGGGAGGCCGCGAGGATGAGGCGCCACATGCCGCCCCTTCGTACCACGCGGGCCGTGATGACGTCGGAACGCCTCCTCTCCCGCGCGAACGAACAGCCGGACGGCGCCCGCGTTGGGACGACGACGACACTCCCTCGCGGCGCGAGAGCGCGTAGAGTCATGCAACCAGGAGGGACGCGTGGCGAAGACGAAGTCCGTCGAGGAGCGACTGTGGGGCGCGGCGGTGCTCAAGATGAGCTTCCGGCTGCGCGGGGCCGAAGACTCGCCGGCCTTCCGCGGCGTCTACCCGGGCGTGCTGCGCGACCTCGAGGTCGATGACGAGGCCGTCGAGCAGTTCATCGGCCAGCACCGCGAGCGGGTCGAGCGGGCCGCCCGCGGCACACCGGGCTGAGCGGCTGGCGTACGACGACGGCGGAGTCACGACACCGCCGGGGCTGCGCGTCCTCACACCGCGCCGTCGCAGCCGCCTCCACCGCACATGACGACGGCGGAGTCACGACACCGCCGGGACTGCGCGTCCTCGCACCACGGCGTCGCAGCCGCCTCCACCGCACATGACGAAGGCGGAGTCACGACACCGCCCGGGCTGCGCGTCCTCGCACCACGGCGTCGCAGCCGCCTCCACCGCACATGACGACGGCGGAGTCACGACACCGCCCGGGCCGCGCGTCCTCGCACCACGACGTCGCAGCCGCCTCCACCGCACATGACGACAGCGGAGTCACGACACCGCCGGGGCTGCGCGTCCTCACACCACGGCGTCGCAGCCGCCTCCACCGCACATGACGACGGCGGAGTCACGACACCGCCGGGGCTGCGCGTCCTCGCACCACGGCACCGCGTCGGCATCCACCGCACATGACGGGCCGTGGAGCGCCCGGCGCCCGAGCGAACACCACGCCCGACGGACGCCGACGTCAGGCGACGACCGAGGCCTTCGCCAGCGCGCGGTGGACGGCCTCGAGCGCCTTGCGCGCCTCGAGCAGCTCTGCGCGCTCCTTCGTCAGGTCGGCCACCTGGCGGGCCAGCATGTCGCGCTCGCCCTTCAAGGCGTCGGCGCCACGGCGGAGTCCCATCATGGCCTCGTGCGCGGCCTCGAGCTCGCTGGCGAGGCGCTCCTCCTCGAGCAGCGACGACTCGAGCTCACGGTCCTTCGCGGCGACGGTCTCGCCGAGCTCATGCTTCTCACGCTCCGACGCCTCGAAGGCCGCGCGCGACTCCTGCAGCGCCAGCAGCGCCTCGTTGCGCTCGCCCTCGAGGGCGGCGAGCTCCCGCTCGAGCTCCGCGAGCAGGTGAACGCGCCCCTCCATCTCCGCCGCCAGGCGCCGTGCCTCGTCCATGCGGAGCCGAGCCTCTTCGGTGGCGCGCTCGGCCTGGCGACGGGCCGCCTCGAGGTCTTGCGAGAGCGCGAGGTTCATCGCGCGCGTCTTCGTCAGCTCGGTCTGGAGCGCCGCGATGCGCTCGACGGCCAGCACGCCGGCCTCGGCCACCGTCTCGGGCAGCGGCTCCGGGCGCGGGTTCTCGCGCACGGCCTTGAGGCGCTCGCGCAGGCGCTCTCGCCGCTCCGAGGCGTCGGGCCCCGGCGGCTCGATGGGCGCCGTTTGCACCTCGCGAACCTCGGCCGGCGCCTCGACCGCCGCCCTCACCGCCTGCACGACGTGCCTGGACTGCGACATGACGACCTCCGCGACGACGTTGGACTGCGCGACGACGGTGGCAGCGGCGGTCCGCGCCGGCTCCGACACGGCGTTGACCGAAGCCGGCGCACGGAATGCCTCTGGCGCCTGCTCGTCCCGGGGCAACGCGCCGACGCCCGGCGCAGGCGCGTCGCCCGACACGCGCACGCGGGCCGCCACCGCGGACGTCACGGCGCTGGGCGACGCGTGGACCCGGGCGCGGCTCGCCTCGACGGGAGACGGCTGCGGCGCCGGCGTCAGGGCCGCCGCCTCGACGCTCGGTCCAAGGGCCACCGCGGCGAGGCTCGCCTCGGGCGGTGACGCCACCTGCGCGGACGCCGCAGCGCCCGGCGACGCGTGGACCCAGGCGCCGTTCGCCTCGCCGGGCGACGGCTGCACGGCCGCCACTGACGCGCCTGCCTCGACGCTCGGCGACGGGCTGACCCGGGCCAGACTGACCTCGGCGGACGAGGGCGGCGCCCCTCCCGCGACGCGCTCGTCGGCGCCGGCCCCTTCGAGGGCGTCGAGCTCGTGCACCGAGCCCTCCCGCAGACGGGCCGCGACGTCGGGCTGGCGCACGGCGGCGGGCGCGCTCACGCTCCCCTGCAGCGCCGTCGATAGCGCCTCGGCCGCGCTCGGCCGCGTCACCCGCGCCGACAGTCGTGACTTCACCGCCGACGACAGGTCGGGCGGCGCCTCGCGCGACGAAGCGACCGGCTCGCGGGCGACGGCCTGGGCCATGGCCTCAATCTGCTCGGCCGTCACGCCCTGGCCCTCGGTGGCCATCATGGCACCCAGCCGCAACCTGGGGCGGGCGCGCGAGACGTTGGCGTCGAATGCCTTCTTCATCGTTCGTTCTCCTCTCGTTCTCCGTCACGCCGACTTCGCTTCGACCTGCGGCTCGGCCGCAGCGCCCGGCTGCAGGCGCCGAATCACCTCGTCGATGAGCACCTGCACGTCGCCGGCGCCCTTCGAGTCGCGGTCGAACGCGAAGATGGGCTGGCCCTCGCTCGACGCCTGCGCGAACCGCGTGCACTGCCGCACCACCTGCGGCATCAGGTACTCGGGGTAGTGCTCCTTGAGCGCCGCGAGCGCCTCCTTCGCCAGCTTAAAGGTGGCGTTGAAGGCGTTCACCACGATGAAGACGTGGTCGAGCACGTGGCCCAGGTCCTCCTCGAGGCTCTGCACCGTCTCGAACAGCAGCTTGAGCCCGTGGAACGACAGGAAGTCGGCCAGCACCGGCACGATGAGGTCGTCGGCGGCCATCAGCGCGTTGAGGTTGAGCAGGCCGAACGACGGCGGCGCGTCGAAGATGATGAAGTCGTAGTGGGCCTCGACCTCCTTCAGCGCGTTCTTGAGCTTGAACTCGCGGCCGGCCATCGGCATCAGCGCGAGGTCCACCGTCGACATCGACAGGTTCGAGGGGATGAACTCGAGGTTCGGCAGCTGCGACTTCTGAATCGCCTGGCTGATGGGCGCCTTCTTCACCAGCACGTTGAGCAGCGTGTGCTCGAAGTCCTCGCCCTCGAAGCCGAGGCACTTGGTGGCGTGGCCCTGGCTGTCGAGGTCGACGAGCAGCACGCCGTACCCCATCTCGGCGAGCCGCCAGGCGTACGAGGTCGAGAGTGACGTCTTCCCGGTGCCGCCCTTGAAGTTGAGGAACAGCTGCTTCCGCGTGCCGACCGAGGGCGGGTACAGGTTCAGCCGGGCCCGCAGGTCCCACACGTCTTCGGGCGTGTAGGCGTCCTTGTCGAGGGCGGCCTTGAGCGCCTTCGGGGCGATGCCCAGCAGCTCGGCGGCGAGGCGGGGAGAGTAGGGGGGCAGTTCCATGACGGTCCCTTCAGGCGACGAAGTACTTGAGGCCGCGGCGCACCACCTGGCCCTGAGACATCAGCGCCCCGCACGCCGCGCGGACGGCGTCGGGAGAGGCCTTCAACGATGACGCCAGCGCGTCGGCGCTCTGGCCGCGGATGGCGGCGCGGAGCTCGGAGAGGACCCCGGCGCACAGCTCGGTCTCGTCCATCGGCTGCGCCTCGAGCACGACGACGGCGACGCGCGACGCCTTCGCCGCGCCCCCCTCGGACGAGCTCGGCGCCGGCGCGGTGAGCGTGCGGACGCTGCCAGACACCGGCGCCGCCCATGGAGACGCGGCGCCCGGCGCGACGGCGGCGCGCTCGACGACCGCCCCGTGGCCCAAGGGCACGGCCTGCTCGGCGTGCAGCGCGACCGCGCCGGCACCATGAGCCCCGACGAGCGCCGACTCGACCTCGGAGCGCCCCGCCGCCGACCTGGCCGCCAACGTGACGTCGGTGGCGACCGGGAACGCTCCCTCGCCCACCGGGCGCTGCGCGACTCCGGCGCTCTGCGCGACGAGCGGCGCGGCCGACGACGCCGGGCCGCCCGCCTGCGCCACGCCGGGAGCGCGCGAGCACACCACCTCGCCTGCCGGGCGCTGCGCCGCCGCGACGTCCTGGACGATGCGCGGGGGGGGCAACGCCGCCACGCCACCCGCGAGCCCTGCGGCCGGAGCAGACGGCAAGCCCAACCCACCCGCCTGCAGGCCGGGCTGCGGGGCCGACACGCGCACTCCACCCGCCGGCGCCGACGACCCGCCCGCGCCACCTGCCTGCCCCTCCGGCTGCACCGACGCCGGACCCTGGCACTCGGAGCGAGCCCCCGGCGCGGCGACCGCGCGCGCCGTCGGCCACGACGCCACGAGCTTCGCCTTCACCGGGTTGGACGGCACCTGCGCGAGCCGTCGCACCTCGCGGCGCCGCTGGGCGTCGTCCAGGTCGACGAGCCGGCTGACATCCTGGCCGAGCAGCCGCGACAACGCCTGGCTCGCGGAGCGACGCACGCGCTGCTCCGGGTCTCGCATCGCCGTCATCAACCACGGGCGCGCCGACTCGACGCCGCTGGCGCCCAGCACGAGCGCCGCGAGCGAGCGCACGTCGGCGTTCGAGTCACGAATCGCCGTCTCTCCAAGCTCCAGCGCCGCCGGGCCCTCGAGGCTCAACGCCAGCAACGAGGCGCGCCGCCGCACGGCCGCGTCGGGGTCCTTCACCGCCGCCGCGAGGTGCGGGCCGGCCTGCGTCGGGTCGAGCCGCAGCAGCGCCTTGAGCGCCGTCATGCGCACGTCCGGCGAGGGCGCGCTCAGCTGGGGCACCACCACCGGCACCGCCTCGGCCTTCGCCAGCAACGACAGCGCCTCAAGGAGCGCCGCCTTTACCCGCGCCTCCGTCTCGGCGTGCAGCGCCGTCGCCAGCGCCGGCGCCGCCGCCGGAGCGCCCAGCGCCGCCAGCCGCTCCGCCGCCCGGACCCGCGCCGACGCGTCGGGGGCCGACAGCTCCCGCACCGAGAACCCGAACAGCGTCTCTTCAGCCCTCCCGGGGAACGGGTTCGCCCGCTCGAGCGTCGCCAGCTCGGCCACCGACACCGTCAACCGCCCCTGCGCGCCCAGCCGCTCGGCCTGCGCGGTGACGTACGACAGAGACGCCGGCGCGGACGGGCGCTCGGCCTCGACCGGCGGCGCGGCCACCAGCACCGGCACCGGCGCCTCGCTCGCCCCCCGCCGCAGAATCACCTCGCTGCGCAGCTCAGAGATGAACGAAGCCAGGTCGAAGTCGCTCGCCTCGCCGTTGATGCGCGACGCGTCGAGGATCTTCCCCAGCAGCTCCGCGCGCTCCCGCCGCAGCGCCTCGGCCACCGTCGCCGCCTCTTCCCGCTCGGAGTGCGCCCGCTGCGTGCGCACCTCGAGCTCGGCGATGACCCGCCGCAGCTCGATTTCCCGCTGCGAGGCCTGCGCCAGCTCGCCCTTCAGCCGCTCGCGCTCCGCCGCCGCCTGCGCGAGGTCGTTCGACAGCTGCGCCGCGCGCGCCTCGAAGTAGACGATTTTCTCCAGCGCGCTCTTCAGCAACGCATCGGGGCGCTCATGGCTCACGTCGATGCCCTTTCGTGCCGGAGGTGTGACTCCGTCCCAACACACCAGCGTACCGGCCTGTAGCGGCTTGTCTCTTTTTCGACCGGCGCACCCTATAACCTCGCCAAATCACTGTAAACCGCTGATTCCATTTGGCTTTTCCGGCCCTCGCGGCGAGCGCGCCAGGGCCGGTAAATCGGCCTCGGCGCGATTTCTCGGCCCGACGGCGGGGGGGGGGCGAACCATCCAGCGCGGGGCGGGCCCGTCCTGCGGCAGAGACGCCGGGCCGGGAGCCTCCGAGCGCCCGCGGGCGGTTGCGGTGGTGCGCGGCGTGGACGGGCGGCGGCCGCTTCACTCCCCCTCTTTCCAACCGGGCCACCATGAACCTGCTTCGCGTCCTCATCACCTTCAGCTTCCTCCTTCAGAGCGCCTGCGCCGTCGCGCTCAAGCCACCGCGGGCGGCCGCCACGGCGCGACTGGTCGAGGGGGCCTACGGCAGCTCCATCATGCGGCTCGACGAGTTCTCGGTGACCGGCGTCGACGAGCGGCGCCGGACCACCGGGGTGAGCGTCATCGGGGTTGGAGGCGTCACCGACGAGTCGAGCACCACGCGCTTCACGGTGATGCGGCAGGGCCGGCCGTTCCTCGAGCTCACGTGCTCGGCCGGCTCCGAGGCCCCGGTGATGCGGATGGGCTCGTACAAGCTGAACCACCCCGCCTACCGCGTGGCGTGCGACGGCGACGGCTTCTCGCTGCGCCTCAACGGCGACCCGGAGCGGCCCTTGAGCGGCGTGGCGCGCTGGCGGGACGAAGAGTACCGGGTGAAGACGACCTTCGAGACGGCGAACGGCGGCACGAGCGCCCACCTGGGCTTCGTCGTCGAGGCGCGCGACGGCTGGGTCTCGACGGCCGACATCCAGGGCCCGACGTGGGTGGCCCAGCCGCTGCGGGAGGAGGCACGCGAGGCCATGGTGCTCGCGAACTTCGGCTGGGCCTCGCGGCGCCGGGTCGTCACCGCCGAGGCGACGGGCTTCATCATCAACCGGCTGTGAGCGACGCAGCCGCCCGGCACGGCGCAGCGTCAGTCGCGAAAGCGCGGCGGCCGCTCGGCGAGGCGCCGGGCCCCGGCCGCTTCGCACCACTCGAGGAAGGCCGCCTTTGGTGCGCCCGGCCAGCGCAGCTCGTCGAGCGACTCGCGGAGCGGCACGTCGCGCCGCAGCGTCGCCAGGGTCCGGTAGAGCGCCGCCTCGGCGCGGTGCCCGGCGAGCGTGGCGGCCAGCTTCTCTGCGCCGCGAACCTTCACGGGCCAGGCGCGCGCGTCGTCGGGAATGGCCTCGAGGTGCGCGAAGGCCGACAGCACCGCCTGTGCGCTCTTCTCTCCCCAGCCATCGAGGCCGGGGATGCCGTCGGCGGTGTCTCCGACGAGGGCGAGGAAGTCGGGCACGCTCACGGGGCCGAAGCCGCGCTCCTGGCGCAGGGTCGCCTCGGTGAGCAACCGCTTGCGGACGCGGTCCACCTGCACTACCCGCTCGCCGTCGAGCACCTGGCCGAGGTCCTTGTCAGGCGTGAGGACGCGCACCTGGGTGACCGCCGGGTCTTTCGCGAAGCGCACCGCGGCGGTGGCGAGCGCGTCGTCGCACTCGAAGTCCTTCATCGACCAGACGACGATGCCCAGGGCGGCCACGGCGGCCTCGACGTCGTCGAACTGCGCCGCCAGGGCCGGGTCGATGCCGGCCTCGGTCTTGTAGCCAGCGAACAGCTCGTTGCGGAACGAGCGAATCGGGTTGTCGAAGGCGACGGCGAGGTGGGTGGGGCGCTCGTCGGGGTCGGCCAGCAGGGCCATCAGCGAGCCCACCACGCCGACGGTAGCCTTGAGGTCCTTCCCCGAGGGCGCGGCGTGCGACGGGCGTGGGGCGTAGTGGGCCCGGAAGAGCTCGAAGGTGCCGTCGACGAGGTGCACGCGCATGGCCGCGTTGTCGACCGGGCCCGCCGCCGTGTCCACCCTCTCTCGGCGCTCGGGCGCCACCCCGGCGCCAGCCTGGCCCTCACTCGACGCGGATGACGACCTTCCCCCGCGCGCGCTTCGTCTCGATGTGCGCCTGCGCCGCGGCGGTCTCGGCCAGCGGCACCACCCGGTCGATGACGGCGCGCACCGTGCCCGCCTCGAGCTCGGCGGCGAGGTGCTCGAGGTCCTCCGCGTTCGAGCGCACCACCACCAGCCGGCCCCGGCGGCCGCGGCGGAAGCGGGTCGTCAGGTCGGTGAGGATGTTCGCCGGAGAGGGCACGGTGGAGACGTAGACGCCGCGCGGCGCCAGCGCGGCCTTCGCCCGGGCGAACGAGCGGTTCCCGAAGACGTCGAAGCACACGTCCCAGGCGCGGCCCGGGCCGAGGCCGTCGTCCGCCGCGTAGTCGAGCGTCTCGGCGGCGCCGAGGCCCTTCAGGAGCTCGAAGTTCCGCGCGCTCGAGGTGGTGGTGACGCGCGCGCCGAGCCGCCTCGCCACCTGCACCGCGAAGACGCCGACGCCTCCCGACGCGCCGTGAACGAGCACCTCGCCTCCTTCGCGGAGCCCGCCGCAGTCCCGCAGCGCCTGCAGCGCGGTGAGGTACGCCAGCGGCGCCGCGGCGGCCTCCTCGAACGACACCCGCGCCGGCTTCTTCGCCAGCTCGTCCGCGCGCACTGTGACGAACTCGGCCACCGTCCCGCCGTCGAACCCGTTGCGCATGCCGAACACCGCGTCGCCAACGATGAAGCGCGAGCCCCCCGGGCCGACGACCTCGACGACGCCCGAGACGTCGTAGCCGAGCAGCCGCGGAAACCTACGGCCGCTCAGCCACGCGAACCGGCCCTTGCGAACGAACGAGTCCTTCGGGTTCAACGCCGCGGCCTTCACCCGGACCAGCACCTCGCCGGCGCGGGGCACCGGTGCCGGCAACAACCGCTGCTCGAGCACGTCGGGACCGCCGAAGCGCTCGTACACGATGGCGCGCATCGACGCGGCACGGTACCGACGGCGACGACACCTCACAAGGGCGGCGCCGGGTGAGGCCGCGGTTGAGCGAAAGGCGCCGGCCTCCCGGTTCGGCGACAGGGTCCGCCTGGGCGGGGCAGGCGACGACGACCGGCGCTCAGGCGTACGAGCGGTCCTTCGCGAGGCGCGCGAGAGACCCTCGCGCGAGGCCGGGCGCCGCGCTCCACGCCAGGGCGCGCGAACTCGTCAGCAGCCAGCCGCGACGGCACCTCGAACACCTGGCCTCACGCGACTGACGTGGCGCGCCTCGGCGCCCGGGTCGAGCCCTTCGCTGACGAGACGCGCTCCCTCTGCGCCCTCCACCCGGCCGGGCGCCTGCCCCCTCGCGCCTGGGCAGGACGCGCGAACTCGTCAGCAGCGAGCGGCGACGGCGCCGCGGCCCCCCGGCCTCACGCGACTGACGTGGCGCGCCTCGGCGCCCGGGTCGAGCCCTCCGCTGACGAGACGCGCTCCCTCTGCGCCCGCCACCCGGCCGGGCGCCTGCCCCCTCGCGCCCGGGCAGGACGCGCGAACTCGTCAGCAGCGAGCGGCGACGGCGCCGCGGCCCCCCGGCCTCACGCGACTGACGTGGCGC
>JADCJJ010000373.1 GCA_020247085.1 Myxococcaceae bacterium | reverse complement strand
TCTGTCTCGGCCACCTCCTCACGCTCGCTCACCGCTGGTGCTCAATGCGGGAAGGTGCGCGATCGCCGTCACGAAAGAGCGTGGCGATCAGCTGGTCGAACTACGCGGCAAACAACAGCTGGCCCAGGGCCTTGCAGAAGGTCGTAGGTTGGGCCGGCGGCGAGGGCGGGTAGAGGGGCTGCACGAAGGGCGGCAAAAAGGGCTGCACGAAGGGCGGCAGAAGGGCCTCGCCGAGGGTTTGCGGCTCGCGATCGTCGCGCAGTGGGAGGCGCGGTTCGGAAAGCCTGCGGGGCGGACCGTGGCGTCGCGTCTGGCCCGCGCCGACGTCGAGACGCTCACGACCTGGACCCAACGTCTCGTCACCGCGAAGCGCCCTGCCGACGTCTTCGGTTGACGAATCGGCACGTCGACTTGCGACGCGCGAGCCGTTACACGCACGCGCGCGATGCAAAGCCCTCCCGAGGAACAGCGCAAAGGGCTCCGAGCTGCCGAAGGGGGCGCCGTCTGGGTCGCGGCCTTCGCGATTGGGGTCGTCGTGCTCACGGTGCTGCCGCTGCTCCAGAAGCGATTCCTCAAGGCGCCGCCGCCCATCGCGCCGTTTGGCGAGTGGCGTCTGGCGACGCTGGATGATCGCAGGCCCATGGGGTCAGCCGAGCTCGCGGGGCAGGTCATGCTCATCTCGTTCGCTCCGTCACCCTGTGACGCAGCGTGCGTCGACCGCCAGCTCGTCTTTGCCCGCGGGGTCGACCACACGGATGACCTGGCCGACCGCGTTCGTCACGTCACCATCACCCGGGCCGACAACGAGGGCCTCAAGGCGAAGGCCATCGGCCGGTGGCATGTCCTGGCCGGGTCCGACGAGCAGCTCGCGCCGGTGCTCGACGCCCTCCACACGGCCTGGCGCCTCAGGGTGGGCACCGACGCCGGCGTGTCGGTGCAGGAGCGCCTCTCGCTGCCGGCCGTCGTCGTCGTCGACCAGCTGGGCGCCGTCCGCGACTTCTGGCGCGACGACGCGGCCGGCCGTGGCAACGCCATCAACGCCGCCCGCCTGCTCGCCACGCGCGGTCCGCAGCCCTGAGTTCATTTCCCCGGTCGGTGAACGCCTTCGGTGACGCGAGCGGCTGACGTTTGCTTGCCGAGCCAGCGCGTCGCCCTTAAGCCTCGCCGACGCCCGCGGCGGGTGCCCTCACGAATTCGAAGTGGTTTCTCCTCTCACCCGGCGCCACGACGCCTGCACGGAAGCAGAAGCAATCGAACGCACAAGTCCGGGTGACGGCCCGGCTGGCACGATGAATCGTCCTTGAGAGAGAGGGGCGTTACCGGTACACGCGGCGCGCTCCGGAGGTACGAAAAACCATGGCCCAGATCTTCCCGAAGTGGTGGAACCAGACCCCTGCCTTCGCCCTCGTCGGCACCCTCGCTGGCGGCGGCGCGGCGACGTTCGGCGTCTACTGGTGGGCGTCTCCGTGGCACACGGACGTCGGCTACGCGCCGAAGCAACCCATCGAGTACAGCCACAAGCTGCACGCCGGCGAGATGAACATGGACTGCCGGTACTGCCACACCTTCGTCGAGCGTGGGCCGCACGGCGCGGTGCCCTCGTCGCAGACGTGCATGAACTGCCACAGCCAGGTGAAGAAGGACTCGCCCAAGTTGCAGCCGCTGCGTGACTCGTGGGCCTCAGGCAAGTCGGTGCCGTGGGTGCGCATCCACAAGACCCCCGACTTCGCGTACTTCAATCACTCGGCGCACGTCGGCGTCGGCGTGGGCGAGAACCGCGCGGCCATCGGCTGCGAGACGTGCCATGGCCGCATCGACCAGATGGTGGTCGTGGCGCAAAACCAGCCGCTGTCGATGTCGTGGTGCCTCGACTGCCACTCGAACCCGGCGCCGAACCTTCGGCCGGTCGAGGCGCTGACGACCATGGGCTTCAAGGCCGACCTCACCTGGGCCGAGAAGGCCCAGCAGATCGCCGCCACGCTGCACCCGCCCGGGAGCCTCTCGGCGGCCGCGAAGGTGGACGCTGACGGCCACCTGAAGACCTACGCCACGGCCGGCTGCTCCGGCTGCCACCGCTGAAGTTCGAGCCTCGTCGCTGCGAGACCAACGACCATGAAGAAAGACCCCTACGCCCCGATTCGCGAGCAGATGAACGAGCCGCCGCAGTACTGGCGGTCCATCGCGCAGAAGGAGGGTGACGAGACGCTGAAGGAGGCCATGGAGCGCGAGTTCCCCAACGGGCTCACGCCGCCCGATGGGTTCAACCGGCGCGACGCGCTCAAGCTGGGGGCCGCCGCCATGTCGCTCGGGGCGCTCGCCGGCTGCGACAACCTGCAGATCCGCCGGCCGGTCGACGAGATCCACCCGTTCGTCAAGCAGCCGGAGCAGATGGTTCCGGGTGTGCGCATGTACTACGCGACGGCGGTGCAGCGCTCCGAGGGGGCGCTCGGCCTCATCGTCGAGCAGAACGCCGGTCGCCCGACGAAGATCGAGGGCAACCCGAACCACCCCTCGTCGCTGGGCGCGTCGGACACCTGGGCCCAGGCCGAGGTGCTGCGGCTGTACGACCCGGAGCGTGCGCGCTCCCCGAGGAAGGGGACGACGGCCGCGAAGTGGGAGGAGTTCGACGCGGTGTTGAAGGACGTCGCGACGCGGTTCGCCGGGACGCAGGGCGCCGGGCTGGCGCTGGTGGTGGAGGACGAGCTGGGCCCGACGGCCGAGCGGCTCCTCGAGGCCATCGCGACGAAGCTGCCGCAGGCGCGGGTGGTGCGGTGGGACCCGCTGGCGCCCGACCACCAGCACCTCGGCGCGCACCTCGCGTTCGGCGCGGGAGCGCGGGTGCACTACGACCTGAAGGACACGAAGGTCATCTTCGGGCTCGACTCCGACTTCCTCGCCGCGGGGCCCGACCACCTGAAGCTGGCCCGCCAGTTCGGCACCAGCCGCGCGGTGCACACGCGCGACGACGTGGCGAAGATGAAGCGGCTCTACGTGGCCGAGTCGGTGTTCAGCATCACCGGCACCAACGCCGACCACCGCCTGAGGGTCGCCTCGAGTCAGGGCGTCGAGGTGATGAAGGCGCTGGCGAAGGCGCTGGTGGCCAACGGCGTTGACGCCGGGCTGGGTGGGTTCGAGCCGGGGCCGCTGCCCGAGCCGGCGGCGAAGTTCGTCGCTGCCCTGGCGAAGGACCTGGCGGCGAACAAGGGCGCCGCGACGCTGTTCGTCGGAGAGCGGCAGCCGCCCGCGGTGCACGCCATGGCGTACGCCATCAACGTGGCGCTCGGCGGCCCGAGCATGACCGTCTCGACGGGCAAGCCCGTCGAGCACACGACGATGTACGAGCAGCTGGCGGCGTTGACGAAGGCGCTCAACGAGGGCGCCGTCGACACGCTGGTGCTCGTCGACGTCAACCCGGTGTACACAGCGCCCGGCGCGCTGAAGTTCGGGGAGGCGCTGGCAAAGGCGAAGACGTCGATTCACGTCGGGGTGTTCGCCGAGGAGACCGGCGCAAAGACGACCTGGCACGCGCCGCTCGCGCACTTCCTCGAGTCGTGGGGTGACGCCGAGGCGTGGGATGGCACGGCGAGCCTGGTGCAGCCGCTCATTCTTCCGTTGTTCTCCGGTCGGCCGCTGGTGAGCGTTCTCGCGGCGCTGGCGGGAGAGGCCGAGACGAACGACCGGAAGCTGGTCGAGGCGACCTGGCGTGCGCCCGGGAAGCCCCTCGAGGGTGAGAAGGCCTGGCGCAAGGCGCTGCATGACGGCGTGATTCCCGGAACGTCGCGGAGCCCGGCGGCCGCTTCCGCGAAGACGCCCGACATCTTCACGGCCGTCGGCGCGCTCAAGAGCGTGGCGCCCGGCAAGGACAGCTACGAGCTCGTCGCAGTGCACGGCCACGCGAAGGACGGCCGCCTCACCAACGTGTCGTGGATCATGGAGCTGCCCGACTCGATGTCGAAGCTCGCCTGGGACAACGCGGTGTGCGTGAGCCCGGCGCTGGCGAAGGAACTCGGCATCGGCAGCAAGGTGAGCCGCAACGGCTACGAGGCAGACGTCGTCGAGCTGACCGCGGGTGGCCGTAGCATCAAGGCGCCAGCCTTCGTGCTGCCCGGGCTGTCAGCGACGACGGCGGTGATGACCATCGGCTACGGCCGGGAGCAGGGCGAGGTGGCGAAGGGCGTCGGCGCCGACATCGGGCCGCTGCTCGACAACGGGCTCAACGTCGTGACCGGCGTGAAGATCGCGAAGACCGGCGCCACCCAGACGCTCTGCTCGACGCAGGACCACTTCTCGGTGCCGGCGTCTCCGCTCAAGGAGCTGACCTTCGTCGGCATGCTCGACGAGCCGAAGGACTCGCCGCACCGCGAGCTCGGCCTGAAGGACAGGCCGCTGTTCCGCTCGGCGAACGCGACGCAGTACGAGAAGGACGTGAACTTCGCGCGCAAGGGTGACATCCCCGCCAACCTCGTGAAGCTCGGCACGCCGAAGGACAAGCAGAAGCCGTCGAAGCCATTCCAGCCGACCGACGAGATTGTCTACGAGGGCCAGCAGTGGGGCATGGTCATCGACCTGTCGGCCTGCATCGGCTGCAACTTCTGCTCGATCGCCTGTCAGGCCGAGAACAACATTCCGGTGGTGGGGCGCGAGCAGGTGATGCTCGGCCGCGAGATGCACTGGATCCGCATCGACCGGTACTTCACCGGCGACGTCGACGCGCCGACGGCCATTCACCAACCGGTGGCGTGCATGCACTGCGAGAACGCGCCCTGTGAGCCGGTGTGCCCGGTGTCGGCGACGGTGCACGACGAGGAGGGCACGAACACGATGGCGTACAACCGCTGCATCGGCACGCGGTACTGCGCCAACAACTGCCCCTACAAGGTGCGGCGGTTCAACTACCTCGACTACACGCACACCGGGAACGTCTACGTCGAGCCGTACTGGAAGGAGCGCATGAAGACGCTCAAGCTCCAGCGGAACCCGGACGTGTCGGTGCGCTACCGCGGCGTGATGGAGAAGTGCTCGTACTGCACGCAGCGCATCGAAGAGGCGAAGATCTCGACCAAGCGCAAGGGCGGCGACCGCAAGGCGCTCCCGGACGGCGCGGTGGTGACGGCGTGCCAGCAGGCGTGCCCGACGCAGGCCATCACGTTCGGCAACATCAACGACGAGAAGTCGAAGGTGCACGCGTTGAAGGTGAGTGAGCGCAACTACGAGATGTTGCAGGAATTGAACGTGCGGCCCCGGACGAGCTACCTCGCCCGCGTTCGCAACGAGAACGAGGAGCTGGCCTGATGGGAACGCCAACCGCCACCGTGACGCTGCCCGACGACCCGAAGGTCCGCGGCGACGTCGTTCTTCCCGAGGTGCTCGAGGGCCGCGAGCAGCTCGTGCGCGGCAACCACGACTTTCACTCCATCACCGAGACGGTGTGCAAGGTCAACGAGGCGCCGATTCTCCAGACGCCCAACGGGCTCAAGTTCGGCATCGCGCTCGCCGCGGCCGGCGCGGCGATGTTCGGCGGCTACATCGGGTACCTGTTCTGGGAAGGCCCGGGCATCTGGGGTAACAACAACCCCGTCGGCTGGGCGTGGGACATCGTCAACTTCGTGTTCTGGGTCGGCATCGGCCACGCCGGCACGCTCATCTCGGCGATTCTGTACCTCTTCCGGCAGAAGTGGCGCACGAGCATCAACCGCTTCGCCGAGGCGATGACCATCTTCGCGGTCATCGCGGCCGGCAGCTGTGTGGCGCTGCACACCGGCCGCATCTGGATGGACTACTACCTCTTCCCGGTGCCGAACCAGATGGGGCTGTGGCCGAACTTCCGCAGCCCGCTCGAGTGGGACGTGTTCGCGGTCAACACGTATTTCCTGGTGTCGACGCTGTTCTGGTTCACCGGGCTGGTGCCCGATTTCGCGACGCTGCGTGACCGTACGACGGTGAAGTGGCGCCGCTTCTTCTACGGGTTCCTCTCGCTCGGCTGGCGCGGCTCGATGCGGCACTGGGTGACGTACGAGAAGGCGTACCAGATTCTCGCGGCCTTCTCGGCGCCGCTGGTGCTCTCGGTGCACACCATCGTGTCGTTCGACTTCGCCGTCTCGCAGCTGCCCGGCTGGCACACCACCATCTTTCCTCCGTACTTCGTGGCCGGCGCCATCTTCTCGGGCTTCGCGATGGTGCTGACGCTCGCCATCCCCGCGCGCGAGTGGTTGGGCCTGAAGGACATGATCACGATTCGGCACATCGAGAACATGAACAAGATCATCCTGCTGACGGGCACCTTGGTTGGGTACGCCTACGGCATGGAGTTCTTCATGGCCGCGTACTCGGGCAACCAGTACGAGGGCTTCACGTTCCTCAACCGCATGGGCGGCCCGTACTGGTGGTCCTACTGGATCATGATGGGCTGCAACGTCATCACGCCGCAGTTGTTCTGGTTCAAGAAGATCCGGACGAACGTCACCATCACGTTCATCCTCTCCATCTTCGTGAACATCGGCATGTGGTTTGAGCGGTTCGTCATCACGGTGACGTCGCTCCACCGAGACGCGCTCCCGTCGAGCTGGGATTACTTCGTGCCGGTGACCGAGGTGTTCTTCTTCGTCGGCACCTTCGGCCTGTTCTTCTTCCTCTTCCTGCTCTTCGTGCGGTTCTTCCCGGTCATCGCCATGAGCGAGGTGAAGTCGGTGATGCCGCAAGCGAACCCGCACTGGGAGGGCTATGGGCATCACGCGCCGGGTCCTTCGGGGTCGGGCGAGGGTGAGAAGTCGCACGGGGCTGCGGACGCGCCCGCGCCGGTCGGCGGGGTGGTGCCGTCGCCAGCCGTCGCCAGTACCGGAGGTCACTCGTGAGCGCCGCGACGAAGAAGCTGTGGGGTGTGTTGGCGCAGTACGAGAACCCGGCACAGGTCTACACGGCGGCCGAGCGGGTGCGCGAGGCGGGCTACCAGAAGTGGGACGCCTGCACCCCGTTCCCGGTGCACGGGCTCGACAAGGCGATGGGCGTGCCGCCGTCGAAGCTGCCGTGGGCGGTGCTGGTGGTGGGCATCACCGGCTCGACGTTCATGTTGTTCTTCCAATCGTGGGCGATGGGCAACGCGTACCCGTTCATCGTCGGCGGCAAGCCGCTCTTCTCGATGCCGGTGTTCGTGCCCATCTGGTACGAGGTGACGGTTCTCTCGAGCTGCGTGACGGCGTTCCTGGCGAACTGGGTCATGAACGGCCTGCCGCAGCCGAACCACCCGGCGTTCGCGTCGAAGGCCTTCGAGCGGGTCACCGACGACAAGTTCTTCATCATGATTGAGGCCGAGGACCCGCGCTTCGACCTCGAGAAGACCAAGACGCTCCTCAAGGAGGCCGGCGCTTCCCTCGTGGAAGAGCTGGAGGACTAAATCGACATGCGCAACGGACTGTGGAGCGGAGTGGTGTGTCTGGTGGCCCTGGGGGCCTGCCGGGGCTGGGAGTCCGAGAAGCCGCCGGTGCACCTCATCCCCAACATGGACACGCAGGAGAAGGGCAAGGCGTACCGCAAGGACACGACCGGGCTCTTCGAGGACGGGCGCATGATGCGGCCGCCCGTCGAGGGCACGGTGGCCATCGGTCAGCTCAACGAGGACGACACCTGGGTGAAGGGCGTCGACGAGAAGGGTGAGCCGACGCAGAAGTGGCCGGCGAGCATTCGCAATGACGACGGCTCCCCGAAGGACGGTCTGGTGGCCCGCGGTGGGCAGCGGTTCCGCATCTACTGCGCACCGTGCCACGGCCCGAACGGCGACGGCGACGGCCCCGTCAACACCGAGAAGGGCCTGCTCGTGGCGCCGCCGGCGATGCACAGCGACCGCGTGAAGGCGCTCACCAACGGCAAGATCTACTCGGCCATCACCAACGGGGCGAACAGCATGCCGTCGTACGCCTCGCAGATTCCGGTCGATGACCGCTGGGCCATCGCCGCCTGGGTGCGTGACCTGCAGCGCCAGAAGGACTCGAGCATTCCGTGGGAGGTCGGTGAGGAGAAGGTGGCGGCGGTGACGGTGGCGTCGGCCGAGGCCGGCTCCAAGCTGTACAAGTCGAAGACGTGCTTCGGCTGTCACTCCATCGATGGCTCGAAGCTCGTCGGCCCGTCGTTCAAGGGCATCTACGGACGCGCGGAGAAGGTCGCCGCGGGCGTGGGTGGGCCGGTGTCTGAGATCAAGGCCGACGACGCATACCTGAAGGAGTCGATGCTCCAGCCGATGGCGAAGATCGTCGAGGGGTACCCGCCGGCGATGCCCGTGCTCCCGCTCAACGACCTCGAGGTCGAGAGCCTCATTCTCTACATGAAGACCCTGAACTGAGGGACCGACCGTGGCACACGCGATCGAAAAACCGACGGACATCACGATTCCCTCGACGAGCCTGTTCGCGAAGCTGCCGATGATTGGCGGCGTGATGGCGGTGGTGGGCCTGGGCGCGACGCTCGGGTCGGCCTTCGGCGAGAACAAGGCGCGGGCGATGTACGCCTACCTCTTCGGCTTCGAGGTAGCGCTGACGGTGGCGCTGGGCTCGCTGGCCTGGCTGCTCATCAACCACCTGGTGAAGGCGGGCTGGCACGTGGTGCTGCGGCGCATCGCCGAGGCGACTGTGATGGCGCTGCCGGTCTTCGCGCTGCTCTTCGTGCCCATCGCGGCCATCGGGTTCCACGAGCTGTACCCGTGGAGCCACGAGATGGACGAGATCCTGGCGCGCAAGACGTGGTTTCTCACGCCTGGCTTCTTCTTCGTGCGCGCGGCGCTCTACTTCACCATCTGGAGCGCGCTGGCGTGGGTGCTCCACAGCAACTCGACGAAGATGGATGACGAGAGTGACCCATCGAAGCGGGCGTCGATGACGGGCCGCCTCATCACCGTGAGCGCGCCGGGCCTGGCGCTGTTTGCGCTGTCATCGTCCTTCGCGGCCATCGACTGGGTGATGGGCCTGCAGCCGCACTGGTACTCGACCATCTTCGGCGTCTACTTCTTTGCCGTCTCGATGCTGTCGTTCAATGCCTTCCTCGCGCTGGTGTCGATGGGGCTGCAAAAGGCCGGAGTGCTGAAGACGGCCATCACCACCGAGCACTTCCACGACCTGGGCAAGGACGTATACGGGTACGGCGTCTTCTGGGCGTACATCGCGTTCAGCCAGTTCATCCTCATCTGGTACGCGAACATTCCCGAAGAGACCGAGTTCTACATCATGCGCACGCAGGGCGGCTGGCAGTACGTCTCGTATGCGCTGCCGGTGCTGCACTTCTTCGTGCCCTTCTTCTTCCTTCTGTCGCGGCACGTGAAGCGCAGCCGGCTCGGCCTCGCCATCGGCTGCGCATGGATGTTGGTGATGCACGTCGTCGACCTGTACTGGCTCATCATGCCGAACGCCGGCCTGCACGGCGGCGGAGAGGGCCACCACGAGCCGCACCTCGCCGTCTCGTACCTCGACGTCACCGCGCTCATCGGCTTCGTCGGGGTCTTCCTGGCGCTCTTCGGCTTCTGGTTGAACCGGCACAAGGTCGTCGCCATCAACGACCCACGGTTGGGCGAGTCGCTGGCGCACGAAAACTACTGAGCGTGGTGGTGCGGCTGCGGCCCTGCTGAGGCGCTCTCAGGCGCGCGTCGGCAGGGCTCGCTCGTTTCTGGGGCCCGGGCACTTGCTTGACCTGAGCTTGGTGCGTGAAGCGCTTCGTGGCAGGTGTCACCCATGACACTCATGGTGGTGCTCGCGCTGACGCTGGGGCAGGACGGGGGCTCGCTGAGAGTGCGTGCCGTCGGAGACGTGATGCTCGGCACGTCGGTGCCCGAGGGGTTCCTACCGCCGGACGATGGCGCGACGCTGCTGGCCGAGGTGACGCCATGGCTCGCCGACGCCGACCTGACCTTCGCCAACCTCGAGGGACCCCTGTGTGACTCGGGCTCGTCCACGAAGTGCCGCAGGGGTGGTAGCTGCTACGCCTTTCGCTCTCCCACGCGCTACGCTCGGTACCTCACGGCTGCTGGCGTCGACCTCGCCTCGACAGCCAACAACCACTCGGGAGACTTCGGTGAGGCCTGCCGCCGGGAGACCGAGCGCGCCCTCGACGCCGCCGGCATCGCCTGGAGCGGGCCGCCCGGCTCCATCGCCTCGGTGACGGTGAGGGGCCAGAAGGTCGCGCTGGTGGCCTTCCACACCTCGGGCGCGACCAACGACGTCAATGACGTCGCCACCGCGAGGCGCCTCGTCGCGCAGGCCGCCAGCACGCACGACCTCGTCTTCGTCAGCTTCCACGGCGGAGCCGAGGGCCTCGGCGCCGACCGCGTGCGCGATGGCAAGGAGCGCTACCTGGGTGAGAACCGCGGTGACTTGAAGGCCTTCGCACATGCCGTCGTCGACGCCGGCGCCGACCTCGTCCTTGGGCATGGGCCCCACGTGCTCCGCGGCATGGAGGTCTACAAGGGGCGCCTCGTCGCGTACTCGCTCGGCAATTTTGCGACCTACGGCCGCTTCAGCCTCGGTGGGGCTCTGGGCGTCTCCGTCATTCTCGAGGTCGAGCTCGCCGGCGACGGGAGCTTCCTGACCGGCCGCCTGCTGTCGACTCGGCAAGAGGGGAAGGGCGTTCCGAAGCCTGACGAGGACAGACGCGGCCAGCGCGCCATCGCCGCGCTCTCGGCCCGCGACTTCCAGAAGACGGCAGTCCGGGTGGCGCCCGACGGAACGCTCTCGGCGCGGTGACGCACGCCGGTCTCCCGCGCGTTGCGCCGCACCCGGAGCCAGTACGTCGGATCCACCCCTCGGCCCGATGGCGTGCTCAAGCGGATCCACGGCTGCGCCGCCTTCGCCAGCGGTGCTGACGGGCGAGCGCGCACGCCGCGCGCGGCACCAGCACCTCGGAGAGACCCCTCGGCCCCGATGGCGTGCCCGCGCGGGTTCACGGCCGCGCCGCCTTCGCCAGCGGTGCTGAGGGGTGAGCGCGCACGTCGCGCCCGGCACCGGCACCTCGGAGAGACCCCTCGGCCCCGATGGCGTGCCCGCGCGGGTTCACGGCCGCTTCGCCTTCGCCAGCGGTCCTGACGGGTGAGCGCGCACGCCGCGCCCGGCGCCGGCACCTCGGAGAGACCCCTCTGCCCCGATGGCGTGCCCGCGCGGGTCCACGGCCGCTTCGTCTTCGCCTGCGGCGCTGGGGTGTCGGCCCGCTCCGGCGCCCTTCAGGCCGTGCCGCGCAATGTCTCGAGCACCGTGCGGATGCCCGTCGACACGGACTCCCACGTCTCGAACTTTCGTGTGTAGGGCAGCGCCGCCTCGGTTGGCCCGAATGGCGCGACGACGTGAAAGGGGCGTAGCTCGTGCCCGCCCATGCGGCTCCGCGTCGCCGAGAGGTGCGCGACGTAGGCCTGGGGGTCGGTCGCCACGAAGCCGATGAGCGCGAAGAGCACCGCGTTCAGCCGGTCGGGCGTGCCGGCGAGCGTGGGGGCGTCGAGGAGCACCTCGACCCAGGGGCCGACGAAGCCCTCGCGGTCGGCCTCGCGCTGCAGCGCCGCCCAGACGCCCGCGTACCCGAACGTCACCTGCTGCCGCGCCGTCTCGACGTTCGCTCCCCAGAGCCGCGCGCGCATGATGGCGTGCTCGTCGGCGTCTCCGGCGAACGGCCCGCCCGCGTCCACCCAGCGGGCGTGCGTCTGCTCGAAGGCCCACCCCTGTCTGCGCGAGGCGTACACGACATGCGTGAAGTGCTCCGCGACCGCCTCGAGCTCCTCGGGGCTGCCCCACATGCGCAGCGCCTTGCGGACATGCTCGAGCCGCGCCAGCACGTCGCGCTCGAAGCGCGCCTGCGTCTCGACGGCGCCCCGGCCCTCACCCGCACCGGCGAGGAGCTTCGTGACGCCGGGCGCCGACGGGAGGTCTGCCCCCGCGGACAGCGCCCCGAAGAGCTCGACCAGGCTGGTGCGCGAAGCGCCCAGCACCATCGCCGTCACGGCGTCGACGACCAGGCAGGCGCGCCCGTCGTCGGCCACCACCGACGGGTTGACGCTGCC
Organism: Myxococcaceae bacterium; assembly: GCA_020247085.1. GTDB lineage: Bacteria > Myxococcota > Myxococcia > Myxococcales > Myxococcaceae > Xiheimicrobium > Xiheimicrobium aquaticum. The sequence continues at coordinate 6,485 of JADCJJ010000373.1, read as the reverse complement.
GTCCTCCGACACGCTCTCCCAGCGCCAGCCCCCGCCGCGGACGAGCTGCGCGCCGAAGGCGAAGGCGAGCGCCGAGACGTGGCGCGCCTGCGCCGAGGCGTCGCCGTTCTGCCGAAGGAAGAGGAGCACCCGCTCGAGCGCGCGCACCACGTCGAGGGGCCGTTCCGGCCGCCCGCCGACGAGCCACTGGTCGAGCGCCCGGTCGACGGCCTGCTCGAGCTCGACGAGGTGCTTCTCACTCAGGGGCGCCGCCTGCACGGGCGAACAGAGTAACCGAAGACAGCGCGCACCGGGTCGGAGAGGATGTCCTCCGCCCGTCCCCGGGGCGCCGCGGCAGGTTCACCGCGATGAGGGGCCGGCCCTGCCGGTGACGCGCTCCAGGAGGCCGAGCCCATGTTCGCCGTCGTGCAGACCCGCGGAGCCATCGTCGAGGCCACCCACCCCTTCTCGGTCGCCAGCGCCTGGCCCGACGGGCGCGTGACCGTCGAGGGCCGTGACGTCACCACGGCCTTCCGCTCGGCGGCCAAGCCGTTCCAGCTCGCGGTGTCGCTCGAGGCGCTGGGAGACCCGCCGGTGAGCGAGGCGATGCTGGCCGTCGGCGCCGCCTCGCACAGCGCCGAGCCGGCCCACCTCGAGGTGGTGCGTCTCGTCCTCGCGCAGTTCGGGCTGAGCGAGGGCGCCCTCCGCTGCGGTGCCCACGCGCCGATGCACGAGCCCAGCGCGCACGCCGTGCTCCGCGCGGGCGGCGCCTTCACCGACCTGCACAACAACTGCTCGGGTAAGCACGCCTTCATGGCCGCCGCCGCGCGCCGCGGGGGCCTCGACGCCGACTACCGCCCGGCCGACCACCCGCTGCAGCGCGCCAACCGCGCGGCGCTCGAACAGGCGGCAGGGGGCGCGGCCCAGGTCGCCACCGACGGGTGCGGCGTGCCGACGTTCGGCTTCCCGCTCAGCGGCATCGCGCGCGCCTGGGGCCACGTCGCGGCCTCGATGGCGGCCGTCGAAGCCGCGGCGGCCACCGACGCCACGACCGCCCGCCTCGGCCGCATCGCCTGGGCGATGGCGAAACACCCGCAGCTCACCTCGGGCACCGGCCGGCTCGACCTCGACGTCGTGCGCGCCTCGCCCGAGCCCATCACCGTGAAGGTGGGCGCGATGGGGCTCTTCTGCATTGCGCTGCCCCGTCGGCGACTCGCGCTCGCGGTGAAGGTGGCGTCGGGCGTCGCCGAGGCGCTCCCCGCTGCCGTGCGCTGGGCCCTCGAGCGCGTCGGCGTCTCGCTTCGGCTCCCGTCGCCGTGGCCGCTCTGCGAGGTGCGCTCCGTCGCCGGTCTCGTCGCCGGCGAGGTTGCCGTACGGCCATTACAGCCATGATAGAACTTGGCGGTTCCAGGTGGTTCGCTTGACTCATCGGGAAAACCCGACTGTCAGTCGATGGCGTGGGAGTGATGACCTCAGCATTCTTTGACGGGTGGGGGCGGGATGGCGACGTTCATGGAAGACGCGCTCCAGACGACGCAGATGAAGCTCCTGACGGAGGCGTCGGCTGGAGAGCCGCGCGCCTTCGCGGTGCTGACCGACGCGCGCGGTCCCGAGGGCTCCAAGCGCGCCGTGCCGCTGTCGCGCTTGAGCGAGAACCGGTTGGGTCGAGCCGAGGACTGCGAGGTGCGGCTCGATGGAACTGCCGTGTCGCGGTACCACGCGGTCATCCGCTGTGAGCCCGACGGCTGGGTCGTCGAGGACCGAAAGTCGAAGAACGGGACGCGGGTCAACGGCGAGGCGATCGGGAACCACCGGCTCCGCGAGGGCGACCGCCTGGTGCTGGGTGACCAGGTCGTCGTCTTCTCGTTCCTGGGCACCGACACCCGCGCGCAGCGGGACGAAGGTGGCCCCGAGCGGGCCAGCGCGTGGACCTTGCGCGTCTCGGACGGCTCGGTGCGCTGGGCCAAGGGGCTCGAGGAGCAGCTCAAACTCCCGCTCGGGCTGTTGACGGGCTTCGGGCGCCTCCGGGACGCGCTGTCGGCCGACGTGTGGCACGAGGTGGCGAGACAGCTCGCGACGGTGACGCGCGAGGGTGACGTCGTCGAGTTCGAGTCCGAGGTGGTGCTGTCGAGCGGCGAGGTGCGGGCGCTCGCCTGGCGTGGCCTGCTCAAGGGGGCCGGGCCGGCCGACTTCCGGGTGGTGGGCTCGGTGACCGACGTCTCGGCGGCGCGGCTCCGGGTGCAGGAGCTCAAGCGGCAGGCCATGGTGTTCGAGAGCCTGCACGAGGCCGTCGCGCTCCTCGACGCCACCGGCCGAATCATCGACTGGAACAAGGGCGCGGCGCGCACCTTCGGCTACGCCAAGCCCGAGGTCGTGGGCCGCGAGTTGTTCGCGGTGCTCAAGCCCGGCTCGTCGCTCGACGCCACGATGCTCGACGCCCTCGAGGCCGAGCGCACCTGGCACGCGACCGACGAGCTGCGCGCGAAGGCCGGCGCCGCCGTCTACGCCGAGATGACGGGGGTGCCGCTCGAGCGCAGCGGCGGCGAGGCGCTGGGGTTCGTCGTCATCTTGAGAGACGTCACCGAGCGGAAGTTGTTGCAGGAGCAGCTCGTGCTGTCGGAGCGAATGGCGGTGCTGGGCACCCTCGCCAGCGGCGTCGCCCACGAAATCAACAACCCCCTCGCCTTCATCCGCGCGAACATCGAGTTCCTCGTCTCCGAGATCGAGGCGGGCAGCGTCGTCGTCAACGGCGAGGTGCGCGACGTGCTCCGCGAGAGCCGCGAGGGCGTCGCGCGCATCGCGAGAATCGTCAACGACCTGCGACGGCTCTCGCGGCACGACCGCGAGGAGCAGCTCGTGCCGGTGCGCCTCGACGAGGCCGTCAGCAGCGCCTGCACCATGGCCGCGCATCTCGTGCGCCAGCGCGGTCGCCTGGTGAAGCGGTTCGACGAGATCCGGCCGGTGATGGCCGTCGAGTCGAGGCTCGCCCAGGTCGTGTTGAACCTGGTGGTGAATGCCGCCCAGGCCCTGCCCGAGGGCCACTCGTCGATGCACGAGATCACCGTCACCATCGAGGAGCAGGACGACGAGGGCGTGCTCCGCGTCTCTGACACGGGGAAGGGCATCACCCCCGACGTGATGCCGCGCATCTTCGACCCCTTCTTCACCACCAAGCCCGTGGGTGAGGGCACCGGCCTGGGGCTCGCCATCTGCCAGAGCATCATTCAGAGCTTCCGCGGCACCATCACCGTTTCGAGCGAGCCGGGCCGGGGGACGACCTTCGAGGTCCGCATTCCCCTGTCGGAGCAGGCGAGCGCGGCGACGCGGCGGCTCCCGGCGGTGCTGACCGAGCCACCGGTGCGACAGGGCCGGGTGCTGATGATCGACGACGAAAGGCGGCTCGGCGAGGCGCTGCGCCGGGCCCTGCGCCCACACGACGTCGTCGTCGTCGGCGACGGCGAGGAGGGGTGGGCGGCGCTCGAAGAGGACGGCGCTTCGTTCGACCTCATCGTCTGCGACCTGTCGATGCCGCGCCTGAACGGTGACGAGCTGTTCGCGCGCGTGCAGCGCGCGGCGCCCGAGCTCGCCCAGCGCTTCGTCATCATGACGGGGGGGGCCTTCAGCGAGGGCGCCGAGCGGTTCCTTCAGAACTGCCCGGTGCCGGTGCTCAAGAAGCCGGTCGAGGTGGCCGCGCTGCGGGACTACGTCGCGCGCGCGGTGTCGAACCGGCCAGCCCAGCCCTCACGCCGTGCCGCGACCGAGCGGTGAGCCCGGGGGCCTGCCTCGACGGTCAACGCTCAACGCGCGTTCCCAGGCACCGGCCCAGCAGCGCCTCGGTACGCTGCGCGAAGTCGAGCCGGTGCTCGACTCCCGCGAGCGAGGCCCCCTCGTCGGGGTACTCGACGGCGTCGACTGCCCTGCCCGAGGCCTCCAGGGCTCGCAGGGCCGCGAGGCCCCCGCCGGCTTGCGTCAGCGCGTCCTGCGCGCCAGCGCCGATGAGGAGCGGCGCAGCGAGGCCCGGCAGGCGCGCCGTCACCGAGGCGGCGGCGAGCGCTTCGCGCTGGGCCGGGTCGCGCGGGTCGCCGAAGCGGCGGTGGAAGCGGGGCGCATCGAGTCTCGACCGGAGCGGCAGCACCTCGACCAACGCCAGCAGGTTCACCGGCGCCGCGAAGGCTACGCCACAGCGGTAGGTCTGGGGCGCGCGGGTGAGGCCCAGCAGCGCTGCGTGGCCGCCGAAGCCGTGCCCCATGATGGCGACGCGGGCGGGGTCGACGAAGCCCTGCGCGATGGCCCAGGCAACGGCGTCGAGCAGGTCAGTCTGCACGGAGAGGCCCCACTGCCGGTCGCCGGCGCCCAGGAAGCGCTTGCCCCGGCCGGTTGAGCCGCGCACGTCCACCTGGAGCACGACGGCCTGCCGGTTCGCCAGGTGCTGGACCACTGGCGAGAAGCTGCGGCTGGCCCGGCTCCACGGCCCGTCGTGCACCAGCACCACGAGGGGCCGGCGCTCGGCCGAGTCGCCCAAGGGCCGCGTGAGGAGGCCGTCGAGCACCAGGCCGTCACGCGCGGTCAGCGAGACCGGGGTCGTGGGCGCGAGCGCGGCGGGCTCGAGCTGCGGCATCGACGAGGGGAGGGTGGTCGCCTGCTTCGCTTTGCGGTCCCAGACGACGAAGGTGGGTGGCCGGGTGTCGCTCGAGAACGAGACGACCCACCGGGCATCGGCGCGGTCGGCGCTGACGACGTCGACGTCGCCGGGGGCCAGCGCCGAAAGGGCAGCGAGCTCGCCGGAGAAGGTCCACTCGAGGGCCGTCCACTCGCGTCTGCCAGCTGCCTCGAAGGCCACGGCGCGCAGGGCCGACGTCGCCCGGTTCCACGACACGGCGACGACGTCGCTCCTGGGGTGCGTCGCCAGCAGGCGCTCGGTGCCGGAGGCGAGCGACTTCTCGATGACGCGATCGGTGTCGCTCGACACCGTCGAGGCGAGGAGCAGCGACTTTCCGTCGAGCGTGAAGCCGAAGGGCGTCAGGCGCTCGTCGAAGCTCGCGGTGATGAGCGGCCGCCAGCGCGAGGCCAGCGTGTCGCGCACGCGCAGCTCGCCCTTGCCGCCCGGCAGCGTGGCCATCGCAGCGCGCACCTCGAGCCTGACGTCGGCGAACCACTGCACGACGTCGCCGGGGTTGCGCGCGTGCTCGGTGACGGCGCCGGAGCGCCAGTCGATTCGCACCACGTCGACCACCCGCGCGTCGCGGCGGTTGGTGGTGACGAGGACGTGGGCTGGAGCGCGGGCGCTCGTCTCGAGCACTTCGCTGGTGGCGCCCGGCCAGGGCGTCAGGTCTCTGGTGGCGCGGGTCGCGACGTCGACGACGAAGACGTGGGTGCGCCCGTCGCCCCGGGCGTCCTGCTCGAAGAGCAGCGCCGCGCCGTCCTCCGTCCAACGGAAGGTGCGCACGCTGCGGGTCGGCTCGGCCGTCACGACGACGGCGTCGCCCTGGCCAACGGCGCGCACCTCGAGCTGCAGCACGCGGCGCGCGTCGGGGACGAGGGCGGCGACGCGGCGGCCGTCGGGTGACAGCTGTGGCCCGGCATAGGCCGGCCCCCCGAAGAGGACGGCGCGGGGCAGCAGCGGCGGGAGCGCGGCGTCTGGCCGGGCGCCGCCGTCGGGGAGCGCGCACAGGAGGCTGGTGAGCGTGAGGGCGAGCACGGGCCTGCGTGTACCGCGTCACCAACCGCCGCGCATGTTCGCCCGGAAAGGCCTCGACGTGCGGCTGCATCGGACGCAGAGAGCGCGCATGCGCCTTCTCCTCTCCATCGTCGCCGCCGGCCTCGCGTCGGGGTGCGGACCCCGGGGCCCGGCGCCGCGGCCGGCCGGCGTGCGCGCTCCGCTCCCGGTGGGCTGCGACCCGCAGGATGCGACGCGGTGCCTCGTGCCGTGGCCCAACAACGCCTACACCGTGAAGGACGAGGCGACGCCGACGGGGCTGCGGGTGGCGCTCGAGCGCCGCTGGCTCCCGAACCCCGACGCCCCCGAGCCCCTCAACCGCCTCGACGGCTTCTCGGTGGTGGGCGCGCTCGCGGTGGGCTTCGACACGCCCGTGCAGGTGGCCACGGGCCCGGCCCGGACGACGGCGGTGCGCGTCTTCCGCGCGAGCCCTGGCGAGGGGTGGGGTGACGAGGTGCCGCTGCGGCTCGACGCCGTGCGCGACTCGACGAGCCCGGCGACGCTCCTCATCGCGTACCCGCTGCGGCCGCTGGCGCCCGGCACGGACTACGTGGCGGTGGCGCTCGACGAGGTGGCCGGCGCCGGCGGTGAGCGCCTCGAGGCGCCCCGACGCGTGCAGGTGGCGCTGGCGCTCGCGCCGCCCGGCGACGACGACGAGGCCGCGTTGGCGGCGTACCACGCGCCCAGCCGCGCGCTGCTGCGTGACGTCGGTGTCGAGCCGGGCCGGGTGCTGCGGGTGTGGGACTTCACCACGCGCTCCTCGGAGAGCATCCGTGCGGGCCTAGATCGG
>JADCJJ010000372.1 GCA_020247085.1 Myxococcaceae bacterium | reverse complement strand
TGCTCGACGCAGGAGCCGACCGGGACGACTCGCCCGAGCCGCTGTCGAAACCGACTGAAGCTGGACACGAAGAAGCCCGGAGCCTCCTGATTTCTCAGGAGAACTCCGGGCTTCATCACCAGTCGGGGAGACAGGATTTGACGGGTCGAAACGGGTTCCTCTAGCGATGCGACGGCACACGGTTTTCGTCGCAAGCCCCGGTTCTTCCAATCGAATCCCCTCCTGACGGTGTCCCCACGAGTCCCCTGGGTTCCGCCAGAATCGGCCCCGGTCGTGGAAAGCGTCGTGGAAACGTCCGACTTGATAAAATCTCAAGTCGGTCTTACCGTCCCGGTGTGACCGCCGACGAGGCCTTGAAGCACGTTCGAGGGTATGCGGCGGCAGGAAGGTACTTCGTGTCGCAGCACGCACGAGACCGGATGCAGGAGCGTGGCGTTCGGGAGGGCGACCTTCGGAATGCCCTGATGAACGCACGCTCGTGTGCTCCCCAGAAGGACGGCAAGTGGAAGGTCGAGGGGAGCGACCTCGATGGCGATGACCTCACCGTGGTCGTGGTCATCGACGACGGTCTGTTGGTGGTGACCCTGTTCTAGGAGCGAACGATGAAGTGCGAACGGTGCAAGACGGGCAAGCTGGAGAAGACGGTCGCTCCCGACTCGGTTGAAGTTGGGAAGCACGTGTTCACCGCCAAGGTGCCGGCGCTCAGGTGCCGGGAGTGCGGTGAGGTCTACTTCGACGGCCCTTCCCTGGAGCGCTTCGAGCTGCGGGCGGCCGTCGAGTTGGCGAGGGCCGGCGAGGCGACCGGCGAGGTGATGCGATTCATGCGGAAGGCGGCTGGCCTACGGGCGCTGGAGCTCGCTGAGCTTCTCGCTGTGACGCCGGAGACGGTCTCTCGCTGGGAGACCGGGAAGCAGCCGATGGAACACCGGGCGATGGCCGTGGTGGGCGCCCTGGTGGTCGAGCGCTTCGAGGGTAGGACGTCGACCCTCGACAACCTGAAGGCGCTCCGGAGTCCTCGAAAGCTCGGCCGAAGGGTCGAACTCGTGCTCTCCGAGGCGCCGGCTCACTGACCGAGCTTCGTCGCCAGTTCCGTGAGGTCCCGAAAGAAGAACTCGCCGGCAGTCGCCGCCTTGATCGAGGCGTACTCGGCGACTGCGTTCCGTGCCCTGCCCTTCAGCTTCCTCGCCAGCGTCCTCAAGGCGTAGGTCCACCGCATCGTGCCGTCGGCGATGAACGAGTTCGCCTTTGCCATCAGGCTGGAGGAGAAGGTGCCGCTGGTCGACTTGTCGCTCTGGCTCGCCGAGACGCCCTGCACCGCCATCGATGAGGCGTTCCCCGACAAGGCAACGGAAGCAGCCTTCGGGAGGACCGAACCGCAGCCGCCTCTTTCATGCCCGTTCATCGGCTTGCGGCGCAGAACCGCTGCCATTCGGCTGACCTGCGGAGCGCCGCCACGACGTCATCCCAGGGGGTGCCAACGACTCGGAACTGGCCAAACAGATGCACACCCTCCTTCACCACGCCAATGAGGTAGAGGCCGTCACTGCCAGCAACTGCAACTGGTCCTCCGCTGTAGCCCCCGAATGGGGAGTCTTGGCTCGGATCGAAGAGCCTGCGTCGGAGAAGTCCGGCTCGATCATGCTCATTGTTTGCGGGCGAAGGCTCGTGAGCATCGACCTCCAAGAGCAACTGAGGAGGCACTGCTCCGTCGCCTCTCCAAGCGTGCTCCTCAAGTTGAGTCACGTACCCAGGGAGCGGGACGGACGTGAGGGTTTCAATCCGCCGGTCTTCGTCGACAAGGTGACCGAAGTCCGGAAAACCGAGAACGAAGAATGGCAGCGACGTTGTTTCGGACGATGCTCTGCGCCACCGACTACGAATCGTGGTCGCCACGTCGGCGTGCGAGGAACCATCGATGAACTCTGACCCGGTCTCCATCGGCGCGACGTCAACGCCCGCAAGGACCGCAACGTCCATCTCGCTCGACGACCAAACGACCTCGTCAATCCGGAGCGCTGTCATCTTCGGTACGCTTTCCTGGCCGACAACGGTTTCTCGTCGAGGCATGAGCACGAACACCTTGGCGCCGTCGTGCCAGACCTGCACGGTGCGCGACTGCGCGGGCCCGGCCTCGTAGCGCAGCGTCACCGTCTCGCCGACGAGGGACGCGTCGACTTCATAGACGAGCCCGGCCAGCGACACCGTTCTGTCCTTCGCCACCTTGCGGCGAGCCTCGGTGAGGAAGAAGTCGTCGAGGTCCACCTTGCCGTCGAGGTACTTCACCTCGTCGGCGCGCTTCGCCCACCTGTCGAGCGGCGTCTCCTCGTCGAGGCCGCGGTGCGGCGCCTGGTGGTACTCGCCCTCCACGTAGGCCCACAGCTTCCGGTTGAGGGTCTCCAGGCTGCTCGTGTCGCCCTCGGTCAGCCGCGTCAGAAGCTGCATTCGGACTGTCCGAAACCAGCGCTCTTGTTTTCCCTTCGATTGAGGGGCGAACGGCCTGGCGTGGATGAGGGTGATGCCCAGCTTCGCGCACACCAGCGCGAGATGGTGGCTGCGGTAGGCCGCGCCGTTGTCGACGAAGAGCCGCTTCGGCACGCCGCGCCGCATGATGGCCAGCTTCAGCACCGGCAAGAAGGCCGCGGTGTTCTCCGAGAGCGCGAAGGCCGCGAAGGGGACCACCCGCGTCGCATCGTCGAGGAAGGCGACGAGGTACGTC
>JADCJJ010000371.1 GCA_020247085.1 Myxococcaceae bacterium | reverse complement strand
TGACGACGATGGCGGTGGGTGAAGAGGGTGGCGGACGGCCCGGCAAGCCCGGCGACGTGACGACGCTGGCGGTGGGTGAAGAGGGTGGTGGACGGCCCGGCAAGCCCGGCGACGTGACGACGATGGCGGTCGGCGAAGAAGGCGGACGTCCGGTGAAGCCGGGCGGTCGCTCGACCGAGGCCGTGGGCGAAGAGGGTGGCAGCGTCGCCTGAGGTGTCGGTCGCCGTGGGCTCCGCGTCACCGCGCGGGGCCCGCGCGAAGACGTCGTTCGTCGGGGGGGGCGTTTGTCTGGGCCGTGTCCCGCTCTTCCGCAGGTGTGAGGGCGACGCGGCCGGCGCTCGAGTGCCCATCGCGAGGCAACTCCCGGGCTCGCTCGTCGTATCTTAAGGTCCTGACGCCATTGGCTGGGCGACGCAGGTCAGCCCCCGCGAACCGCCGCTGCGTGCCCGAAGGAGGCTACAAGCGCCCTCCGCATGAGCTTCAAGTCGCACTTCTCCCGGTTCTCCTCCTCGCAGCCCGGGCGGCTGCACTTCGCGGCGCACAGCCACCACCCCTGGCCTGACGTCAGCTTCGCGGCCCACCAGCGGGCCTGGCTCGACGCCGCGGCCCACCACGACGACAAGTGGGACGTCATCTTCGGCGACGTGCTGCCCGAGGCGCAGCGCCACGTGGCCGCCGAGCTCGGCCTCTCCGACTTTCGCTCCCTCGTCTTCGCGCCCAATACCCACGAGTTCGTCCTGCGGCTGCTCTCCTGCCTGCCGGAGCGCCCGCGCATCGTCACCAGCGACGCCGAGTTCCACTCGTTCGAGCGCCAGACGCGCCGCCTCGAAGAAGAGGGCCTCGTCACGGTGACGCGCGTGCCGGCAGAGCCCTTCGCCACCTTCCCAGAGCGCCTGGTGTCGGCGGCCCGCGAGGCCTCGGCCCACCTCGTGTTCGTCTCGCACGTCTTCTTCAACTCGGGCGCCATGGTGCGCGACGTCGAGGCGATGGTCCGCGCGCTGCCCGGTGACGCCCTGGTGGTGCTCGACGGGTACCATGGCTTCTGCGCGGTGCCGACGTCGCTCACGGCGCTCGAGGCGCGCTGCTTCTACGTGTCCGGCGGCTACAAGTACGCGATGGCCGGAGAGGGCGCCTGCTTCCTCCACGTGCCTCCCGGCCGCGCCTTCCGCCCGCGGAACACCGGCTGGTTCGCGGCCTTCGGCGCCCTGCAGGACCGCCAGCAGGGGCAGGTGCCGTACGCCGCCGGGGCCGCGGCCTTCCAGGGCGCGACGTTCGAGCCGTCGGGCCTCTACCGGCTCAACGCGGTGATGCGCTGGCGCCAGCAGGTGGGGCTCTCGACGGCGGTGACCCGCGCGCACGCCCACGCGCTCCAGCGGCGCTTCGTGGCCGGGCTCGGCGCGTCGCACCCGGTTCGCCCCGGGCAGCTCGTGGTGCCCCTCGACGACGACGCGCGCGGGCAGTTCCTCACCTTCCGCACCGACCCGGCGCGGGCGCTCTGCGCGGCGATGAAGGCGCGGCACGTCGTCACCGACGCCCGGGACGACCGCTGGCGCATCGGCTTCGGGCCGTACCAGGACGAGGCCGACGTCGACGCGCTGCTCGAGCGGCTCTCGGGCGTCACGCCTTGAGGCCGGGCTGACACGCGGGGCCGCGGCCACCGCCCGGAAGTTCGTCGCCGCTCGCCGGCGGTTTGCTATGTGCGACGGCATGCGTCGCTGGTTCGCCCTGCTCTCGAGCGCCACCCTCCTCGCCGCCTGTCCGAAGCCGGCAGGCCCCACGGCGGGCGCCGGCCGCGGCGCCGAGGTCAGGGTCGAGCCGGCCGCCGATGAGGCGCTCTCGCGCGCCGTCACCACCGTCGACACCCGCGGCCCGAAGGAGGGCCTCGAGGCCCTCTTCGCCGTGCGCAAGGCCTACCCCGACACCACCGCCGGGCAAGAGGCCCTCTACCGCGCCGGCGCGCTGGCCTTCGAGGCCGGCGACTTCGTCACCGCCCGCAAGGCGCTCATCGAGCTGGTCTTCGAGAACCCGGTGCACCCCCGCGCCCAGCAGGCGAAGCTGAAGGCCGGCCTGGCGGCCATCGAGCTGAAGGCGTGGCGGGACGCGTCGCAGACGCTGACGCCCCTGCTGGGCTCGCTCTCTCCCGAAGACCGGCGCCTCGCCGAAGACGCCCTCGCGAAGGCCGCCGCCGCCACGCAGCAGTACGGCGAGGCGCTCAAGCTCGCGGTGAAGGCCGTCGACGGCGCCCAGGGCCCCGACGCGCAGAAGGCCGCGCTCGCCCGCCTCGAGGACGTCGTCGAGACGAAGACGAGCTTCCTCGACCTCACCGAGACGTGGCACGACCTGCCCTCGACGCACCCGGCCTGGCCGTTGCTCACCTTCAAGATGGCGCGCGTGTACTACCACCTGCGCGACTGGACGAACCTCGAGCAGGTCCTCTCGGCGCTGCTCCAGAGCGCCCCCGACTCGCCCTACGCCGGTGACGCCCGGGCGCTGCAGGCCCGCGTGTCGCGGCGCGCCGCGACGAAGCCCAACGTCGTCGGCGCCGTGCTGCCGCTGTCGAGCAAGAAGTACAAGGCGGTGGCCGACACGGTGCTCAAGAGCCTGCAGCTCGGCTTCAAGGGCAGCGACGTCGAGCTCGTGGTGAAGGACTCCGGCGACGACCCGGCGCAGGCCGCCCGCCTCGTCGAGCAGCTCGTCTTCGACGACGGCGCCATCGCCATCATCGGCCCCGTCCTCACCGACGACGCCCGGCGCGCGGCCCTGGCCGCCGAGGAGCTCCAGGTGCCCCTCGTCACCCTGAGCCGCGCCGAGGGCCTCACCGACATCGGCCCTCACGTCTTCCGCACCATGGTGACGAACGTGCAGCAGGCCGAGGCCCTGGCGGAGCACTCGATGGTGACGCTCGGTTACAAGACCTTCGCCGTCCTCTTCCCCAACACCACCTTCGGCACCGAGTTCACCAACGCCTTCTGGGACGCCGTCGAGGCGCGCGGCGGCACCATTCGCGGAGCCGAGACCTACTCGCACGACGCCACCACCTTCACCGACGAGGCGAGGAAGGTCGTCGGTCGCTACTACCTCGAGGACCGCGCCGACTACCTGGAGCGCGTGCGCGAGATCCGCGACTCCGACGCCGACGCGTACCGCAAGCGCAAGGCCCTCGAGAAGGCGAAGGCTGGGCTCGACCCCGTCATCGACTTCGAGGCGCTGCTGTTGCCCGACTCCTGGCAGAAGGTGTCGCTCGTCGCGCCCGCCCTGGCTGTCGAAGAGATGGTGACGAACGCGTGCGACAAGCGAGACCTCGAGCGCATTCAGAAGACGACGGGCAAGGAGCGGCTCAAGACGGTGACGCTGCTGGGGCCGTCGACGTGGGCCAGCCCCAGGGGGCCGAGCGGAGAGCCGCAGCTCATCGAGCGCGGCGGGAAGTACGTGCTGTGCAGCGTGTTCGTCGACGGCTTCTACGAGAACAGCGACCGGCCCGGCACGAAGGCCTTCGTCAGCACCTTCCGCGAGGCGTTCCAGGGGCAGACCATCACGCTGCTCGACGCGGTCGCCTACGACACCGCCCAGCTCGTGCGTCGGGCCCTCGAGGCGCAGCCGCGGTCGCGCGCCGCCTTCCGAGACGCGCTGCAGGGCGTGAAGGGCTACGAGGGCGCCACCGGCACGCTGTCGTTCTCGGACAAGCGCGAGGTCAAGCGGCAGCTCTTCATCCTCAACGTCACGCCGAAGGGCGTGCGCGAGGTGCCCGTGTCGAGGAAGCCCGAGGGGTGAGCGTGACGAAGCAGGTCTGCCTGTGGGGGCTCTGCGCGCTCCTCGGGTGCCGCGCGCTTCCGAGGACGCCCGCCGGCGTGCTGGCCAGGCTCGAGGCGCAGCCTGCGGGCCACCTCACCGGGACGCTCGCGGCGCTCGGGCCGCCGATGGTGCTCAACCGAGAAGACTTCGTGTGGGACGCGAGGCCCTCGCCCGATGGGACGAGGGTGGCGCTCTCGCGCCTGGGCATGCGCGCCTTCCACCTCACGGTGTTCTCGCTCGCGGCGCCCGCGAAGCCCCTCGTCGACGTGGCCGTCAACCCCGTCGAGTTCAACGTCGAGGCCCTCGACTGGTCGCCCGACGGCGCCGTCATCGCGACGGCGAGCCGTGACCGCTCCGTCCGTCTCTTCGACGCCGCGCAGGGCGCCATGAGGTCGCAGTGGCTCACCGACGAGGCCCTCACCACCGTCGCCTTTCACCCGCGCGGCGAGCTGCTGGCCGTCGGCAGCGCGAAGGGGCTCGTCACGGTGCTGCGCTGGCCCGAGCTGGCCTTCGTCGCCGAGGTGCGCGCCCATCGCGACGAGGTGTCGGGGCTGGCCTGGGCGGCGTCCGGGGAGCTGTTCTCGTCGAGCTGGGACCGCACGGTGGCCGTGTGGCGCGTCGAGGACGGCGAGGCCCCCGTGCGCGGCAGCCGCGCGGCGTTCGAGCGGAAGGCGGGGCTGCAGCTGTTTCGCGCCGTGCTCGACGGGCGCGCCTCGGCCAGCTTCGTCGTCGACGCGCGCGTGCCGGTCGTGGTGGTGCGCGGCGCGCTCGCCCAGGCCGCCGGCCTTGACGTGACGTCGCTCACCGAGACCGTCACCATCGCCACGGCGGCGGGCCCGCAGCTCGTCCCCCTCGCGCGGGCGCGCACGGTCACGCTGAAGGGCCTCACCCTGACCGGGCTCGACCTCGCGGTGTGCGACGCCTGCGTGCCCCAGGACGCGCAGGCCGTGCTGGGCCAGGCGGCGCTCGAGCGGCTCGAGGTGGCGACCGACGCCGTCGCTGGCGAGTACGTCTTCACCCCGCGGGCGGGCGCGCCGGGCCTCGTCGCGTCTTCGGCGCGGCAGGTGGTGCGCCGCCGGGTGCTGTCCTTCGAGGGCTCGGTGAATGACGTGACGGTGGACGCGGCAGGCGCCACGCTGGGGCTCGCGCTGTCAGAGGCGAAGGCCGAGCGCACGAAGGCCGTCTACGATCGCGAGAAGCGGCGAGAGGTCGAGCCCGAGCGCCCGTGGGACTGCGCCGCCCGGGTGGACGCGGGGACGGGGCAGGTGCTCGAGCGGTTTGGCGGCCACCGCGGGGTGGTGTCGACCGCCGCCGTCAGCCCTGACGGCCGGGCGCTGGTGAGCGGCGGCTGGGACAAGAAGGTGCTGCTCCACCGTGGCGCCGAGGCGCAGGTCGAGTCGCCGTTCGGGTGGGCGCTGCGGCGGGTGCGCTTCTCGCGTGACGGCCGGCGCGTCGTCGTCGCCGCGTGGACGCCCCAGAACCCGCTGAACGACCACCAGAGCGACCCCGCGGCGGTCGTGTACGAGGCGCGGTACCTCGACGACGCGTCCGTCGCGCCGTGAGCCGCTACGCGAAGGCGACGACCGCCGACCTGCTGTCGCTGCTGACGTGGGCGCCGCGGCGGCGCACCAACCCCTTCGCGGTGATGGAGGCCCTGGGCGAGGTGCTCGACCGGCGCGTGGCTCCGCCCGAGGTCGGTGCGGCGGTGCTGGCCTTCGACGCCACGCTCGCCGCCGAGGCCCGCGAGGCGCTCGACCCGAAGCGCGGCGCGACGGCGCGGTTCCTTCAGGCGACGGTGCCCGCCGACGTCGACGGCCCGCGCGTCGAGGTGGCCTGGCAGGGCGCGGCGCACGCGCTCGCCCGGCTGGTGCGCCTCACGCGCGCGCCCACGCTCCGGCAGCTCGAGGTGCTCCGGCGGCTCGCGGGGGACGAGGTGGTGCTCGAGGGCGCCCAGGTCGCGCTCTCGACCGCCGAACCGGCAGACGTCGAGACGAACCGCTGGTTCTTCCCTGTGCTGGTGCTCGACGGGCGCGAGGCGTCGGTCGACGCGTTGATGCCGCACCTCGCCGCGGCCAGCGCGGGCGGGGCGGCCGCGGCGGCCTTGAGGCCCCTCGCGAAGCTGAGCTCGGCGTCGAGCGGCGTCGCGGCGCTGCTGGCGAAGCTCTCCCGGTGACGCGGCACGGCGCCCAGGCTCGGGGCGCTGCCACGGAGCGGCGGGAGCCCCGGCGTGCGACCGACCGGCGCTGCGAGCTGGACGCTGGCGCGTGGTGTCCGTCGAGGTCCTGAGTGGCTCCGGCGCGCGGGGCGTCGCTGAAGTCCGGACGGCGCCCGCCGTGTGCCTGACGGACGGCCGACGTGTCTGCGGTCACCGGTGAGCGGCGCGTCACCAACGCGCGACGGACCGCCGTACCGCTTCGGGCCTCGAGAGGTGGAGCGCCCGTCCTCGACGCGCGGGGGGGCTGACGCACCGCTGCGGCTTCAGACAGGCGGGGTGTCACCACGTCGCGTCGAACCGTCGACGGCAGCGGTCACCGACGTGCGGCGCGCCACCCTCGCACGCGGGGCCGCCGGCGCTCCCCAAGGCGCCGATGCGGGCCTCGCCGTCAGCGGGCACCGACGCCCGCTCCTCCAGGGCACCACCCACCCTCCGGAGGCACCCGACGCCGGTCACACCTCGAGCCGGGCCACGCCGGCGCCCGTCGTCATGGCGTATGGCCCGGCGCCGCGGAGCGCCAGGTGGCCCTCGTGGTCGAGCAGCGTGCGCTTGAGCTCGAGTCCGCCCGCGTACCCGGTCAGCTTCCCCGAGCGGCCCACCACGCGGTGACACGGCACGATGATGCTGATGGGGTTGCGCCCGTTCGCCAGGCCGACGGCCCGCGCGGCGGCAGGGCACCCGAGGCGCGCGGCGACCTCTCCGTAGGTCACCGTCGCGCCGTACGGGACCTCGAGCAGCGCGTCCCAGACGCGCCGCTGAAAGGGGGTGCCCTTCGCCGCCAGCGACACCTCGAAGCGCGTCAACCGCCCGGCGAAGTACGCCTCGAGCTGGTCCTTCACGCCGGTGAAGAACGCGTCGTGCCGCTGCCAGCCGGCGCCGATGGCCGGCTGGCGCCCATGCGCCGGCGGGTACAGCCCGGTCAGCCCCTTCCCGTCCGAGGTGAGCAGCAGGCGCCCGACCGGGCTGTCGATGACTCCGTACGAGACGACGTTCGCCATGACGACCTCCTCTCCTACTCCAGCGACCGCCGGGATTGCACGAGGGCCCCGGTTGGTCGCCGACCGACGCCGGCATGGTGCGGCCGCGCCGACGTCGTGCCGCCAGACCACCGTGGCGGCAGAGCGGCGGGCGCTTCGAGGCGCCGCGGCTCAGACGTTGAGGAAGACGCGGCCCCGCGAAACACCGCCACGCTCGAGGAGTGCCGCCACCTCGTCGGTCATCTCGCGCTGGCCGACCAGAAAGGCGACGGTGTCGGGGCTGATGGCGCCCGGCACGAGCGACTGCACGAGGCCTCGCGGGCCCGCCCAGCCCTCGTCACCCTCGGCCACCACGGTGTGGATCTGCACCGCCGGGAGCGCCCTCAGCTCGTCGAGCCAGGGCACCTGCCGGGGCGAGCGCTGCCCCTGGAGGAGCGTCACCCGGCCGAACTCCGCGCGCCGCCGCGCCACGTCGTGCAGCACCGAGCGGCACGGTGCCAGGGCCGTCCCCGTGCAGACCAGCAGCAGGTCTCTCCCCCTGGCCTCGTCCACGGGGAAGCCCCGGCCCTCGGGCGCAGCCACCTCGACGGGCGCCCCCTCGGGCAGCGAGGCGAGCACGTCAGAGACGCCGGCGCCCCGACGCACGAGGTAGTCGAAGGCGCGGCTCCCTGGCGGCGACGCGATGGCGAACGGAGCCTCGCTCCCCGCCAGCCGCACCCGGGTGAACTGGCCCGGCCGCGAGAAGGCCTCCCAGACGGGAGGGGGCACCGACAGCGACACCTCGACCAGGCCCTCGTCGAGGAGCCTGCGTCGAGTGAGGTGCGCGAGGTGCCACGTCCGCATCGCGCTGTGCCATAACCACGGCGCTCTCCGTCCGGCAGGGAAAACGTGCGCGCGCTCCGAAGCCTCGTGCTCATCACGCTGTTGCTGGCGTCGCTGCTGTTCGTCATCGGCGCGGGCTGGTGGCTGTACGTGGGCAGCACCCTGCCGGTGCAGGTCGAGTCCGAGCTCGACCTGCGAACCCTGCTCAAGCAGTCCATCGAGAGCGACCGCCAGAGCGCCCAGCTCAACAAGCGCCCTGCCGAACGCGAGAAGGTCGACTGGCCGACGCCAGACTTCTCGAGGCTGCCGAAAAACCTCGTCGCGCTCTACATCATGTCGTGGCAGTGCCCGACCTACTTCCAGACGCCGCGCGAAGAGGGCTGGCCGTGGACGAAGCGGTTGCTCAACGCGGCGCGCAGCGTCGCCCTGCCCGGTGACGGCGCGTGCGAGTTCGCGTTCGCGCAGCGGCTCGCCATGCGCATCGGCGTGAGCGGGACCGGCTCGACCGCCGTGATGGCCGACCGCATTCACCGCTTCCTCAAGAAGGACCAGCTCGTCGCGTACGATCTGCACTCGATGCAGTTCGCCCAGGCGCTGACCGGCGTCGAGGCGGCCTCGCGCTACCTGCTGCAGAAGGAACTCGTCGAGCTCTCGCTCGCGGAGCTCGCCGAGCTGCAGCTCGCCATCCCTCCGTGGGACCAGATCAACGAGGTGTACGAGTGCAGCGCGGTGGGCCTGCTGCGGCAGGCGCGCAACCGGCTGCTCCTCGACCTCGGGAACGCCGGCCTGGCCGCCGAAGACGCGGTGAAGTCGGCGATGGCGCAGCCCCTGCGCTGCTCGGCGGTCAAGCGGTAGACGGCGAGATGAAGAGCGCCGGCGACAGGGGCGTCGGCAGGCGCAGCGCGCCCGCCTCGAGCACCACCACGCCGTCGACGACGGCCAGCCGCTCGGCGAGCTGAAACTGGGCGTCGCGGCTGAAGCGGGCGCGGGCCCGGCCCTGCTTGACCCGGGCCGACAGCACGCCGTCGTCGTCGAGCGCCAGCGTCGAGGGGGCGAGCCACTCGGCGGTGCGGTCGGACAGCCGCACGCTCAGGCCCCCCTCGGGCGCCTCATCGACGGCCACCACCCGGTAGGGCGCCCCCTCGACCTCGATGACGCACCAGTCGTTGCCGAAGTGGAGCGTCACCCGGCCATCGTCGTCGACCCGCACCCCGCGGTTGAAGGCCTCGATGATGTTGGGGTGCTCGATGGGCTCGCCGTCGTGCCACCAGCGGAAGTCGCGATCGAGCCGAAGGCCGCTGTCTTCGCGCGTGTGCCACCTTCCGGGACGCATGGCGGGGATGTGACGCCGGTCGCGGGTGGCGTCAAGGAGATGCGGCGCCCGGGGGCCGCACCATGCCGGGCGCGCCCAGCCGGGCCGTGACGAGCGCCCCGAAGGCGAGCGGGGCGCCGAGGAACAGCGCCAGCGCCAGCACCCCCAGGCGGTAGCCGAGCCTGGCCCGCCGGTCGGCGTCGCGGAGCGGGCGGCCCCGGGCCACGGCGAAGACGTTGAGGACTACGCCGACCAGCACCGCGCCGGCCACGAGCGGTGCGCCCCACGCGTCTGCGGGCCGTGGCGAGGCGGCCGCGCCGGCGCCGGGCGTGGCTTCGAGCGCCCCGCCCGCGGCCCTGGGCGGCGCCTCGGCCGCGTGGACCCGGGCGAAGGCACCGAGCGACGACAGCCCGACGAGCGCGGCGCCGAGCACGAGCCAGCCGAGCCCCGCGAACCGCAGCGCCGTCACCGTCGTCGCTCCGGGCGCTGGCCGGCGGGGGCGCGCTCCCCGTCTGGGAGGGCACCGCCGGGTGGCCGCGACGGCGACGCGCAGGCCCGGCCCCAGCGTGGTTCGCGGCGGCGGCGAATGCTCACGCGTGTCAGAGCGGCGTCACGGGTCTGCCGTCACCACCGCCGCGCCGGGCGCGAGGGCGTCGGCCTTCGCCTGCGTGAGCAGCTCGAGCGAGGCGGTGCTGCCGCGCAGCGTCGCGTTGAAGAGCGCCACCGCGAAGTGGTTCATCAGCGGCTGCGCGACGGCCGCGCTGGGCGCCGGCGGCGCGCAGCCGTCCGTCAGCACGCCGCGCACGTTGGCGCCGGGAATGTCGAGGCGAATGCTGTCGCTGACGGCCGCGAGGTCGAAGGCGCAGATGTCTGAGAAGGTGAAGTGCCCGCCCTCGGAGAGGTCGAGCAGCCAGCGCGGCTTCTGCATCGCGCTCCAGGTGGGGGCGACGTGCTCGTCCCACTTCAGCGTTCGGTCCTTGCGCGCGCCCTGGATCATCACCGGAATGCCCAGGTTCGGCCGCCCCAGGTCGAGGAAGAACAGGTCGGTCGACGGGGGCGCCTGGGGCACGATGACCTTCACGCGCTTGTCGATGGCCGCCACGCGCAGCGAGGTGAGGGCGCCGAAGCTGTGGCCGGTGACGCCGATCTTCTCGGGGTCGACGAGCCCGAACAGCGGGTCGCTCTCGGGCAGCCGCTGGTACGCCGTCATCAAGTACTGCACGTCGGCCGGGCGGGTGGCGATGCCGATGCCGACGTCCTGAAGCTGGTTACGCACCGCGTAGTCCAGCGTGCCGCCCTCGTGGTCCGGCGACACCACGACGTAGCCGTGCGAGGCCAGCAGCACCGTGTAGAAGGTCGACTGGTAGCGGATGGCGCCCTGCCCGTGGCTGAACACCACCAGGGGGAAGGGCCCGTGGCTGCGGGCCGGCGTCGCGTCGCGCACCGCGATGGTCTCGAGCAGGGGAATGGCGCTCGAGTTCAGCATCGCGCGCTGCGCGTCGGTGAAGCGCTCCTTGATGTCGTAGCTGACGGTGGGGCGGCCCTTCGTGTCCTGCGTCGCTGGGTACCAGACCTCGGTCACCAGCAACCGCGGAGAGCCGTCGGGCTTGGGGCGTCGACGGTCCTCGTAGGTGACGGTGCGTACACCCACCTGGAACGGGCCGAACTTCGACGGGTCGGGCGCCGCCGTCGGGCCGGCCGCGGGGAAGGGGAGCGGGTCGACCGGCGCCGGTGCGCCACAGGCCGAGAGCGCGAGCCCCAGCAGCATCGCCGCGCGGGCGCTCATGGGGCCCCCACCAGGCTCTCGAGGGGGCGCTTCTCGTCCGACTTCCGGCCGGCCGTCCACTCGATGAGCGCGAGCTGCCACGACACCTTCGTCTCGGTGGGCGCGGGGTCGGCCTTGCTCAGCGCGAAGCCATCGCCGCCGAGGTAGAGGTAGTCAGTCGTGGCGACCGTGTAGACCTTCTTCGGGTCGAGCGGCGCGCCCTTCGCGTCGACCCAGCCGTCGCCCTTGCGCTTCACCCCGGCCACGCGCGCCTCGGTGTTCTCGAGGGCGGCGAGCAGCGCGTCGCCGGGCAGCCTCGCCACCACCACCTGATTGTCGAAGGGCACCAGGTCGTACACCGAGGCCTTCGTCACCGGGCCGGGGGGCAGCGCCTGCCGCACGCCCTTTCGGTTGAGCAACGCCACGTCGGTCTGGAAGCGCTCCTTCAGCGACGACGTCAGCCAGGTCGTCATCTCGCGCGACTCCTGGGCGAGGCCGGTCTTCGTGAAGCCGATGACGCCTCCGAGCGCTTCGTCGAGCTTCTTCTTCCAGCCGTCGACGATGACCTTCACCTCGGGGTGGGGCGCCGGCGCGCCCTCGCCGCCGAGCACCTCGACGCTCGAGACGGCGCTCGTCACCTGCACCGGCGTGGACGAGAGGGTGACCGTCAGCGAGACCTTCGCGTACGTCGACCAGCGGCTGCCGGGGTAGACGAGGCGGGTCGCGCCGACACTGTCGGGGAAGGGCCCGTCGCAGCGCCGGCCGGCGAAGAAGGTGATGCCCCAGTCCGCGTGGCCCTCGAGCAGCGCCGGGGCGTCGTTGAGGCACCCGTCGCTGACGACGCCGATGACCTGCGGGTTGACCTTCTTCACCTCGGGCAGCACCTCGGCGAGCGCCGTCGCATCATCGACGGCCTCGAGGCCCTTCATGCGCCCCGGCATCGGCGTCACCGTCGCCTTGCGCGCCGCCAGCCCGATGATGGCCACCGTCACGCCTCTGCGGGTCAGCACTCGGAAGCGCCCGAGGCCCAGGGCCTTGCCGTCGTCGTCGGTCGCCGACAGGTTGGCCGCCAGGTAGGGGAAGCCGGCGCGGGTGCGGTTGGCGACGAACTGGTCCCGGCTCCAGTCGAGCTCGCGGTTGCCGAGCGCCGAGGCCGCGTAGCCCATCTGGCGCATCACCTCGGCGGTGGGCTCTCCCCTGAAGAAGCTCGAGATGGCCTGGCCGTTGCCGTTGTCGCCGGTTGACACCACGAGCGTGCCCGCCCCGGGGCAGGGAGCGTCACCGTTCGGCGCGAGCGGGCCGGCGCAGTGGCCCTCGGCGGCCACCCATCGCCCCAGCACCTCAGCGGCGCCGCCGCGCACCGTCCCCTCCTCGGAGAGGGGCAGCAGGTAGCCGTTCTCGGCGCCAGTGACGAGGACCGTCAGCGTCTCCTGGCGGAGCGCCTTCGGGTCCACTGGCGCGGCGGCGTGTGGCGGCTCGGCGGGGGCCTGCTTCTTGTCAGGGCAGGCCAGGAGCGGGACGACGGCGAGGGCGAGCAGGGCGCGACGCGGCATGGGCGCGGTCGATAGCACGCGGGCGGCGATGACGGCATCGCCGCGTCATGGCGGCACCGGGTCCTGCGCGACGCGCGGGCCCCGGCCGAAGCCCCCGTCAGTCCCACTGGCAGCGGTAGGTGGTGCCCGCAGCGTCGCGCTTGATGACCTCGACGCTGCAATTCCGCGCGCCCGCCGCCTCGAGCGCGGCCTGAAGTACGCCCTGGCTGAGGTACGGCGTGTCGAGCTCGTTGAGCCACAGTTCGAAGTGGTTGGGGCCGTGCTGGGTGACGCGGTCTTCGGTGAAGTTGTTCGCGGTGCGGAACGAGCGGCTCACCCGCGAGAAGGCGCGCCTGGGGCCCAGCACGCGCAGGGTGGCCAGGAGCGCCCTCCCCATCAGCGTCGAGCCATACTCTCGGATGAGGCGCTGCCCGAGCCGGTACTCGGCAACCGGCCCCGTCACCTGTGGGTGCAGCGCCTGCGCGACGAGGGCGGTCAGCTTGCGCCACGCCTCGATGGGGTAGGCCGGGTTGAGGCGGTCGAGGTCGACGCCCAACGCTTGCGCCTCGGCCGACAGCTCGGGCCGGTCGGCCCGGATCACCCTGGACAGCGCCTCGAAGATGCTCGAGAAGACGACGCGCTCAGGAGCGAAAGACGACACGTCAGGGACTGTAGCCAAACGGCGCAGCCCGTCCATCGAGGGGGGGCGAGGCCCGTCAGACGCCCTCGGGGCCGACGCACACGGGCGCCGAGGAGTCCTTCTCGGTGCGGCAGACGTAGCCCGGGCGGCAGTCGGTGGCCGCGCGACAGCTGCGCAGGCAGCCCCAGGTGCCCCGGCCGATGGCATCTTCGACGCAGATGCTCCCGGCCGGGCAGGGGCTGGCCCCGCCGCGGCAGTCGAGGGAGCAGTACCCGCCCGGCGTGAAGTCGCGGTTGAGGCACGCCCCGGCGCCGCAGTCGCGCTCGGTGGTGCAGGGGTCGCCGATGGTGGGGCCGCAGGCCGACAGCGCGGCGAAGGCGAAGGCGAGGAGTGACGGACGCACGGCAACGACTCTGCGTCCGCGTCATCACGAGGGCAACTTCCTGAAGGGGTTGGACCGAAGTGGGGCAGGGGTGGATCCCTCACCTGAAGCCACCTTCACCGCGGTCCGGACTTCGGCCATGACGCCTCCCATGCTGCTCCCACTGCTGCTCGCCGCAACCCCCTTCCCCGCGCCGGCGCCGGTGGCCCTCGACCACTGCGCGCAGGCAGCCTGCACCACGCTCGGCGAGGTGCGGGTCTGCAAGTGCGCGGCGCCGAACGCGCAGAGCGTCGACCTGCTGGTGGTCGACCGCCCCGCGGAGCGCCGCGTCATCTGGCCCACCGAGGCTCGCCCGGGCGTGGTGACCGACTTCGCGGTGCAGCAGGCCGACCTCGACGCCGACGGCGCGGCCGAGTTGCTGGTGGCGAGCGTGATGAGCGAGTCCGAGGGCATGCGCATTCGCTCCTGGCACCTCGCGGTGGTCGACGGCGCCGAGGATGTCGCGGTGCAGTTCGTCGCGCACGACCTGCCGCCCGACTGGGTGAAGGGTACGGCGCTGTTCGTCACCGAGTGGACGTACGAGGCGGTGCCGAAGCAGCCCGAGCCGGCGTTCGTGTACGTCGGGCGCGAGTACGAGTACCGCCACGGTGTGCTGGTGCCGGCGAAGGCGCCGGTGCTGCGGCGCCGCTACACGCCCGAGTTCGAGCTCGAGCGCGCCAGGGCCCTCGCCCAGAGCGAAGACGGGACGCTGCCCGGCCGTGCGTTTCTGGCGCACCCGAGCGTGACGAAGGGCGCCGACGAGCTGCCCCGGCGCACGATGCGGGTGGTGCTGAGCGCGCTCACCCTCGAGGAGCCCGACTACGGGCTCTACGGTGAAGACGCCGAGGGCGCGCTGGTGAGCTTCTCGTCCGACGGGCAAGACGGGCCCCTGCTGCGCCTGGGTGACACGAAGGCCCGGCGGCTCTTCCCGCTGCGCTACCTCCCGAAGGACCCGGAGCGCCAGTGGATCGGCCGGGCGGCCCTGGCCGCCATGAAGGACACGCAGGTGACGGGGCTGCTCTTCCTGCCCTGACAGCCCGTTGAAGGACGCCGACCGAGTCCGAACGTCGAGCTTCGAGCCGCGCAAGCAAGAGGCCCGCAGAAAGGCGAATCGCAGTTACGGTGCCCGCTGACGCTGCCCGGCGAGGAGGTTCGACGTTCTGGTGACCTGAGCGCTTTCTTCAACGGGCTGCGAGCGGCCCGGCGGCGCCCTCAGCCCATCTCGGCGAGGGCCTCGCCCCCGAAGGCCAGCCGGGCGATCCACGGTGGCTGAGGCAGCGCCCGGAGCGTCAGCAGATCGTCGAGCCGCTTCGCGGCCGGGCCCGACAGCCGCCCGAAATGCACCCCCACCCGGGCCGGCAGGCCCTTCGCGGCGTCTGGCTGCACCACCCAGACGATCTCTCCGTGCGCCGCGAGCTGGCCGGTCGTCAGCCGCATCTGCACGAGCGCCGCCTCGCCCACCTTGAGGTGCTTCGGGAGCGCGTCGCACTCGACGTCGAGTCCCATGCCCCCGCGCGACAAATCCCGCACCCGGTAGACGGGTGAGTTCGGCGTTCGCTCGGTCGCGCGAACGTGGAGCGGCACCCGCGGCGCCCGCCGCCGCGCGTCCTGCTCCTTCGCCTGGAAGATTCGCTCGAGCACCGCGTCGAGGCCGCGCCGGTCCTTCGGCGGCTCGTAGCGAATGTGCAGCACGAAGCGCCCCGGCGCCGTCTCGGTCACCGCCTGCACCGTGCCGTCAACCTCGACCGGTGCCCGCACGCCGGCGCTCTTGAGCTCGAAGACGAACCGCGTCCCCACCGCCACTGGCTTCTTCGCTTCGTGGCGTACGCCGCCGCGACCCACCGAGCGGGTCAGCTCCCCGAGCAGCGCCTCGGGCGTCTTGTACCCGACCTTCAGTCGAATCGGCGGGGCGGAGGTCGACGGCACCCACTCGTCTTAGCGCACTCTTCCCATCGTTCGCCGATGGTTTTTCGGCCTCACTGAAATCTCGGGCGAGACCGGGTGGGTCGTTTATGACCGATGGGTGGGCGCCCGCTACAGGTTGGATCATGGTTTCTTGACCGACTGGAAAACCGCCCGTACTTTCGAGGCCGTCGTGGTAAGGAGTGGTAAGCGGCGGATCAACTTCCCACTGCGAGGCCCATTCGGGGCAAGCGGGGTTGATCCAGGGGCAAGGCGGGCACGTGTTCCGGGGCGTCTTCGAGCATCAGATCGACGCGAAGGGGCGAACGAGCTTCCCGGCGAAGCTGCGCGAGGTGCTCGTCGGGCAGTACGACGAGCGGCTCATCGTCACGACGTCGCTCGACGCCTGCCTGCACTGCTACCCGGTGAAGGAGTGGGAGCAGCTCGAGGCGGCCCTGGCGCGGCGCAACCCGATGGAGCCGGGCGTGAAGTCGCTGCTGCGGCTCTACGTGGCGCCGGCGCAAGAGGTGGCCATCGACAAGCTGGGCCGCGTGCTGGTGCCGCCCACGCTGCGCAGCCATGGCCACCTCGAGAAGGACGTCATCTGGGCGGGCATGGTGAAGGTGATCGAGCTCTGGTCGAAGAGCGGCTGGGACGCGGCGCAGGCCGAGGCGCGCACCGCCGCCGACTCGGCCGACGTGATGCGGGTGCTGACCGAGCTCCGGCAGGGCTGAGCGGTTTCGACTTTCGTGGAGAGGGACATGAGCGAGCTGGCGACGGTGGAGACGGTGCGGCGGACGACGGCGAAGAACGCCCTGCGGCCCCGCGCGATGACGATGGTGCTCGAGGGTGAGCTCGGGCGCGACGACATGGCCGAGATCGGCGAGCTGCTGGTGCGCCTGTCGATGGACGGCGTCACCGACCTGGTGATGGATTTTCGCGGCGTCACGCACGTCGACTACCGGGGGTTGTCGACGCTGTCGCGGCGAGCCGAGGTGTTTCGCGCGCTGGGAGGCGACGTCAAGCTCGCGGGCCTGTCGGCCTACCTCTTCACGGTGCTCCAGGCCGCCGGCGTGCAGTTCGACTTCGACGTGTTCGCCGACGTCGGCGACGCGCAGGCAGCGTTCCGTGACCCCGTGGCGGTGCGGGCGGTCTGAGTTCCTTTCGGCACCAGACCGTCCTGCGGGGCGAGGTGGTGCGGTGTTTCGAGCCAGGGGTGCAGCGGGTGATCGTCGACGGAACGCTCGGGGGTGGTGGGCACAGCGAGGCGCTCCTCGAGGCGGGCTTCCGCGTCGTGGGCATCGACCGCGACCCGACCGCCCTCGCCGCGGCGTCGGCGCGCCTGGCGCGCTTCGGGGCCTCGTTCCGCGCGGTGCGGGGCGAGTTCGGTGACGTGGCGGCCCTCGTCGAGGGCCCGGTCGATGGGCTGGTGCTCGACCTCGGCGTGTCGTCGCCGCAGCTCGACACGCCCGCGCGCGGCTTCAGCTTCACCCACGACGGCCCGCTCGACATGCGCATGTCGGCCGAGGGCGAGACCGCGGCGGCGCTCATCGCCCGGCTGCCCGAGGGCGAGCTCGCCGACGTCATCTTCCGCTTCGGCGAGGAGCGCTTCTCGCGCCCCATCGCGCGCGCGCTCAAGGCCCGGCTGCCGACGACGACGTTCGAGGCCGTCGCCGCGGTGAAGCAGGGCGTGCCGCGGCGGGCGTGGCCGAGAGACGTGCACGTCGCCACCCGCACCTTCCAGGCGCTGCGCATCGCAGTGAACGGCGAGCTCGAGCAGCTCGAGCGGGCTCTGGCGGCGGTGCCAGCGCTCCTCACGCCGCGAGGCGTCGCCGCCGTCATCAGCTTCCACTCGCTCGAAGACCGGCTCGTCAAGCAGGCGTTCCGGCGGCTCTGCGGCGAGGTCGACGATACGCCCCGGGGCCTGCCGGTGGCGCGCGCCGAGTCGGCCCCCTTCGAGGCCCTCACCCGCAAGGCCATCGTCGCCTCGGACGAGGAACTCGCCGTCAATCCCCGCGCCCGGAGCGCCAGGCTGCGCGCCGTGCGGAAGCTGCCAGGAGCCGCCTCGTGACCGTCGTCCTCGAAGCCCGCAACCGCGGGGGCCTGCCGTTCTCGGTCATCCTCGGAGAGATCCTGCCGGCGGCGCTCGCGGTGGCCCTGCTGGCCCTCGTTGGAATCATCCACGTCACCTCGCGGGTGCTGGTGGTGTCGCAGGGCTACGAGCTGTCGCGGCTCGACGCCCAGTCCACCGAGCTGTTGCGCGAGAACGACCGGCTCAAGCTCGAGCTCGCGACGCTCAAGGGGCCGCAGAAGCTCGAGTCGGTGGCGCGCTCGCAGCTGGGCATGGTGACCCCGCCGCCGTCGCAGGTCTTCCACGTCAGGAAGTGAGCGAGCCGTCATGCGCGACTTCAAGCACCACCAGGCCGCCCCCGACGCCCCCACACGGTGGATGCGGCTGCGCGTCTCGCTCTTGGGCGTGGTCTTCGTGGCCCTGCTGTTGGGCCTGTTCGCGCGCGCGGTGAACCTGCAGATTCACCAGCGCGACAAGCTCGCCGGCATGGCGAAGGATCAGTACCAGCGCGAGCTCGAGATTCCGGCCCGGCGCGGCGACATCTTCGACCGCCGCGGCACGCCGCTCGCGCAGAGCGTCGACGTCGACTCGCTCTGGGTCGACCCCTCGCTGCTGCCGGACCCAAAGGACGCGGCGAAGCGGCTGTCGAAGGTGCTCGGCGTCGACCAGAAGGAGCTCGTCGAGCGCTTCATGAAGGGCAAGCGCTTCGTGTGGGCCAAGCGCCAGGTGACGCAGACCGAGGTGCAGCGGGTGCAGGCGCTCGGGCTGCCCGGGCTCGGGTACGCGAAGGAGCCGCGGCGCTTCTACCCGCAGCGCGAGCTCGCCGCGCACGTCATCGGCCTCGTCGGCACCGACTCGCACGGGCTCGACGGCCTCGAGCTGTCCTTCGAGGACGAGCTCTCGGGGGACGAGGCCCGGCGCGCGTCGGTGCGTGACGCGAAGGGCCGCAAGGTGCTGACCCACGGCGTCGAGGACCCGCTGGCGCGCCAGGGCGCCTCGGTGACGCTCACCATCGACCGGCACCTGCAGTACGTCACCGAGAAGGCGCTGCTCAAGGCCGTCGACGACGCCCGCGGCGTCGCGGGCATGGCCGTGGTGCTCGACCCGAAGACCGGCGAGGTGCTGGCGCTCGCCAACGCGCCGCGCTTCAACCCCAACGCGCCCCAGGGCGTGCCGGCCGACGCCCTGCGCAACCGGGCGGTCACCGACGCCTTCGAGCCCGGGTCCACCATGAAGGCCTTCGTGGTGGCCCGCGCCCTCGACGAGGGGCTGGTGACGCCGGCGACGACCTTCGACTGCGAGAAGGGGCGAATGCCCATCGGCCGCCACGTCATCAACGACACCCACCCCTCGGGCGTGCTCGACGTGCGCGGCGTGCTGCAGGTGTCGTCGAACATTGGCGCGGCGAAGGTGGGCCAGCGGCTGGGGCGTGAGCGCCTCGTCGAGACGTACCAGCGCTTCGGCTTCGCCGAGCGGGCCGGCCTGGGGCTGCCGGGCGAGGCGAAGGGCGTCGTGCCGTTCCCGAAGGCCGAGATCTCGCTCGCCACGCAGAGCTTCGGGCAGGGCCTGACGGCCTCGCCGCTGCAGGTGACGGCGGCCTTCGCCGCGCTGGGCAACGGGGGCGTGCTGATGAAGCCCTACCTCGTCTCGAGGGTGGTCGACGCCGACGGCCTGGTGCTGCTCGAGCACCGGCCCACCGAGGTGCGGCGCGTGGTGTCGGCGAAGACGGCGCGGGTGGTGGTCGAGCTGCTCGAGAGCGTGGTCGAGAAGGGTGGCACCGCGCCCCGGGCCCGCATGGACGCGTACCGCGTCTCGGGGAAGACGGGCACCGCGCAGAAGGCCGACCCGGTGGCGCGCGGCTACTCGGACAAGCGCTTCTCGAGCTTCGTCGGCCTGGTTCCCGCCGAGGCGCCGCGGGTCGTCATCGGCGTCTTCATCGACGAGCCGAAGACCGACGTGTACGGCGGCCTCGTGGCGGCGCCTGCCTTCAAGGAGATCGCCGAGGCCGCCATGCCGCACCTCGCCGTGCCGCCCTCGCGCGAGGTGCCGGCCCCCGCGGTCGCCGCCGCCGCGACGCCTTCGCCGCCGCCGTTGGTGCCCGAGAAGAGCCCGGTCGTCGCCGCCATCGAGCGCCTCGAGGCCGGGGCCGAGGGCCACGGCGACGAGGTGGTCCGGGTGCCGAACCTCTCGGGCCACAGTGGCCGGGCGGCCGTCAAAGAGGCCCTCACCGCGTCTCTGGAGCCGCGCCTCGTCGGCTCCGGTCGTGTCGTCTCGCAGTCGCCCGCTGCGGGAACCCTCGTCGACAAGGGCGCGCGCATCACCCTCGAGTTGGCAGGGCCCTTGCCCTCCACCACCCGCTGAACGCCGGCAGCCCGCGGCCAGAAAGACACGACGATGAAGCTGAACGAAGTGTTGGCGGGGGTCGGGACCGAGCCGGTCGCCTCGACGAAGGCGAAGGTCGAGGTGACGGGGCTCACCACCGACTCGCGGCGAGTGAAGCCGGGAGACCTCTTCATCGCGGTGCCCGGCGCCACCGCCGACGGCACGCAGTTCGCGCGGGCCGCCGTCGAGCAGGGCGCGGTGGCGGTGCTGGCAGAGAAGCCGGTGCCCGGCCTGTCGGTGCCCTTGTTCCTGACGGCCTCGGCGCGCAAGGCCGCGGCGCTGGCCGCCGGCAACTTCCACGGGAACCCGGCGCGAGAGCTGTCGCTGCTGGGCGTGACGGGCACCAACGGCAAGACGACCACCGCCTGGCTGCTCGAGAGCATCATGACGGCCGGCGGCTCGGTGTGCGGCCTCTTCGGCACCATCGAGGTGCGCTTTCAGGGTACGCGGCGGGCGCCGACACACACCACGCCCGACCCCCTCGAGCTGCACCGCACCTTCCGCGAGATGGTCGATGCCGGCGTCGACACGGTGGTGATGGAGGTGTCGAGCCACGCGCTCGCCCAGGACCGCGTGCACGGCCTCACCTTCCGCGCGGCGGGCTTCACCAACCTCTCGCGCGATCACCTCGACTTCCACAAGGACATGGAGGCGTACTTCCAGGCCAAGCGCCGGCTCTTCACCGATCACCTCTCGCCCGGCGGTGTCGCGGTGGTGAACGGCGACGACACGTACACCACCCGCATCTACAACGAGCTGCGCGGGCAGAAGCGCATGGCGTGGAAGTTCTCGCGTCTGGGGAACGGCGAGGTGAGCTGCGGCGCTGCCGAGCTGACCACCGCCGGCATCAAGGCGACGCTCAAGACGCCGGCCGGCGACATTCCGGTGAAGAGCCAGCTCGTCGGCGCGCACAACCTCGACAACATCCTCACCGCGACGGGGCTGGCGCTGGCCGCCGGCGCCTCGCGGCGCGACGTGCAGGACGGCATCGAGCGCGTCACCCGCGTGCCCGGGCGCATGGAGAAGGTGACGGGCCACGGCGTGACGGTGCTGGTCGACTACGCGCACACCGACGACGCGCTCGCCCGCGCCCTGGACTCGGCGCGGCACGTGACAAAGGGCCGGGTGCTCGTCGTCTTCGGCTGCGGCGGCGACCGCGACAGCGGCAAGCGCCCGCTGATGGGCGAGGCAGCGGCGCAGGCCGACGTGCCCATCGTCACCAGCGACAACCCGCGCTCCGAAGAACCCGACGACATCATCGCGCAGATCGTCCCCGGGCTCGAGAAGGCGGGGCTGCGCCGCATGAGCCCCGCGAAGGCCCGCACCGGCGAGAAGGGCTACCTCGTCGAGGCCGACCGCCGCGCCGCCATCGCCACCGCCATCTCGCTGGCGAAGGAGAACGACACGGTGCTCATCGCCGGCAAGGGGCACGAGGCGTACCAGGAGCAGGGCGGCCACAAGGCGCCGTTCGACGACCTCGACGAGGCGCGCAAAGCGCTCGGCTGACGCGCACGCAGGAGACGACCCATGGCGGTGCGGTTCTCGGTGGCTGAGGTGAAGGACGCGACGGGCGCTCGGCTCACCCGCGCCGGGAGCCGCGCGGCCTTCGACGCCGTCTGCACCGACACCCGCACCCTCACGCCGGGGTGCCTGTTCGTCGCGCTCGCCGGCGAGAGGTTCGATGCGCACGACTTCCTCGCGCAGGCCGCCGACCGGGGGGCGGCGGGCGTGGTGGTGGCCGCGGGGCGGGGCGGGGCGCTCGAGGGGCGCGCCGGCGTCGCCGTCTTCGAGGCCGACGACCCGCTGCGCGCGCTGGGGCGGCTGGGCCGGGCCCATCGCGACCGCTTCAGCGTTCCCCTCGGGGCGGTGACCGGCTCGAACGGGAAGACGACGACGAAGGAGCTCGTGGCGTCGATCCTCCAGACGCGCGGGCCGGCGCTGAAGACGCAGGGCAACCTCAACAACGAGGTGGGCGTGCCGCTGACGCTCTTCGGCCTCGAGCCCCGGCACGTGGCCGCCGTCGTCGAACTGGGCATGAACCACGCGGGTGAGATCGCGCGGCTGACGGACATCGCGCGCCCCGACGCAGGCCTCATCACGGTGGTGCAGCCGGCGCACCTCGAGGGCCTGGGCTCGCTCGAGGGCGTGGCGCTGGCGAAGGGCGAGCTCTTCGAGGGCCTCGGCGCCAGCGCGGTGGCGGTGGTGAACCTCGACGACGAGCGGGTGGCGGCGCAGGCGCGGCGCGCCGCGGGGCCGGTGCTGGGCTTCGGGCGCTCCCCGGGGGCCGAGGTGCGGCTCCTGGCGGTGCGGGCCCAGGGGCGCGATGGGCTCTCGCTGAGCATCGGCGCGCGCGGGGCGACGTACGAGGTGGCGCTGCGGCTGGTGGGTGACCACAACGCGCTGAACGCCACCGGCGCCTTCGCGATGGGGCTGGCGCTGGGCTACGGCCCCGACGAGTGCGTTCGCGGGCTCGAGTCGGCCCAGGCGCACGCGCGGCGGCTGCAGCTGCTCGACGCCAGGGGCGGCGTGACGGTGGTGGACGACTGCTACAACGCCAACCCGGCCTCGATGGAGGCGGCGCTCGAGACGCTGACGGCCCTCTCGTCGGCGGGGCGGCCCGTGGCGGTGCTGGGCGACATGCTCGAGCTCGGGGCCGACGAGGCGAGGGCCCACCAGCAGCTGGGCGTCGCCGCGAGCGACCGCGCGCAGGTGGTGGCCTTCTTCGGCCCGCGCATGAAGGCGGCCCACGCCCAGGCGGCGAAGCGGCTGGGCGAGGCGGCGCGGCACTTCGACGACGTGGGCGCGCTCACCGCCTGGCTCTCGGGCGCGCTGGCGCCGGGCGACGTGGTGCTGGTGAAGGGCAGCCGCGGCATGCGGCTCGAGCGGGTCGTCGACGCCCTCACCGGGCGCGCTGGGCCGGGGGGACACTGATGCTCGTCCTCCTCTACGAGTGGTTGAAGGACGGCGACGCGGGCCGCTACCTCAACTTCCTGCGCTACCCGACGTTCCGCATCGTGGCGGGCTTCGTCTCGGCGCTCGTCGTCGGCATGCTGATCGGCCCGGGCCTCATCGAGCGACTGCGGCGCGCCCAGTACGGCGTATCGAACGTGCGCGAGGACACGCCCGAGTCGCACCAGAAGAAGAAGGGCACGCCCACCCTCGGGGGCACGCTCATTCTCATCGGGATCTTCGTCGGCACGCTGCTCTTCGCCGACCTGCGCAGCCGGGTGGTGCTCGTCGCGCTGCTGATGACCCTCGGCTACGCCTTCACCGGCTTCCTCGACGACTGGCTCAAGCTGTCGAAGCGCAACTCGAAGGGCCTCGCCGGCCGGTACAAGCTGGTGTTGCAGACGGGCTTCTTCCTGGTGAGCGTCTTCGGGCTGCTCTGCGACTACGGCGGCGGCGCTCCGCACCTGCTGTTCGACACCCGGCTCACCGTGCCCTTCGTGCCCACGCGCTACGCGAACCCCGACCTGGGCTGGCTGTACGTCTTCTTCGCCTGGCTGGTGGTGGTGGGCACGTCGAACGCGGTCAACCTCACCGACGGCCTCGACGGCCTGGCCATCGCGCCGACGATGATCGCCGCCTTCGTCTTCGTGGTGCTCTGCTACGCCGCGGGCACCTCGGTCGAGATCGCCGATTTCGAGGGGGTGGGCGGGGCGCGGCGGCTGGTGGGCGTGCCGGTACACCAGTACCTTGGCATCGCGCGCGTCGAGGGCGGCGCCGAGCTGGCGGTGTTCTGCGCGGCCATCATCGGCGCCGGCATCAGCTTTCTCTGGTTCAACGCCCACCCGGCGAGCGTCTTCATGGGCGACGTCGGCTCGCTCGCGCTCGGTGGCGCGCTGGGCACGGTGGCGATGCTGAGCAAGAACGAGCTCGTCAGCGCCATCATCCACGGGGTGTTCCTGGTCGAGGCGCTGTCGGTGATGATCCAGGTCGTCAGCTTCAAGACGACGGGGCGCCGGGTCTTCAAGATGGCGCCGCTGCACCACCACTTCGAGAAGTCCGGCATGTCGGAGACGAAGATCGTCATCCGCTTCTGGATCGCCTCGGTCCTCCTCGCCGGCGTCGCGCTGGCGTCGCTCAAGCTGAGGTGAGGCGATGCAGACGAACGAGCTGAACGGGAAGCGCTTCGTGGTGGTGGGGCTCGGCAAGAGCGGGCTGGGGGCCGCGTCGCTGTTGCTCAACCGGGGCGCCACCGTCGTGGCGCACGACGAGAGCCCGGGCGCGTCGGCGCCGTTCACCTCGTCGGCCTTCACGCTGTTCAAGGGGCCGCTGCCGGAGCGCTTCTGGGAGGG
>JADCJJ010000370.1 GCA_020247085.1 Myxococcaceae bacterium | reverse complement strand
GCCGTCGAACCACCGGCCGAGCCACCCGCCGTCGAACCACCGGCCGAGCCACCCGCCGTCGAACCACCGGCCGAGCCACCCGCCGTCGAACCACCGGCGTCACCGCCCGCCGTCGAACCACCGGCCGTGCCCCCCCCCGTCGCACCACCGGCCGTGCCGCCCGCCGTCGCGCCACCGGCCGTGCCGCCCGCCGTCGCGCCACCGGCCGTACCGCCCGCCGTCGCGCCACCGGCCGTGCCGCCCGCCGTCGAACCGCCTGCCACGCCTCCGCCCGTCGTGAAGCCACCGCCCACACCGAAGCCACCGGCAGTTCCGCCACCGGTGCTGCCCGCATCAGGACGGCTTGGCGTTGGCCCGCAAGCCACGACGAACATCAGCGTCGCGCAAGCGACGAGGTACCGAGAAGAACGCATGAACGAGCTCCCAATCAAACGAACGAACGGCCGGAATAAGAACCGCGGTCGCTCCGCATAAGCCGAACCCGTACCCATTTCAATGAGGTTGTGACGAAATCGTAGCGCTTCGTGGCCTCTGTCAATTCAGCCCGCGTCGAGCGGCGAGCTGCCCTTCTCGCGAACGTCTCCAGGGTGCTAGGGCTCTGAGAGCGGTGGTGTCCCTCCTCAACCTGAAGAACCTGGACTTCGAAGAACTGTTCGCGCGCGTCGCGCCACTCGGGGCCTCGCGCACGGCGGCGCTGAAGCTCTTCGCCTCGGTCTTCGCGCACCGGGCGCAGTCGATGGCCGACGTGGCTCGCGCGCGGCAGGTGCCGGCGGGCGTGCGGGACTGGGTGCAGGCGAACGCGACGCTGCCGAGGCTCGAGGTGGTCGAGCGCCGCAAGGCCGACGACGGCTTCGTGAAGTACCTCTTCGCCTCACCGCTCGGCGGGCGCTTCGAGGCGGTGCGCATTCCGCTCTTCGACACCAAGTACGTCGTCTGCATCTCGTCGCAGGTCGGCTGCGCGCTCGCGTGCGACTTCTGCATGACGGGCAAGATGGGCTTCTCACGCAACCTCGAGACATGGGAGGTCGTCGACCAGGTGCTCCAGGTGGTGCACGAGGCCGACCGCCCGGTGCGGGGCGTCGTCTTCATGGGCATGGGCGAACCGCTGCTCAACTACGCCAACACCACGCGGGCCGCGCGTATCATGTGCCACCCGGCGGGCCTGGCCATCTCGGGGCGCGCGATGACGTTCTCGACGGCCGGCTGGGTGCCGGGCATCAAGAAGTACCTCGCCGACGGGCTGCCCTACCGCCTCGCCTTCAGCCTCACCTCGGCCATCCCCGAGAAGCGGGCGCAGGTGCTGCCGGTGGAACGTACGCACCCGCTGCCGACGCTCGTCGAGCAGATCCGCGCCTACGCCGCGCAGCGCAACGAGCGGGCGATGCTGGCGTACGTCGTCATCAAGGGGTTCAACACCGGGCTCGAAGACGCGCTGGCCCTGAAGGCGGCGTTCGACGGCATTCCCATCAAGGTGGACCTCATCGACGTGACGGACCCGACGGGGCGCTACGAGCCTCCGGGCGCAGACGAGCTCAAGGCGTTCCGAGACCACCTGCAGCTGCTGAAGGCGCCCATCGCGCGGCGGTACTCGGGCGGCAAGGACATCGGAGCGGCCTGCGGCACCCTCGAGGCTTCGCAGCGCGGCGGCGCGGTGCTCGACGTCGCCTGAAAAAACCGGTGTGCCGACGGGCCCGGGCCCGTTACACGGCGTCGCCATGACTGGTCTCCTGCACGCACACTCGGGCCTGCGCTACCTCGTGCTCACTTCGGCGGTGGCGGCGCTCGTCGTCTTCGGCCTGGGGTTCGCCCAGAACAAGCCCTTCACGAAGGCGGCGCGCATCGTCGGGAGCGTCTTCGCCGGCCTGACGCACCTGCAGGTGGTGCTCGGCCTGGTGATGGTGGCGATGGGCACCTTCTACCCCGCGCTCATCGGGCACCTGGTGATGATGCTCGCGGCGGCGGTGGTGCTGCAGGTGCTGCTGAGCCGCAACAAGCGCGCCGCCGAGCCGGGCTACCGGCTGCCGCTCATCGGCACGGTGGTTGCGCTCGTGTTGATGGTGGGCGGCATCTTCGCCATCGGGCGGCACCCCTTCCAGATGACCGTGGGCGGGTAGCGCACCAGGCACGCGCCCCAAACGAAAAGGGCCCACCGAAGCCGGTGAGCCCTTTCGCTCCACGTCAAGGTCGACGTGTTCGCGTGAATCAGCCCTGGGTCAGGTGCTTGCTCACGAGCTTGGTCATCTCGAACATGTTGACGACCTTCTTGCCACCGAAGACGGCCTTGAGCTTGTCGTCGGCGTTGATGTTGCGCTTGTTCTTCGCATCCTGGAGGCCGTTCTTCTTGATGTAGGCCCACAGCTTGCTGGTGACTTCGGTGCGCTTCATCTGCTTGTTGCTCCCGAGGACGGCGGCCAGCTCGGCCGACGGGGTCACGGGGGGCATTTCGGGCGGCTTGCGCTTCGAGGCAGGCTTCTTCGCGGCGGTCTTCTTGGCGGCCATGTTGGTTTTGGTCTCCTCCCCTCAAGGGGACGTTGGGCGGTTCTGATGGGAACCGGGGACAGCGAGGTAGCACGTCACCGCGGAGAAAACAGCCCCTCGTTCACTTTTTTCGAGGGAAAGTCGCCCAATGCATGTGCTCATCACCGGGGCGAACGGGTTTCTGGGCAGCTGGCTGTCGACGTTCCTGGCCGAGCGCGGGCACGCGGTGCGGGGGCTGGTGCGCGAGGGGAGCGACCGCTCGGCGCTCACGCACCCGAAGGTGACGGTGGTGGCGGGAGACGTGACGCAGCCGGCGTCGCTGGGGCCGGCGCTCGAGGGCGTCGACGTCTGCTACCACCTCGCGGGCATTCGGCGGGGCACGACGCGGGACGACTTCATGCGGGTGAATGCCGAGGGGACGCGGGCGGTGGCCGAGGCGATGGTGAGGGCGAAGGCGCGGCGGCTGGTGCTGTGCGGCTCACTGGCGGCGTCGGGGCCGTCGCTCAATGGGCAGCCGCGCCGCGAGGAGGACCCGTTCGCGCCCGAGGAGTGGTACGGCGAGTCGAAGGCCGAGGCTGAGCGGGTGGCGTTCTCGTTCAAGGACCGGCTCGAGGTGACGAGCTGCCGCCCATCGCGCATCGTCGGCCCGGGCGACCACGAGAACCTGTCCTTCTTCAAGCTGGCGGCGCGGGGCGTGGTGCTGCGCCTCCTGGGGCGCGAGCGGCGCATCTCGTTCGTCGACGTGGACGACGTGGTGGAGCAGCTCGTCCTCCAGGGCGAGCGCGCCGAGGCGGTGGGTGAGGCGTTCTTCTGCTCGTCGGCGCAGACCGAGACCGTCGAGACGCTGATGGCGGCCATCG